>JBBROG010000046.1:0-39317 GCA_038229635.1 Gemmatales bacterium
CACGAGTAATGCCCTCGGTGACGTCCGGGACATACTCCCCTGGAACAGTCATCAGCAGCCCTCCTGACGCAAGAGGCTTCAGGAGTTCAGTTTATGCGCATGGGGAGAACGGGCTACTGCACTAACTTTGCTAAAGTCTCATTCTCCTCGGCCTCAATACGCTTTTCCTCGGCGGTCGCCTCCGCCAGCTTCGCTTTCACGGTCAGGACCGCCCCCATAAATGCGGCACCGAGTGAGAGGCAGACGAACGCGCTAGCCACCCGAACCGCCGTCTTGTTCCGCCGGTACGCCTTCCGCATGCGATACCTCAGCGTCGGCGGGCACGCTTCCACGGAATCGCCGTCGAGGTAGCGCTGGATGTCCTTCGCCAGTCCGTTGGCCGTGTCGTAGCGGCGGGTGCGATCCTTCTCCAACGCCTTCATCACGATCCAGTCGATCTCGCCCTTCATCAGCGCGGAGAGCTTCGCCGGCTCGGATTGCCGCGTGGCCGCGATGCTAGCCTTCGCCTGCGAGGTGCTGAGCCGCTGGCTCGGGCGTGGCGGTTCCTCGTCGCGCACAATGCGCAACACCTCGTCGAGCGCGGCCAGCTTCAGCCGCTCCTTCTCGATGGGCGGGCTGCCCGCGAGCAGTTCGTACAGCAACACTCCCAGGGCGTACACGTCCGCCCGCGTGTCCACGTCCAGTTGGTTGAAGGTCGCCTGCTCCGGGGCCATGTAAGCCGGAGTGCCGACCAGCGCCCCGAAGCCGGTGTAGATCGTCTTCTCGGTGAGTTGCTGGCCGATGGCCTTCGCCACGCCGAAGTCGATGACCTTCGCCACCGGGGTCTCGTCGTGCAGCGCCACCAGGACGTTCGACGGCTTGATATCGCGGTGGATGATCCCCTTCATGTGGGCGTGCTGGATCGCCTGACACACGGGAATGAACAACTCCAGCCGTTGCTTGGGGGTCAGCTTGCGAGCGTCGCAGAAGTCGGTGATCGGCGTACCTTTGACCAGCTCCATGACGAAATAGGGCCGGCCATCGGCGGTGGTGCCGGCGTCGAGAACCTTCGCGATGTTGGGGTGGTCCATGACCGCGAGCGCCTGCCGTTCGGCCTCGAAACGGCCGAGTACGCTGCGCGAATCCATGCCGGGTTTGATGAGCTTCAAGGCGACGCGCCGTTTGATCGGTTCCAACTGGTCGGCGACCCAGACTTCGCCCATGCCGCCTTCGCCGATCTTTTCGAGCAGCTTGTAGCGTCCCGCGACGACGGCGCCGGGTTGTTCGTTTGGAACATAGGCCCCTGTCTCTTCCGGGACGGGCTGGTCAAGTAGCGGGTGGGAGCGGAAATGCGCGTCCAGTAACTGGTCGATCCGCTGCCGCACGTCGGGTCGGCCGGCGCATTCGCGGTCCAACAGAGATGCCCGTTCCCCCTGGTCGGCGATGGCAATGGCAGCTGCAAACAGATCGAGTTCGTTCATCGGATCGGCCCTCCGCTCACTCAGCGTAAACCGCAGACGAAAGGCGCAGGCGAACGGAAAGAAATTGCGATTTCTTTCTCGCGACGCCGAACGAAAGCCTCGTTATCGTATTGCGGAGCCGCGGGAGAATGAACGAAATTGAACTGGGTAACGGTCGCGGACCGCGAAACTGGCGACGGGATTTGAACTCGGTAACTGTTCAAGAAGAAAGGGGTTACGGCAGTTCGGCGAGCTGTCATGCTGCAATCGGCCGGTAGTTTGAACCCGATTCTGGTCGTTAAGTCTGCCGAAAAGGGCCTGGAACAAACCGAGAATCAACCGCTTGCGGATGACTCGCGAAGAACCTTGATATTCAAGTCGGGGCGAGAGGATTTGAACCTCCGACCTTACGGTCCCGAACCGTACGCTCTAGCCAAGCTGAGCTACGCCCCGTTCGTCGTTGACGATGTCATAGTATTCGGCTCGTGGCCATTGTCAACGTCAATAGCAGGGACACAGGAGCCGCCGCGCGGTTCGCGCTCTTCGGCTCGACGGATACGCCAAACGCGGGTATATCCGGCGAGCCCTGACTCTGGCACGGAGGCCCATCTCACCATGCGCGCTCGTTCTGTCAAGCACGGCCTGGCCGCTCTCCTCGCGGGCGCCGGCCTGTCTCTTTCCTCCGCCGGTCGCGCTCAGGAAGGACCGAGTCTGACACCGATTCCGGTGCCCGACGCGGCGCCGAAGCCGATCGCCGAGGCGAAGGCGGTCGAGGAGCCTCCTGCCATTCCCAAAGGCGTCGAGGTGCTGGCACGCGGCCCGATCCATGAGGCGTTCGCCACGCCGACCCATGAGCCGACGGCGACCAAGCACGTCGGCAAGCAGCCGCCCAAGGCTATCGAAGAGATGCCGCCCGAGCAGAAGCCCGAGGGCGACGTCGTCTGGATCGGCGGCTACTGGCACTGGGACGACGAGCGCAACGATTACCTCTGGGTCAGCGGCGTCTGGCGCACGCCGCCGCCCGCCAAGAGTTGGGTCGCCGGCTACTGGCGCGCCGACGCCGACCGCTGGCAGTGGGTGCCAGGCTTCTGGGTCGAGGCCCGGAAGGAGGCCGACCGACACGACGTCACTTACCTGCCGCGCCCGCCCGAGCCGCCCGAGACGCTGCCGGCCGGAGCGGCTCCGGGAGCCGAGACGTTTTACGTCCCCGGCCACTGGGTCTGGCGCGGCGACCGCTACCTTTGGAGCGCCGGCTACTGGGCGCGCGTGCAGCCGGGCTACGTCTGGGTGCAGTCGCACTACCGCTGGGCGCCGACCGGCTACGTCTTCATCCCCGGCTACTGGGATCTCGCCGTCGCCCGCCGCGGCGTCATCTACGCCCCCGTCGTCATCGACCACGGCGTCGTCGGCGTCGGCTTCGTCTACACGCCGAGTTACGTCGTCCGCGATACGATCGTCGTCGACGCCCTGTTCGTGAGGCCGGCGTCCTGCCACTACTACTTCGGCGACTACTACGGTCCGGCGTATCGCGACCTCGGTTACGAGAGTTGCGTCGTCTACAGCCGGCGGCGCTACGACGCCATCATCGTCTACGAGCGCTACGAGCGCCGCGCCGACCCGCGCTGGGAGACGGCGCAGATCGAGATCTACTATGCTCGCGAGACCGGGCGGGCGCCGCGGCCGCCGCGCACCCTGGTCCAGCAGAACGTCATCGTCAACAACACGACGGTCGTGAACAACAATACGACGGTCGTCAACAACAACACGACGGTGGTCAACCGGACGAACGTCTACAATCAGCAAGTGCTGGCGCCCGCCTCTCAGGTGGCGGCCTCGAAGGGTGTGAAGACGACGGCGCTCGACGCGAGCGCCCGGCAGCAGGTGAGGCAGCAGGCGGAAGCGACGCAGCAGGCTTCCGTGCAGCGGCGACAGGCGGAGGCGCAGCTGCCGACGACGGCGCCGACGCAGCCGCGCGTCGCCTCCCTGGCGGTCGCGCCAACGCCTCCGGCCGCCGCGACGGGTGTTCCGTCCCGCGCGGGAGCCGTCACGACGGCGCCCCCGGTCAGTCGGTCGTCCGCCCCTCCCCGACTGACGGGGCCAGTCACGCCCGCCGGCGCCGCCGTCACATCACCTCCGAGCGGCGGCCGTCCCCTCGCACCGCAAGGGTCGGGAATGCCTGTCGGAGCGACGGCGCCTCCTCGTCCGGGACAGCCGGCCGTGCCACCCCGACCGGGAATACCGGGCGCCGCGAAACCGCCGGTCAAACCGGCCCCGCCGCGCGACGGGTCGAAGCCGAAGCCCCCGAACGGCGACCAGAAGTAAGAACGGAACGACCCGCCCGAAGCGCCGGCGCTTCGGGCGGGTCGCGCCCCCAGCCCGCATTTCCCGTATCTCTCTCCCCGGCGGCACTCGCCTCATTTCCCGACGAAACCCCGCCCCTTTTTCCTCATCTCCCAGCCCTCTTGCTTTGCCATCCTTCCCCAATTGGGCATAGTTGCGTGAAGTAACCTCCGCGATCGGTCCAGGAGCCCGGACTGAAGTCGTGCCGGCTGGATCGGTGCAAGTTCTCTTCCAGGAGAAGACAGCATGTTGAAGCGCATTCGCCTCGCGATGCTGGCCGGCGCGCTGCTGATGGCGACTGGCCTCGTCCTGGCCGACGAGAAGAAGGCCGACGACAAGGCCAAGGCGGCCGAGAAGATCGCCGCCCCGGCCGAGATGAAGATGATGGAAAAGATGCCCGCCGCCGGGGCGATGGAGGCCGCGCCCCCCGCCAGCTCGTGCGGCGGCGGCGTCGGTTCGGTCGGCGGCGGCTGCGGGCCGTCGATGACCACGATTTACGTCAACGAGTACGTCCCCGAGACCTACACGACGACCCGCACCGTCAACCGCATGGAGTCGCGGAACGAGACCTACACCGCCTACAAGACGGAGCAGGTTCCCGAAACCCGCACGCGCAACGTGACCTCGTACCGCAACGTGACCGAGACGGTCATGGAGACGCGGACGAAGGTCATCAGCGTTCCCTGCACCGAGACCAAGACGGTCATGAAGTCGCACACCGTGTGCGTGCCCGTCACGCACGTCGAACGTAAGTGCGAGGACCACGGGCACTACGACTGTCAGGAAGTCGCCTGCGGCCCGAGCTTTATGGACCGGCTCGGCGGCAAGCTCGGCAAGCTCGGCAAGCACAAGAGCCACGGCTGCTCCAGCGGCTGCGGCGACGCTTGCGAGACCGCGTGCGAAGTGGAGTGCCCGCCGGTCCGCACCAAGTCCGTCAAGGTCTGGGTGCCGAACATGGTGACGGTTGAGAAGTGCGTGACCAAGATGGAGCGCCGCACCGAGTGCCGTCCCGAGACGGTCACCGTGACGACCTGCAAGAAGGAGTGCGTCACGGAGCAGGTTCCGGTCTGCCGCACCAAGTGCGTGCCGGAGTGCCGTACCGAGACGTACACCGTGTGCGTCAGCAAGTGCGTCCCCTACCAGGCGACGCGCTGCGTCCAGGTGTGTGTGCCGCACTGCGAGACGGTGACCTGCACCCGCATGGTGTGCCGTAAGGTCGCCAAGCAGGTAGCGACTTCCTGCGACGCCGGCTGCGGCACCAGCTGCGGCGGTAGCGACTCCTGCTCCGCGGCCTGCGACTCCTGCGGCCACGGCAAGCGGAAGTTGTTCCACCGCTAAGCGACCCCCCAACAGGCTCCCCGCGGTCCTTCGCGGCTTCGGGGGGTCTGGCCTCCGCACGGCGTTCGGGTCCCCCTCCGGACGCCGTGTTTCTTTCCCCGTCTCGCAAGGCTTGGGTGTCTTCCGGTCGGGGGGAGGCCGATTCGAGCCGCGGGCGTCACGGGGCGGGATAAGCTCTCCCCCGGACGGCCGCGGCTCGGTCGTTCGGCTCGCCGAAATCGTAGACGAGAAAGGTGGCCACGCGGGCGACGGGCTGATGGCGGCGCAGGAAGGCCGCGGCTTGCAGGTGGCCCGGCGTGTTCGAGGGGATGCCGTAAACCAAGGTGGCGCTGGCGGCGAGATAGCGCCCGCGTACCTGCCCATGCACGTCCGCGGCCGCGCTCACGTCGAGCGTGTGGAACGGCACGAGGTGCAGTCGCGGCGACCGGACCGCCGGGTCGGTGCCGAAGTACCACACGTCCAGCTCGGCGAGGTTCCGCTTCTCCCGCCAGCGCTCCAACTCTTTCAACCCCTGCCCCCAGTCGAAATTCGAGTCGCTCAAGCGCAGGTAGGCGTTCTCGGTCCCGCCCCACAACTCGTTCGCGTAGCAGAGTCCGTGCGGCCAGACGGCGACCGCTTCGCCCACGGTCCACAGCACGCCGAGCGCCAGTCCTCCCAGAGGCAGCCAGCGCAGCCGCCCGCGCCCCGCGTTCACGGCCGCCGCCGCCAAGCCCGCCGCGCCCAGCGCCACCAGTGGCAGCACCAACCGAATGCCGATCTGCACGCGGCAGTTGAGACTGAACAGCAATAGGATTCCCGCCCCAAGACACGCCCAATTGGCCAGCGCCGCCGGCCGGGCCACGACCACGACTAGCGGCAGCAACAGTAGCGGCAGCGGCAGCTTGATCGCCAGGGCGACGGGGAAGTAGTACCACAGGGCGCGCGGATGCACCTCGCCGAGGAGGAAGACGCCGTGGCCGCGTATGTTGTGGCGCACCTGCCGCACGATCCCGTCGCCGGCGTTGCTGAAGACGCGCAGGTTCTCGGCGAGCCACACGGTCCCGGACCGCGCCGGCCCTTCCGGCAGGCTCTCGGCCCATTTGACGAAGGAAGGCTCGGCCCGCCAGTCGCTGCCGCAGACGACGAAGGCCAGGATCAAGCCGAGCGCCAGAACCTGCGCCCCGTCGCGCAGGAAGGGCGCGAAAGCGGGCCGGAGTGGTCGCAAGCGCTCGCCCCGCGCCCGCTTCTCGTGAAGGACGCGCCCCGCCTCGGCCGCCAGCAGCACGAGCGGGCCGAACGCCAGCGCCGACGCCTTGGCGAGGAGCGCGGCGCCGTACCAGGCCGCGGGCAGCGCCACCCGCCGCCCCCAGCCCGCGTCGCGTGCCGTCCGGAAATGGTAGAGCAGAGCCAACACACACGCGCTGACCGCCACGTCGGTCGTCGCCAGCGCCGCGTGCGCCAGCAGATTCGGCTCGCAGGCCAGCACGGCGACGGCGGCGCGCCCGCCCCAAGGCCCCGCGAGGCTCCGGCCCGTCAGACGTCCGTAACTCAGCAGCAGCCACCAGAAGACCAGCGTCCCTGCCCTCGCCCAGGGCAGTAGGACGTCGCAGTCCGCGGCCGGGTCGAGCCGGGTGCCTGTCGCCTTTTCGTAGAGATAGAGGGGAAACGTCTGCACGTCGATGGGGAGTGGCATCGTGCCCAGGCGGATGAGCCCGTAGTGACTCCCGGTCCGCCAGCCCTCCAGGCCGCGCTCCAGGTAGACCGGCTCGTCGAAGGTCGCCCCCAGCCGCGCCGACGCCGTCACGCACCAGACCGACGACGCCACGCCCCACGCCAGCAGCCAGGCCCAATCCAGAACCCGCGCCCATCGCTGCGAAACGACGGTCATGACGTCCTCGCCTTCCGTGACGGTTCTCTCGGGGACAAAAGTAACCGTCCCGCGCCGGTCGGTCAAGGGCGTCCGCGGGCGCTGGCCAGCCGGGACAAGCGCGGCGGGCGGGAGAATTTGTTATCCTGCTCTCATGAGTTCACCCGTCACGCTCGACTTGCCGGACCTGTCCGCCACCGAGGTGTTCGGCCGTCGCCTGGGGGAATTGCTGTTTCCCGGAGCCGTCGTGGCTCTGGTGGGTCCGCTCGGAGCCGGCAAGACGCACCTCGTCCGCGCGGTGGCCGAAGGGCTTGGCCTCGCCGACCCGCGCGCCGTCAGCAGCCCGACGTTCGTCCTCATTCAGGAGTATCGAGCGCGGCTGCCGGTCTACCACTTTGACGCCTACCGCCTGTACGCCGAGGGGGAATTCCTCGACCTCGGCGCCCACGAATACTTCGAGGGTGACGGCGTCTGCCTCGTCGAATGGGCCGACCGCGTCGCGGGCGCCTTGCCGAGGGAACACCTGCGCGTGGAACTGAGCGTGACAGGTGAAACGAGTCGTCGGGCTACGATCACGGCCACGGGGGCGCGTTACGAAGCCATCCCGAAGGAGTTTCACAAGCCGTGACGACGGCCCGTCACTCGGCCTTCGCCCGCCGCGCCGCCAGCGACTTCGTCACCTGCGCCAGTGTCCCCGTGTTGAACACGTCCTTCTTCGTCAGCCAGCCCCGCCGCGCCACGTCGACGCCGTAGCGGTACAGGCTCAAATCGCCCGTGCTATGGGCGTCGGGGTTGATGACCAGCTTCACGCCGAGCGCCTTGGCGCGCTTGCAGTGGACCCAGTCGAGATCGAGACGTTGCGGGTGGGCGTTGATCTCGACCATCGTCCCGTGCTTCGCCGCCGCCTGGAGAACGGCTTCGAGGTCGACGTGATAGGCGTCGCGGCGCAGCAACAGCCGTCCCGTCGCGTGGCCGAGCATCGTCACGCGCGGGTGGCTCACGGCCCGGACGATGCGAGCCGTCATCTCCTCGCGCGGCTGGTTGAAATGGCTGTGGACGCTGGCGACGACGTAATCGAAGGTCGCGAGGACGTCGTCGTCGTAATCGAGGCGGCCGTCGGCGAGGATGTCGCACTCGATGCCCTTGAAGAGGTGGATGCCCTGCAACTTCCGGTTGAGCGCGTCGATCTCCTCCTGCTGTCGGCGGACGCGCTCCGGCGACAGGCCGTTGGCGACGGTCAGCGACTGCGAATGATCGCCGAGGCCGAGGTACTGCAAGCCGAGCGCCTTCGCCGCCAGGGCCATCTCCTCCAGGGAATTCGCGCCGTCGCTCGCGGTGGTGTGGCAGTGGAAGACGCCGCGGATGTCGTCGGCCTCGACGAGGTCGGGGATCGCGTGCGCCGCCGCCGCCTCCATCTCGCCGGTGTGCTCGCGCATCTCCGGCGGAACGTAGTCGAGGCCGAACGCCTTGTAGAGAGCGGTTTCGTCCTTGCAGCGGACGCTCTTGCCGTCGCCGACGAGTTCGTACTCGTTCAGCTTCAGGCCCCTGTCGATGGCCATTTGCCGCAGGGCGACGTTGTGTTCTTTACACCCGGTGAAGTAGTGCAGCGCGAAGGCGAACTGCGAATCGGCGACGACGCGGAGGTCGGCGTTCATCGTCACTTTCCCGCCGTCGGTGACGATGACGCTCGACTTCGTGTCGCCCCGGCCGATCACCTGCTTCACCCCCGGCAAGGAGACGAAGCGGTTCATGATCGGCACCGGGTCGTCGGAGCTGACGAGGATGTCGATGTCCTTGATCGTCTCCTTGCGACGTCGCAAGCTGCCGCACAGCTCGATGCGGATGATGCCGGGGGCGGAGCGCAACCCTTCAAGGAGCGCTTGCGCCAGCGGCAGCGCCTGGTCGATGCGGACGCGCTCGCCCATCTGGCCGAGGAATTCAATACCTTCGAGGATCTTCTGCTGCGTCTTGGCGCCGAAGCCCTTGAGCGTCTCGACCTGGCTGGCCGCGCACGCCGCCTTGAGCGCGTCGAGGTCTTCGACGCCGAGCTGGTCGTACAGCGCCCGCACCTTCTTCGGCCCGAGTCCCTGGATGCGCAACATGCGCAACAGGCCCGGCGGCGTCTTCTTGCGCAGGTCTTCGAGAAGGGGGAGGGCGCCGGTGCGGGAGAGCGTGGTGATCTGTTCCTGAAGGCGCTCGCCGATGCCGCGAATCTTTCCGAGTTGACCCGAGGCGATGACGTCGGCGAGGCTCGTTTCGAGTTGCTCGATGGTGCGGGCGGCGCTGTGATACGCCTGACACTTGAAGGCGTTCTCGCCCTGCAACTCGAAGAGAACGCCGATCTCTTCGAGGGCCGCGGCGACTTGCTCTTTCTCCATGACGATCCCTCCCGTGAGTCTCCCGTCAGTAGACCCGAGGAGGAGGGGGGATGTCAACCAAAGAAGCCGCTTGCGGCTTCGCGCGGTTGCGAAGCCGCAAGCGGCGGGTCGTCACGCCGCGAGTCCGGCCAGAGCCCGACGCCCGCGGTGGAGCATCACTTCGAGTCCGGTGACGAGCCGGTCCGGCCCGCGGCCGTCGATGAGATGTCGCCCGGCGCGCGACATCGCCTGTCGTTCGTACTGATCGGCGAGCATGTTCTGCACGCCCTGACGCAGCGCCTGTGCCGACACCGTCGGGAAGGCGCCGAGGCAGACCGCCGCCCCTTCCTCCTCCAGACGCTTCGCCGTCGGCCAGTGCGCCTCGTTCTGGACGATGACCAGCTGCGGCACGCCGACGCACGCCAGTTCGACGGCCCAGCCGTTGCCGGCGGTGACGGCGAGGTGGCAGCGCGACAGCCGCGTCGTCACCTCGTTCGGCTCGACGGCCAACTCGAAGCGCCCGGTGTAGTCCTCGGCCATCGCCTTCAGCTGCTCGACCGCCGGGTGCTGCGGGCGGACGACGGCGTCGACGCGGCCGACGCGCGGGCAATTCATCAGCAGTCGCGACAACTCCACGACCTGGTTGTTCGGGTCGTCGTCGCCCAGCGCCACCATGACGCGGAACGGCTGCGGCGGCTCCTGCGAGCGCACCGGGCGGGCGCGGCGCACCTCGGGCCGCACCAGGGCGTAGCGTTCGCCGAGCAGCAGCTGGGTGCCGCGTTCGTACTGGTACGTCTCCTTGCTGGGGCCGAGCAGCGGGTTGATGATGAGCCGCGACGGGAACTTCAGCGCCGCGAGGTGGTCGAGCGAGACGACGACGGTGCCGCCGGCCTGGAGTTCGCGGAGGTAGCCTTCCTGCGCCTCGGGGGCGTCGACGATGACGGCGGACGGTTGGAGCTTGTAGACCTGCTGGAGCGTGGCGTTGAGGTCCTCCGGCGAGCCGATGGGGCATTCGGTGCGCAGCCAGTCGTGGCCGCCGCGTTTGACGGTGAAGCCGAACGCGGGCGGGTCGAACTGGGAGAGGAAGTAGGTCGGCCGGCGGCGCCGCTGCAGCGCGGCGGCGAACGTCAGACAGCGGTAGGCACGTTCCCAGCCGATGCTGGTCGTACCGTCCACGCGGAAAAGAATCGGGTTCCGGTTCATGGCTCTCTCTGTTCCGTGAGAAAGGGAATCGGGTGCGGCGAGCAGGGAGGGTCAGCCCCCCTGTTCGTCAGGTCGCGCGGGAATCGTAGAGAAGATCAGGATGCGGTGGTGTGATTCGGCTGGCGCGTCGCGACGGGTTCCGTGCCGTCGTGAGCGGATCTTACTCCAACCGATCCGCGAAGAAAAAGAGCAATCGGCAACGACCCCGCGGGCGGAAAATTGCTCTGGTGCGCCGCGCGGGAAGTGGAGTAGGATCATGGGCTTAAGCCGTCCGCGCCGCTGCGTCGAGCGGCTTTCCTTCCTTGCTGACCTTGACTTCTCTAGGGAATGTTCCATGTGGAACACGGCCAGGGGTGTCACGAAAAGGGCGGTGCCTTTGACACCCCCGTGACACCCCCTGACACCCCCCCCACGCGCGTGTGACACCCCGGCGGCGACGTCTCGGCCAAACCACCATTGTCCGGCCACGTCAGACAATGCTAGAATGCCCGCGCGGTGGATGGAACCACCGCTCCCAGCCGGTTGACAGAGGAGCAGCCCTATGTCCGTGGAAAAGAAGTCTCGTCTCGGTCGTGGCCTCGACGCCCTCCTCAGCGGCGCGACAGACGGGGAAGCCCCCCACCCGCGGGCCGAGGTCCGTCTCGACCAGATCCATCAGAACCCGTACCAGCCGCGTAAGGCGTTCGACGACGAGGAACTGAAGTCGCTCAGCGACAGTATCCGCAACCACGGCGTCTTGCAGCCGCTCGTCGTGCGCCAGGTCGGCGACACCTTTCAACTCGTCGCCGGCGAACGTCGCCTCCGCGCCGCCAAGGCCGCCGGCCTCAACGCCGTCCCGGTTCACGTCGTCGATTTCAACGACCAACAGGTGCTCGAAGCCGCCCTGGTCGAGAACATCCACCGCACTGACCTCAACCCGGTCGAGAAGGCGCATGGCTTCAAGGAGTACCTCGACCGCTTTCACATGACGCACGAGCAACTGGCGACCCGTCTCGGCCTGTCGCGGCCCGGCATCACCAACCTCGTCGGACTGCTGGAACTGCCAAAGGAAGTCCAGGATCTGGTGCGCAACGGCCAGGTGACGACGGGACACGCCAAGGTCCTGAAAGCGGTCCATGAGCCGGAGCGACAGATCGCGCTGTCCAAGGAGGTCGTCGCCCGCGGACTGTCGGTGCATGCCCTCGACGCCCTCATCAAGGAGCAGCAGAGCCAGGCCGCGCAGACAAGCGCCGAAGAGACGTCGCCCGCCGGGGGAAAGACGCCGGTCGAGAAAACGGCGCACGTCAAAAGCCTGGAGGACGAGCTGCGTCAAAAGCTGTCGATGAAGATCGAGATCAAGCTGAAGGCCAAGGATCGCGGGCAGGTCGTCATCGGCTTCGAGTCGAACGACGACTTCGAGCGCGTCATGGAGGCGCTGCGGAAGTGACGAGGCGAACCGTCGGGTCGCCGGGCGTGTCTGGTGCTTGGCATCGCGGCGGTCGGACGGTATGGTAGAAGTGTCTCTTCGGGGCGTAGCTCAGCCTGGCCTAGAGCGCGTGGTTTGGGACCACGATGTCGGAGGTTCGAATCCTCTCGCCCCGACTTCTTCCAGAAAGAAGCCCTTCGACGTTCTCGCCGAAGGGCTTTCTTATTGTGTGGACGAGAGGTTTACGTCTTCGAGACAGTAGTTCAAACAGACGATTTCGAGGATACCGCTTCGGACGGCCCCGAAGATCAATTCGCCAAGGACTACGGAACAGAGGTAAACGGTGCCTGGCGGGGCGGCGAGCAGACTCGTTGTGACCTTGGACTTCGGCCCTCGCCGCAGGTGATCCACGAACGCATTCGTATCGAGCAGATGGCTCACGACAGTGGCTCCCGCTCCTCCAACTCGCCCTGCGGGGAGCGCTCGAACTCGCCTTGCCAGCCGCCCGCCGTCGCCAGAATGCCGGCCCGCCACTCCTCCGGCGTCATCTCCTTCTTCGGACCGACGACCGGCTCGACCGTCACGCGCACGTCCCGGCCCGCTTCGTCCGCACCCAGAGGCAGTGTGAGTTGAAGAAACCCGTTGTTGCTCACACGCCGCTCGACGACGATCCGATTCATGATGTTCCTCCTCACCAGGACGACACACCCATTGTACGCGCCCGCCCGTCTCGGCGACCTCTTCTGTGGTCGGGGAACCCCCGTCACTATAGAGTGACAGGGGTCAATCACCTACGTCGAGCGGCCGCCCTCGGAGTGACGCGGCCGCTCGACCTTTGCAATGACGGACGACAAACGATGCGACAGATCACCGTTGGCAACATCACCGAAACCGTCGTGGAGCGGGCCGACTTCCCGCCCGAGAAGATCAAGCAGATCCTGGCCAACGAGACAGTCGCGGTCCTCGGCTACGGCGTGCAGGGGCGCGGCCAGTCGCTCAACATGAAGGACAACGGCGTCAACGTCCTCATCGGTTTGCGCGGCCAGGGGCGCGGCTGGGATCTCGCCCAGCAGGACGGCTGGGTTCCCGGCAAGACGCTCTTCCCCCTGGAGGAGGCGGCTCAGCGCGGCACCCTCATTCAGTACCTGCTGTCCGACGCCGGCCAGAAGGAGCAGTGGCCGGCGCTCAAGCCATACCTGACCGCCGGCAAGGCGCTCTACTTCTCGCACGGCTTCAGCATCGCTTACAAGAACCAGACCGGCGTCGTGCCGCCGAAGGACATCGACGTCATCCTCGTGGCGCCGAAGGGCTCCGGGACGACGGTGCGCCGGCTGTTCCTGGAGGGGCGCGGCATCAACGCCAGCTTCGCGATCTTCCAGGACGCGACGGGTCGGGCGCGCGACCGCTGCCTCGCCACGGGCATCGCCATCGGCAGCGGTTACCTGTTCGAGACGACCTTCGAGAAGGAGGTCTTCAGCGACCTGACCGGCGAGCGCGGCGTCCTCATGGGCGCCATCTACGGCCTGTGGCTGGCGCAGTACGAGGTGCTGCGGCAGAACGGCCATTCGCCGTCCGAGGCGTTCAACGAGACGGTCGAGGAGGCGACGCAAAGCCTGTACCCGCTGATCGGCGAGAACGGCATGGACTGGATGTACGCCAACTGCTCGACGACGGCACAGCGCGGCGCCCTCGACTGGTTCAAGAAGTTCCGCGACGCCAGCAAGCCGGTGTTCGAGCAGTTGTACAAGAAAGTGGCCGCCGGCGAAGAGGCGCGGCGCACTCTCGAGTCGAACAGCCGGCCGGACTACCGCCAGCAGCTCGAGAAGGAGTTGAAGGAGGTCGCCGACAGCGAGATGTGGCGGGCCGGCGCCGTGGTGCGCGCCCTGCGCCCCGAGCGCGCGACGAAGACCGACGGCGACAAGGGCTGAGAGCGCCGCTTGCCGTTTCGCGCCCGCGAGGCGCGCCGGGCGCGCGGCGGCAAGCCGTGTCCGAGAAGAATCTGAACTTTCGGGGAAAACACGATTGACAAAGTCACCGTCGTAATCTACCTTCTATCCAACATCGGCCTCTTCTCTGTTCCGGCCCCGCCGCCTCGCACCCGCGAGCGGCGGGGTTTTTTCATCCTCTCGGCCCTCCAAGACGTGACCTTTTCTTGAGGGTGGCCGAGCCGAAGGCCGCCGCGCCGCCTATAATGGCCCTTGCCCCCTCCGCAGGGCGACTCTCGGAGTGTGTCTCCCACATCAAGGAGTCCGACCATGCTCTCCTCGGATTGCGTTCGCGAACTGCGCTCGTCGTGGCTTCCCAACCTCACCGACGCGGGCCTCGACCGGCTGATCGAACTGCTGGAGCAAGGCAGTCCGCTCCTGATCCACAGCTGCTTCAGCAAGGCGGTCCCGATGGGCTGTCTGGCCACGCACGCCGCCTGGCACCACCCGCTGACCACGCACCTGACCGTCGACGCCGGCATCAACTGGCTCCACCGCGTCGCCGGCCTCAACCCGGCGACGTCCGCCGTCATCCGCGAGTGGGACGGCGCCGGGGCGAGCGGCCTCGCGCGTCGCTTCGAGTTGCTCCGCGCCTTCAAGGAAGAACGCGCGGCTCGGGGCGGCGCGACGACGGAGATGATTGAGGAGGCCCCCTCATGCTGCCTCGCGTCCTCGAACCCGAAGTGATGGACACGTCCGAGGAAGCTCACGACTACGACGCGATGGACCACGCCGCGGTCAATCGCGCCTTCGTCGACGACTTCCTCGGGGCGTGGGACGGCCGCAACCCGATCCTCGACGTCGGCACCGGCACGGCTCAGATTCCCATCGAACTGTGCCTGCGGGCGCCGGCGGCGGAGGTCGTCGGCATCGACCTCGCCGAGGAGATGTTGGACGTCGGCCGCGCGAACGTCGAGCGCGCCGGCTTGGGCGACCGCTTGCACCTGCAGCGCGTCGACGCCAAGCGGATGCCGTTCACGGCCGGAGCGTTCGCGGCGGTCATCTCGAACAGCATCGTGCATCACATTCCCGAGCCGGCCGCCGTCTTCGCCGAGATGGCGCGTATGGCCGCTCCAGGGGCTCTGCTGTTCGTCCGCGACCTCTTGCGCCCCGCCGACCAGGCGACGCTCGATCACCTCGTCGAGGCTCACGCCGGCGGGGCGAACGCCCACCAGCAGAAGATGTTCGCCGACTCGCTCCACGCCGCCCTGACGCTCGACGAGGCCCGCGCGCTCGTCGCGCGCCTCGGCTTCGCGGCCGACACCGTCCGGCAGACGACGGACCGGCATTGGACCTGGACGGCGCAGAAGTAAGGGGCGTTTTTGGAGTGCGGCGGCCTGACGCCGCACTCCAAAAAACGCCGACTCTCATGAATCCGCTCGACGCCCTCGAATCCCTTGGTCAGTTCAGCGTCTTCGCCGTCCGGGCGCTCTTTGCCGTTCCGCAGGCGCTTTTCCGCCCGCGCGAACTGCTCGGCCAGTTCCACGCCATTCTGCTCGGCGCCCTACCGCTCGGCCTCACCGCCGGCGCGGCCCTGGGGGCGGTCGTGTGGATGCACCTGCGCGGCGCCCTCTACCACGTCGCCGGGCCGGGAGCGATGCAGTACATGCCGCAGGCCCTCGCCCTCGCGGTCGTCCTGGAGTTCGCCCCGCTCGGCGCCGGGCTGATCGTCGCCGGCCGCTCGGGCGCGAGCCTCGGGGCCGAGTTGGGATCGATGCGCCTGACGGAACAAATCGACGCCCTGGAGGTGCTAGGGCTATCGCCGCTGCGCGAGTTGGTGGCGCCGCGCGTCCTGGCCTGCATGGGGGCGCTGCCGCTGCTGACCGTGTTCATCGCCTACTTGGCCGTCGCTTCGGGATACGTCGCCGAAGCGCTCGGCGGCAGCATGACATTCACGCAGTACTTCAACGAGACGCTGCGCGTGCTGACGCCGAACGACGTCGTCCCGGCAGTGCTGAAGACGGTTGCGTTCGGGTATCTGATCGGCGTGACGGGCAGCTACTTCGGCATGACGGCGGGCGGCGGCACCGAAGGCGTCGGCAAGGCGGCGACGCGCGGCGTGGTCGGGTCGATCTTCCTCGTGCTGGTGTCGAACGTCCTGCTTGTGAAGCTGACTCAGGTCGTCGCCGGATGAGGAGTCACGGCGAACCTTGACGCGGCGGCGCGGCTCTGGTGGAATAGCGCGAAGACAGGCCCCCGTAGCATAATGGATAATGCACCCGCCTTCTAAGCGGGCTCATGCGGGTTCGATTCCTGCCGGGGGTACTTCTGTACACCACACCGTCTCGCAAGAAGTCGCAAGCTCTCGCGTAAAGCCCTTCTCCGGAAGGGCTTCTTTCATTTCCTGCGTCTGGGTGCAGGCTGCCGATGCGGCCGGCGCTTCTGCTCGCGCAGCCCTCGCGGGTGGACCGTCCCGGAGTGATCCCGTCTTGTACTCGCAACCAAGAATACCCCTTGAACCCAGCCTTAATTATTTACGCTCATCGCGACGATATTTCCGCTTGTCCTCACGGCCAAGAATTCCTCTTGACCCGCCCGGCAGCAGGTTGTATCATAAAGCAACGGTTGTATTTTTAATCAACCGAGCCCCCTGAGGAGGACTGTCGTATGCACTACACCTTGGACCTGGAATTAAGGGAATTGCATGACACACCACGACGTCCAAATCATCTGGGACCTCGAAGACGACCTGGACGGGAACTACCGACACATTGTTGACGGACATGACGTGACCGCCGACGAGGTGGACGAGGTGCTACTTGACCGCGGCAACGAAACCGAGACGAGCCGTTCGAGTGAGAACTCCATCACCTTCGGGTGGACCTCCACTGGAAAATTCATCGCAGTCGTCTGGGAACACGTCCAGGACGATCCGCTGACCATCTACCCCGTTACCGCCTATCCCATCCCGCCGAGGGGAGGGCGCTGAGGTGCCGTCATGAGCAAAGGGCGAATCCACCGCAAGATCGAGCGCACGCCCGAGGACAAGGCGCGCCTTGAGGCTGTCCGTTCCCGGTTCCAGAACGAGCGGCCCACGATGGAGCAGCTCGTCGCCTCCGGCGAGTACGGCGAGCCGGTCCCGCTCGGGGAGTACCTTGAGGTCCGGAGGGCGCTTGCCACCCTCCGTCGCGAACGCGAAGGGGCAGGGCTCAGCCTCGCCGAGGTCGCCGCGCGTTCCGGGATCGACAAGGCGGCGCTGAGCCGGCTGGAGAACGGGAAGCAACCGAACCCCACCTTGGCCACGCTCTACCGCTACGCGGCCGCCATCGGCAAGCAGATCGTCCTCGGCTTCCAGGACACCACCGATGAAAGCGTGGGGCGTGAGGCCGTAGCCAAGTAACCCTCCGCGTCGCGCGGGCGCTGCGAACGAAATGCCTCAAGCGGCGGTATTCAGGACACCTCGACGGGTCACGGAAAGCCCTTCACCGGAAGGGCTTTTTTCATTCGATCGCTACCGAACGCTAGCGCGGCGGAGCCAGCGCCGTTAACGGAAGCGTGCGCCCGCTGCCTTCTCGGCTCGCCTCGGCCCCCATTTGTCCGGTCATTCGCAGGGAAATCCGCTTCGCGCGTCCGCGGCGTGACATTCGCATACGATGATCCGCCCCCCAAGTCCGCGCACGAGGCGCGGGCGCCACACACGTTCTATTTCAAGGGGGGCGCCATGCGCGCACGACTGCGATTGGGGGGGACGGTTCTGGGGCTGGCGATGTTACTGGGTGGGGCGGGGGCCGCGCACGCCGGCCTCACTCTCACACCAGCGGGCACGGCCCTGGGCTTCAGCCTGACCCCCTTCGCCACGGGTTTTCCCAACAACGGAAGTGTCGGGCCGCTCGGCATCGCCTTCCCGTCAACGGGCGGCGTCCTGGTTACCGACTACCCCGGGAACATTCGCCTGTTCCCCACGGACACCAATAACCAGTCCGCGGGGGCGACCCCCATCACCATGAACTACGGCTTCGCCAACGCCGTCGGCCTCGCCCAGGTCGGGGGCAACATCTACATGACACGGCAGTCCATCGGCGACCTCGTCCAGGTGAACAACAACGGCACGTTCAACCAACTCATCGTCGCCGGGATGCCCGCCGCCACGGGGATCGCCCCCGGCCTCACCAACGGCCATGTGTTCGTCTCCACGCTGGGGAACAACGTCATTTGGGACGTCAATCCGATCGCCAAAACCAAGAGCGTGTTCGTGAACACAAGTGCGGACGGGTTGACCGTCAGCCCCGACAACCTGACCCTCTACGCCGAGGTGAACGGCCACATTCTCGGGTACAACATCGCCACGAAGGCCCAGATCTTCGACTCCGGCCTCATCCCCGGCGGCCCCGACGGGGCGGCGGCGGGGACCGGGAGCCTGGCCGGGTTTCTCTTCGTCAACACCAACGCCGGGCAGGTGTTCGAGGTAAATCTTTCCACCCTGGCGCAAACGCTCATCGCTACGGGTGGGTCGCGCGGCGACTTCGTCACGGTCGATCCGACCGACGGGAGCCTCCTGCTCACGCAGACCGACAGCGTCGTGCGGCTCATTCCCCCGGCGGGCGGAGGCTTCGGGGGTGGCGATGGCGGTGGCGCCGCCCCCGCCGTCCCCGAGCCGTCGACGCTCGCTCTGCTCGGCGTCGGCGGCGCCGTGCTGGCCGGCTGGCGCCGCATGAAGCGCGTCCGGTCCGCGGGGTAGCCTGTTTGTGTTTGGCGAGCCGGGGGCGTCAGCCCCCGGATTCTGACGGCGAGCGTCAGAATCGGGGGGCTGACGCCCCCCGCTCGCCTCGCCAAAGCGTCGGTCAGTTCGCGCTGAAATGGAACTTCGGGGCGGCTTCCTTGGCGAGGGGGTCGCGGGCGAACTTCTTGCGACAGTCCGGACAAAGGTCGTAGCGGAAGTGTTGGGTGACCGGGTCGAGCTCGTCGGGGCCGGCGAGGTTGTCTTCCATGTCGCGCAGCAGCTGGCCGACCTCCTCCATGTGGTCCTCGTCGAGGTCGGCCTCGGTGATCTCCGCCGGGTCGTGCGCGGCGAAGACCTCGATCTTGACCACGTAGCGGTGGTCCTCTCCGGGCCGAAGCAATTTGCCGCAGAGATCGCACGTGACGTGCAACATGAACGGGTGACCCTCCCTCTGCCAGCACCGGAGGGCGAGGGGCGACGGTCCCTCCGGGCTGCCTGACGTCCAATGAGCCGGCCGCGAGCCGGCCCGCGAGTGCATACTCCCCCCATCCATCCGTCGCAGGTTTCCGGCCTCCTGTCAAGCCGAATCCCCGAAAAATGGCAGAGTTTCCGCCACCCCTTTATCCTCTCAGTGCGCCTCGAACTTCCCCCCTTTCGGGCTCGGCCGGACTTGCCCGTCCGTCAGCCCCGGCGCCTTCGCGTAGGGGTTATAGAGCGGATCGCCGACCAGCACCGTCATCCAGCTCGCGAACAGGGAGGTTTTCCAGTAGCACTCGACCAGGGTGTGGCGGCCCGTCGCCAGGAAGCCGAAGAACTCCGCCGGCTTCGGGAAGCCGACCGTGTACGGCTCCGCCACCGGGCCGATGGTCACGGCGGCGCCCGCCTCCAGGAGGTTCTTGCACCACTGCTTCGTCTTCGGGTCGCGCAAGGTCACGGCCTCGGAACTGGCGATGTGGTAGGCGATCGCGCCGGGCACGAAGCGGCAGCAGTCGACGTAATTCCCCAAGGAGTACCAGCCGCAGTAGAGGGCACAGTCGGGGCAGCTGCCGGGGGCGAACAGGGCCGGCGTGTCGTCCAGCGTCACCGCCATCTTCGCGTCCTCGCGCAGCAGCCGCGCCGCCTCGCGCAGCGACTCGTCGTAGCCGCCGTAGCCGTGGCCGGTGTCGTGGGCCGGCTCGAACTTGATGCCGCGCGCGTCGAGGTAAACTTTGCCCTGCAGCCCCTTGCGCTCCGCGGCGAGGGCGTCGTCGACGAGGCGCTTGGCGAGTGCGGGCGTCGGGCCGTCGAGGCGCGCCGTCATCAGCAGCGGCGGCTTCTCGGCACGCACCTTGGCCGGCACCTGGAAGTAGAGCGGGTTGAGTTGCCAGCGGCGCAGGTCGTAGCGGCCCCACCAGAGGAGGGCCAGTTCGCTGTCGACGCTCGCCTCGGTCTCGGCGTGCGAAGCGTGCTGGCGCCGCGCCTCCAGGGATTTCAGCAAGTTCGTCAGCGCCTCCGCCTCCGGCTTCGCGGCCTCCTCGCGCGGCGCCTTCAAGCGGCCCTGGTAAAACTCGACGAGGGGCAGCAGCTTCGCCAGTTCGTCGCGGTCCTCGGCGCCGGGCTCGGAGCGGCCGACGCGGAGCGGGACGCCGTAAACGGTTAGCAGCACCTTCGCCTTGTCGCGCTTCCCCTCCAGGGCGGCGCGCAGCGGGCCGGCGAGGAGAACGTCGTAATCCTTGCGGCTGATGTCCTCGCCTTCCGGCAGGTCGAGCGCGACGACGTTCTCGGCCGGGACGCCGCGCCTGGCGCAATAGTGGTCGGCGACCGCGCGCGACGCCGGCACCTTCTTGTTGACGAGGACGAAGACGTCGGCCGGCTCGAGTCCGAAGGCAACGCCGGGCAGGGCGAGTGCCAGGACGGCGGGGAGGAAGGAGCGCTTCATGGGTGGGAAATCTCCGAGGGGCGCGCGGGTCAGGCGCGGGCCGAATTGAGGCGGCGACCCTGTACTTTAGCATGAGACGGGAGGGCGCGGCGCGCGCGCCGCCCATTGCGGCGCGGCCCCGTCTGGCTTACGATGCGAGGTGACGTCGGCGAACCGACGGCCCGGACAGTCCGCCCTCGCAGGCGGCCGCGGCGGGCGCACACCACGGCGCGGGACCCGAGCATGATCGGCCCTCTGTTTCATCAGGAAATGCTCCTCGGCGGCCGCCGCAGCCGCGAGCACGTCTTCCGCTGGGTCTACGGCGGCTGGCTCCTCCTCCAGATCGCCTGGTTCTTCGCCGGCGAGTGGGTCGCCTCGCTCATGCGGAACGACACCGACTTCACCATCGCCGTCTGCCAGCACTTCACGAGCGTCTTCGTGGTGCAGCACTTCCTCCTGCTGCTGCTGGCGACGCCCGCCTTCGTCGCCGGCGGCGTCAGCGACGAGAAGACGCGCGGCACGCTGCAATACCTGCTGACGACCGACCTCGCCTCGGTCCACATCATCGTCGGCAAGCTGCTCGGCCGCATCGTGCAGGTGTTGCTGCTGGCCCTCGTCGGTCTGCCGCTGCTCTGCTTCCTGGGGGCGTTCGGGGGCGCCGAGCCGCGCCTGATCCTGGGCGTCGTGCTGCTGTCGGTCGAGATGGTCGTCGGCCTGGCGTCGGCGACGCTTCTCGCGGCGGTCTGGAGCCGGCACACGCGCGACGCCGTCCTCGGCCTGTACGGGTTCGCCGTCGGCGCGGCCCTGCTCGGCGCGCTCCTGCTCGGCGGGCTGCGCTTCCTGATTTCGGCGACGGCGGCCGACGCGCTGGCCGCGTTCCTCGTCGCGCCGCTGAACTATTTTAACCCCGTGTACGTCCTCGAACCGGCGTTCGTCCCCGGCGCCGAGGGCACGCACGACCTGTTCCGCCGCCTGTTCGTCGGCCTGTTCGTCTGGGGCGGGCTGTCGCTCGGCTGCCTCGCCCTGGCGGCGTGGCGGTTGCGGCCGGCTTACATCCGGCAGTTGGAGGGCGAGGGGCGCAAGAAAGGAACCTGGTTTCTTCGCGCCGACCGTCCCGCCGTCAGCCAGGAGCCGGTGCGCTGGAAGGAGCGCCACGTCGAGGGGCTGGCGCCGCTGCCGAGCCTGAAGCGCGTACCGCGCTGGCTCGGCGTCGCCGCCATCGCCCTGGCGACGGCCGCCTCCTCGGGCCTGATCCTCTGGTCGCACCTGACCCCCGGCGTCGCGCCGGCGGACGCGCTCGGCCTGTTGGCACGCCTGGACTTCGCCGCGTTCGGCGCGGCGTTCCTGCCGAGCGAGGACGCCTTCCTGATGCAGGCCGTCGCCGCGCTGCTGCTCCTCACGCTGCTCGTCGGCATCCGCTGTTCCGGGTCGGTCAGCGGCGAGCGCGAGCGGCTGACGTGGGAGGCGCTGCTGCTGACGCCGCTGACGGCCCAGCAACTCGTCCGCGGCAAGCTGTGGGGCATCATGGGGGTGAGCTACCTGTTCGTCGCGGCCTACGCGGTGCCGGCCCTGGCGGTCTACCTGCTCGTTTTTACCCTTCCCGCCGCCGCGAAGTCGCCAATCGTGGGCGTCCTCAGCCTGATCATGCCGGCCCTGTGGCTGATGGTCACGCTGCTGGCGATGTACTACATCGGGGCGACGGGGATGTGGTCGTCGGTGCGCTCGAAGGGGTCGTGGCGCAGCCTGCTGAGTACGCTCGGCTTCGGCTACGTCGGCGCCTTCCTCGTTTATTTGCCGACGACGCCGATCCTGCTCGTCGTCGCGCTCATCATCCAGGTCATTTTGTCGCTGATCGACAGGAGCTACGGCACCCAGCTGGCGCCGACGACGGCGACCGGCGTCGTGACCTACGCCCTCGGCTTCATCAGCGCGACGTGCTTGGGGTTGATGCTGATGTTCTGGCTGGCGGCGCGGCTGTTCCTCAACGGGGCGCAGCGGTGGGTGGCGGAGCGCGAGCGCACGCGGCACTGGGTCGATGAGCCGTCGTACCGCTCGACGCGCCGCCGCATCAGCCGGTCGCGGCCGATTCCCGAGGCACCGCGCGAGCGGTGATACCGTCGCTATCAACCCTGACACGCCGCCAGCGCCTGCTCCGGCGTCAGTACCCGCGCCCGCTCCTCCGAATGCTTGCGGAACCAGGCGGCGACGAGAAGCACGGCGTCAATTTCATTAGCCGCTAACGCCCCGCCGGGAGGCAGCGTTCGGGCGAAGAGCGTCGCGACCGCCGTCGCCGCCGTCGTCCCCGTTTCCTCGTTGCGCGGCGCGACTACCGCCGCGCTCACGCGGCCTTGGTGGATGAGATACCAGCGGTCGTCGCCGTCCGCGCTCGCCACGGGGTAAACGAACGAGTGTTCCGCGCGCGCCCGCCGCAAGCGGCCGAGGTGTTCGCTCAGCCATTCGAGCGTTCGCAGCTTGTCGCGCAGGTCGGCGGCGCGCTCGAACGCCAGCGCCGCCGACGCCGCCGCCATCTCCTGGCGCAGCGACTCCGGCGGTCCCGCGTCGCGGCCTTCCAGGAAGGCGCGCACGGCCCGCACGCGCTCGGCGTAGGCCATCTGCGTGCAGGCGGCGGCGCAGGGGCCGAGGCAGGTGCCGATCTCGTGGCGGATGCAGCCGGCGGCACGGACGACGGGGAACAATTCGCTCTGATCGGCGAAGATCATCTCCTGCTTCTGAGGGCAGTCGCGCAGGGCATAGGCGTCGTTGAGGCGGCGCACGACCTCGCGGGCGGTGGCGCCTCCCGGCAGCGGGCCGTAGCAGGCCAGGGCGCTCGACGGCGGTGCCGTGGCGAGGAAGACGTGGGGCGCCGGGCGCCGGCCGACGCACAGGTAGGTCCGGCGGCGGCGGTGCGGCTGCCCGTGGACGTTGAAGCGCGGCCGCCAGCGGCGGATCAATTCCAACTCGCGCAGCAAAGCAGCAAATTCGCTCGGCGAAGTCTCCCAAACGATCGTCCGCGTCTGCTTGAGGATGCGGCCGGCCTTGGGGTCGCGGCTCTTCGGGCGGAAATAGCTGAGCAGGCGGGTGCGGAGCGACTTGGCCTTGCCGACGTAGATGAGCCGGCCCGCCCGGTCGATCATGCCGTAGACGCCGGGGCGGCGCGGGCACTGCTCGCGGACGTGGCCGCGCAACAGCGCGGGGCGACGGCCGCGGACCCGCTGATGAGGCGGGGCGGCGGCGTCGGGGTCGAGGGCGTCCGGCCCGAAGCCGGCGAAGACGTGTCGGGAAAACAGCCCTTCCACGGCGGCTCCTTCCGAGGGCGGGCGGCGCGGTCGGCAAACATCTCCTGATATATTGTGGCAGCCAGGGGCGACAAGCGGCGGCGCGGCGCCCGTTGCGGACGGCGGCGAATCTGCTAAGCTCCATCCACCGACACGAGATCCTCCCCAAAATCCGCAGGTGCCTCGCGATGGCTCGAATGATTCTGCTCCTCCCCGTATTCGTCTGCCTCTCCCTCGCTAAGCCGCTCGCGGCGGCCGAGTCGGTCGCCGTCGTCAACGGCGACGCGGCCGAGTTCCACAGCGCCCGCCAACCGCAGGCCGCGGTCGCGCCGGACGGCACCATCCACGTCGTCTTCGGCTGCCGCAGCGGAATTTACTGCGCCGCGTCGCGCGACAGCGGCAAGACGTTCGCGAAGCCGGTCGAGGTGGGTGCTCCCGACACGTTCGCCCTCGGCATGAGGCGCGGGCCGCGCGTGGCGGCGACGGCGAAAGCCGTCGTCGTGACCGCCATCGGCGGCAAGCTGGGCGGCGGCCGCGACGGCGACCTGCTCGCCTGGCGCTCGACCGACGCCGGCAAGAGCTGGGCCGGCCCGGTGCGCGTCAACGGCGTCGTGTCGTCGGCGCGCGAGGGACTGCACCACATGGCGACGGCGCCGGACGGCACGATCCACGCCGTCTGGAACGACTCGCGCAGCGGCCGCAACCAGGTGTGCGGCGCGGCCTCGGCGGACGGCGGGGCGACGTGGAAGGACGAGAAGATGATCTACGAATCGCCCGACGGCGGCATCTGTCCGTGCTGCCAACCGCAAGTCGCCTGCGACGCGAAAGGCGGCGTTCACGTCATGTGGCGCAACGACCTGTCCAAGGCGCGCGACATGTACCTGCGCAGCTCGGCCGACGGCGGCAAGACGTTCGGCGACGCGGTGAAACTCGGCGCGGGCACCTGGCGGATCGACTTCTGCCCGATGGACGGCGGCGGCCTCGCCGCGGACGCCGAGGGGCGCGTCGAGACGATCTGGCGGCGCGACAAGGAGTTGTTCCGCGCCCGGCCCGGCGCGAAGGAAGGGCCGCTCGGCAGGGGCGAACAAGGCTGGGCGGCGGCCGGCGCCGACGGCTTCTACTTGCTGTGGATCGAAGGCCGGCCGGGCGCGTTGAAGGCTCTGCTGCCGGGGTCGGAGCGCCCGGTGGTGTTGGCGAAGGGAGCCTGGGACCCGGTCGTCGCGGCGCCGGTGAGCGGCAAGGGGCCGGTCGTCGCCGTCTGGGAGGAGGGGGCGAACAAGGGGCCGGTGCGGCTGCGGGCGGCGGTGCTGAACGCGGCGCGCTGACGCAACGCGAGGAGAACCAGCCCCGCGCCCGGGGCTGGTCAGGAGTCGCACCATGACCCCCGACCCCTTCGCCGCCAAGCGTGCCGCCATGCGCGAGGAGTTCTTCGCCCGCATGTTCCTCCTCGGCGGCTGGATCGGCGGCACCGACACCTACAAGCGCACCATGTGGGAGGCCGTGCCCGACGTCGCCGTCGCCCGCGCCGGCTACGGCCTCACCATGCGCCACGGCCTGCCCGAGCCCGGCGCCGACAACCAACTCGTCATGGCCGGCCACGAAGCGATGCTCGCCCAGTGGTTCCACCGCCCGCTGCGCCGCGCGAACGTCGAGTTGGCGCGTGCCTGGTTCCGCGAGCGCTCCGCCGTCCGCGCCTTCCCGGACCATCTCTGGGACACGGTCCTCGCCCGCCGGCCGGGCGACGACGTTTTCCTCCCCATCGACGTCTGGGGTTTCCCCGGCGGGCAGACGTTCCTCCCCGGCGTGCCGTGCCTGTTCTTCGAGGGGATGGGCGGCGCCATTTCCTACCTGGAACCGGCGATGTGTCGCTACTTCGCGCCGGTCATCCAGGCGACGAAGGCGCGGCTCATGAAGCTGGCGACGCCGCGCGACGCCGAGTTCGGCCTGCGTTCGGCGCCGAACGAGATGACCAATATCGTCCTTCTGCTGGCGCGCTACGTCGGCGGGCGCGGCCGGCTGACGTCGAACGACACGGCCGAGTTCCTTTGGCCGGAATTGTTCCAGTCGATCGGCACCGTCGGCCACGAGATGATGTCGGCCGCGCAGTCATTCGACCGCCCGCTCGGCGAGGCCGAGTACGAGATGATGGACCGCTTCGTCACCACGATGGGCCGGGCGTCGCTCCTGTGCGACCTCGTCGACGCCGAGTCGGTCGGCCTGGAGAACGCGCTGCGGGTGATGAAGGCGCACCCGGACCTGGAGCAGGTCGGCATCCGCGTCGACTCGGGCGACGTCGCCGAGCAGTGCGTCCTCTACTTCCGCAAGATGCGTCAGATCGGCCTGAAGCCGCGGCTGATCGTCTTCGAGGACGAGGTGTCGCCGGAGACGGTGCGGAAAGTCTACGACCATTTCCGCCGGGAAACGGGCGAGGAGCCGACGATGCTCTTCCCCGGCGCCGGCGGCTACTGGTGGAAGCTGGTCCACCGCGACACGCTGGCGGCGGCGTTCAAGCGGAGCGCCACCGGCGACCACCCGAACGTGAAGTTCTCGAACTCCCCCGGCAAGGAGTCGCTGGGCGGCTACCTGCGCGTCTACGGCCGCGACGACGCGCTGGTGATCGCCGACGCCTCGGAGTCGCCGCGGGGCGAGCCGCTGTTCGTCAAGCTGGTCGAGGACGGGCGCGTCGTTTACCGCGAGACGTTCGAGGAGCAGGCGGACCGCGCCGACCGCACCTGGGGGCGCTACAAGCGGTGGGAATTATCGCCGCGAGTGCATCAGTACCAGGAGACGTTCCGGGCGATGCGGGTGCGCGAGGTGGGGGCGGCGCGGGAGCGGCTCGCGTCCGGTACAATGACGTGAGTATTGGGAACGAGACCTACGGGAGGAATGTTCATGGAAACGCTTCACCTGCAAACGGTAATCGCGCCGGACGGGATCCTCCGCATCGAAGCGCCCAGCCAACTCCCCCCCGGCCCGGCCGAGGTAGTCGTCGTCATCAACCCGACGCAACCCGCGCGGCCCCGTCTCAAGTGGTCGGACTGCTACGGCCTCGGCGAGGAAATGTGGGCGGGCCAGGACGCGCAAGAATACGTCAATCAGCTACGGGACGAGTGGGAACGATGAGTCTCCTCGATGACATCCCGGAGGGGGCAGTTGTCGGCCTCGACACGGCGCCGATCATCTACTTCCTGGAGCGGCATCCCGACTACGGCCCCCTCGTGCGCCCCCTGTTCGAGGCGCGGATCGAAGCCGGAACGAACACCGCCGTCACGTCGACGATCAGCCTGGCGGAGGTACTCGTGAAGCCCCTGAGCACGGGACGGAACGACCTTATTGCCGCCTATCGCGACCTGCTGACGAATTCTTCCCGCCTTTCCCTCGTCAACGTCACTCCCGCCGTGGCGGAACGAGCAGCGGACTTGCGCGCCCGCTACAACCTGCGCCTCCCGGACGCCTGCCAGGTCGCCTCCGCGCTCGAGGCCCAGACGCCTCTCCTCGTGACGAACGACACCCGCTTACGACGGGTCACGGAGTTGAAGATTCTGGTGCTGGAAGACTACTTGCCAGCCGTGCCCCCAGCCCCTTCACCAGGGTCGGCTCCCTGAGCGTCACGCCGTCATGGCACGTCTCGCCAGGCCGACTTCATCTCATGCACTTCCAGCGAGCGCACGCGAGCGGAACCGCCGCGCACCGTCGTCACAAGCTTGCGGTTGTGGGTCGGCGCGATCGGGCCGACCGACAGCGCCACGCGGCCCCCGTTGCCGAATACCTCCACCGACCCTCGGTCTACGAGGATTCGCAGGCGGATACGACCTTCCTCCGGCTTCAAAGGCGCCCGCACGTCCTTGCACGATAGCTCCTGCTTCTTCACGTCGTAGACCACCGGCACACCTCGCAGTGTCAGGCCGAACGCCTCGGCGCCCGCCGGCTCGAAATCGGCGACGACGTCGAACAGTTCGCCCGTGATCCCCGCCAACAGGTTCTCGCCCGGCGCGACCGTCTTGTCCGACCAGGCGCGTTTGCCGCCCCGTAATGTCTCGACCTCGCGCACTGGCTCGGCGAACATCCGCACGCCCTCGTCGGTATCGCGCAGTGTCAGGCGGCAGGCGACGGTCATCTGCTGGTTGAACGGCATGCCGGGGAAGGTGATTCCGTTACCCCAGCCGATCTGCACGCGCCGGCCGTCCGGCGTGTCGCTGAAGGTCTGCGCCGCGTAGAAGTTGCCGTACCAGACCTGATGTTTACCGCCGTCGGGGCGGAACGTCTTGCCGTCGAAGTCGCCGAGGGCGTACTTGCCGTCGGCGGCGTAGAGGACCCATTTGGCGGACCCCTTGCGGCCTTCGACCGGCAACTCGAACAGGTCGGGGCACTCGAAATAGCCTTCGATGCGGCTGGCGAATTGCCATGTTTTCAGGTCGGGTGAGGTGTGGAAGACGATCCAGCGTTTTCCCTGCGACTCGTCGTAGACGGCCATCACCCAGCGCTTACTCGGCGCGTGCCACAGGAGGCGCGGGTCACGCCCCTCGTGCTTGACGACGGGGTTGCCGGCGATCTCGGCCCAGGTGCGGCCGCGGTCGTTGCTGAAGGCGATACACTCGCCGCGGCCGGTGCTGGTGTAGGCGACGACCAGCGTGTCCTCGTCGCCCTTCTTCAGCCCCGCCGTGTTGTCGCGGTCGACGACGGCGCTGCCCGAGAAGGCCCAGTCGCCGTGTTGCCGCGGGTAGAGGGCGATGGGCAACTCGCGCCAGCGGACGAGGTCGGTGCTGACGGCGTGGCCCCAGTGCATGTTGCCCCAGTTCCAGCCGTAAGGATTGTGCTGATAGAAGAGGTGATATTCCCCCTTCAGGTAGACGAGGCCGTTTGGGTCGTTGAGCCAGCCGCGCCGCGACGTGAAGTGGAACTGAGGACGGTTTTTCTCCGCATAGAGGGGGGCGGCGCCCTTGATCTCGTCGCCCTGGGTGACGGCGTCGAGCGCCTTCGAACCGTGCGGCAGGGCGTCGGCGTGGAGGGTGACGGTATTTCCTTTCAGCCCGCCGACGTCGGCGAAGGCCCAGAACGAAGGCGCGCCGTCGGCCAACTCGACGTCGAACTCGCGCAGCGTCTTGCCGCCGACCTCAAGGCGCACGCGCCGCTGCGGGGCGCCGGTGGCGACGGGAATGTGCAGGTAACGGCCGCTGACGACGAGGTCGCGCCGCGCCGGCTCGGCCTGGAGCTTGCGGTCGCTCTGGACGACGTGGTCGACGTTGATGTGGCCCCAGCCGCCGGTGTGGTCGTCGACGATCTGAATTATGACCTTCCGGCCCGCGAATTCGGCCACGTCCCAGGTGTGCCAGTCGAGGTGTTCGCTGCCGCCGGGGCGGTCGTTGGGGCCGGTGGCGGTGCGGACGGCCTTGCCGTCGAGGAGGAGATTGACGCACGTCTTCCCCGGATACTTGCCGCCGCCGACGAGGAAATTGAGGTATTTACGCTCGACCTGGAACGGCGGCGACGTGAGCGTGCCGGTCGCCGCGTCGCCGCCGCGGAAGCTGCTGACGAGGCCCTTGCCCTGGTAGCCGTCGACGTGCATCTGGCCCGGCAGTGTGCCGCGCGCCGGGCCGGCGCCGAAGGCGGTGCCGGTGGTCTTCCAGTCGCCGTAGGTCTCGCCCTCGAAGTCGGCGACGAGGACGTCGGCGCGGTCGGCGGCCGGGGCGGGCGCGGCGAGGACGGCGAAAAGGCACAAGGCGCCAAGAGTCTTCATGCGCGGGTTCCGTGAAGCGGTTCGTCGAGTGTGCGGTCACTTCATCCAGGTCAGCGTCACGCCGGCCGCGTGACAGCGCGCGTCCAGCGCCGCTACCCCGGCCGGCGCCGCGTGGAGGACGACGTGGAACGGCCGCGCCGCGCGCCCCTTGGCCGGCTCGCCCCAGTGCTTGATCGCCGACTGGATCACGGCGAAGAATCGCTTCGCGTCCTCGGCCGACGCCGACTCGAGGAGGTGGTCGGCGTCGGCGATAAAGAGGACGTACTCTTCGGCGCCCAGCCAGGCGAGGTCGCACAGGCAGTCGTGCAGGGCGTCCCAGTTCTCGCCGTAGGAGAGGGGGAATTGCAGCGCGGCGGCGATCTCGGCGTGCAGGTCGGCGACGGCCTTCGCCTTCGTCCCCCGGACGACGCGAGCCGCGAGGCGCGGGGCTTCGCCTTCCTGGACCTTGCGGGCGGCGTTGCTGACGTCGGCGGCCGCGCCGGACAGCCCGTGCAGCCACGGACCCGTCGGCTTGGTCAGCGCGTGGAGATTCATGGGGTCACCTGATCTTCTTGAAGGTCTCGTAGTGGTCGCCGGTGTAGTAGGCGCTGCCGTCAGAGCCCGTGATGAGGCGCTCCGCGCCGCGGTTGACGCCGGGGCGGTGCGGGTTGACGTCCCACTCGCGGTACTTGATCGTCTTGCCGCGCCGGTCGGCCCTCGCCAGGCGGTTCTCGAAGTTGCCGAAATTGCGGCCGCCCTCGTAGCCTTCCATCGCCTCGTCGTGCTTGTCGACGTAGGCGAGGATCTTGCCGACCTTGGCCGGCACGCCCGCCGGGAGCTTGGCGCCGCGGGCGGCCTGGTCGTGGACCTCGGCGAAGAAGCCGGCGGGCGCGGCCGTCTTGCCGGGGTCGGGCTTGGACTCGCGCCCGGCCTGCGCGGCCGCGTTCCCCGGCGCCCCGCACGCCGCGACGACGGCGAGGGCGAGCAGTGCGAACCACCTGAGACACATGGGACCTCCCGAAAGCATGAGGACGGCGGCCGCGTTGACCGCGATCATTCTAACCGGAGGCGGAGTCGAATGCCACGGGCTGCGGACGGCGTGGCCTATAGTTTCGGGAGCGGTCGTCGCCGCCTCGGAACCGGACGACGGTCCCTGTCTCGGAGAAGAGGACGCCATGAAAAACGTCAGGGGAGTTGCGTTCGCGCTGGCGGCGCTGGCGGGCCTGGTGCGCCCCGCCTGGGCGGGCTGACGCAGTTGCACCCAGGAAGACCCGGCAGTTGCCGCGCGACGGGCTGAGGAGCAGCAGAAGTACTTGACAGCGGGCGCCGGCCTGCTCGGCCTGGGCGCCGTGACGTTCGGCCTGCTCAACGTGATGAGCCGCGCCAGCGAGAAAGCGCGGCAAAGGGCCAGGCGGGAGGCGATGACCGAAGGGCCGTCCGACGACGAAATTCTCGGGTGGGTGAGGCGGCACGGCGACGGCGAGGGGTGACGCCGACGCCGGGACCACTCCTTTGTCGACTCTTTCACTCGGCCTTCGCCGGCGCCTGGCGGAACAGCACCAGGTCGTGGCGGTTGATGATGAAGCCGGGCTTGTTGTCCGGCCGCTGCCCGAGCGTGTAAACGCCGAACTTGCCGGAGTTCGTCTCGGCGACGTAGAGCGCCGCCTGCCCCTGAGCGATCTGCCCGGTGGTCATCATGAAGTGGACGTCGGCGCGCGGCCGCAGGTTGAACTCGGTGACGAGGTCGACTTCGGCCCAGCCGGTGATCTTGCCCGCGCCGCGGTCGATCACGGTGCCGAGCAGCTTGCCGGAGCGGTAGTCGAGCAGCCAGACGCCGTCGGTCGGGGCGCGCGGGTTGGTCGACACGGAGCCGGTGCTCATGATGAAATCTTCGTGACGGTCGTTCCCAGCCCAGGCCGGCGTGGCGCGCTGGAACCAGGCGCCGATGCCGAGTCCGCCCAGGACGACGCCCGCGAGCAACCAGAACAGACGGCCGGATTCCTTCATGGCACGGTCCCCTGACGCGGGTCGAGTGATCGGCGGACGCGCCCTCCCGAGGGGCGCCCCGCCGCGGCGGCACTATAGCAAGTGCGGCCGCGACATCAACCCCGACTCGAAGATAACGCCGCAAAACCTCGATGAAGAACCCGGTGAGGGTGTCGTCGTAAAGTTTCCCCAGAGCGAATACGGCTCCCGATGCCAATGGTGCTGAAACCACCACCCGGACCAAATCGACCAGACGTCCGCGGAGCCGCGCCAGGTCCGCTTGGTTGGCCGGTTCGGCTTGGACCTCCTCCCTCCATAGACCCCGGGTTTGGCCTAGGGAGTATTCAAAGAACGAGGCCGCGAGGCTGATGCCGTCGGAGACCACTTCGGGATTCGGGTCGCAGATTGCAGCAAGGGCTTCGTTCACAAGCCGCGGCATGATCGCTCCTTGTTTGAAGCGGCCTGATGATCTCTCTCGTATCTCACCAGCCCGAAGCGCCAGCGAGGGCGCATCTCCGCCCGCGCTGGCGCTTCGGGCTGGTATCGCGCCCCCATGTCCTTCGAGAGTCTGCCACTCTTCCCCGTCAAAATTCCGCGCTTCCCGGCGTCCGCGGGAAGGCGATGACGTCGCGGATGTTCGTCATCCCCGTCACGAACTGCACCATCCGCTCCACGCCCAGCCCGAAGCCCGCGTGCGGCACCGTGCCGTAGCGGCGCAGGTCGAGATACCACCAGTACGCCTCCGGATTCAGGTTCTGCTCGCGCATCCGCTGCTCCAGCACGTCGAGCCGCTCCTCGCGCTGGCTGCCGCCGATGATCTCGCCGACGCCCGGAACCAGCACGTCCATCGCCCGCACCGTCTTACCGTCGTCGTTGACGCGCATGTAGAACGGCTTGATCGTCCGCGGGTAGTCGTGCAGGATTACCGGACTCTTGAAATGCTCTTCCGTCAGGAAGCGCTCGTGTTCCGCCTGCAAGTCCTTGCCCCACGACACGGGGTACTCGAACGTCTTGCCCGACTTCTCCAGGACGGCGACCGCCTCCGTGTACGGCAGGCGGATGAAGCGACTGTTCAGAACGTGCTGTAAGCGCTCGACGATGCCCTTCTCGACGCGCTCGTTGAAGAACGCCATGTCCTCGGCGCAGCGCTCCAGGACGTCCTTGACGATGCGCTTGATGAACGCCTCGGCGAGGTCCATGTTGTCGGTCAGCTCGAAGAACGCCATCTCCGGCTCGACCATCCAGAACTCGGCGAGGTGCCGCGTCGTGTTCGAGTTTTCGGCGCGGAACGTCGGCCCGAACGTGTAGACCTTGCCGAGGGCGCAGGCGAAGATTTCCGCCTGCAACTGCCCGCTGACGGTCAGGTAGGCGGGGCGCTCGAAGAAGTCCTTCTTCCAGTCGGGGGCGCCGGCCTCCTTGGGCACATTCGCGAGGTCGAACGTCGTCACCTTGAACATCTCGCCGGCGCCCTCGCAGTCGCTGGCGGTGACGATCGGCGTGTTGACGTAGAGGAAGCCCTGCTCCTGGAAGAAGTCGTGGATCGAGCGCGCCACCTGGTTGCGGACGCGGGCGACGGCGCCGAAGGTGTTCGTGCGCGGCCGCAGGTGGGCGATGCTGCGCAGGAACTCGAAGGTGTGTCCCTTTTTTTGGAGCTTGTACGTCTCCGGGTCGGCGCCGCCGTGGACGACGACGCGCGCCGCCTCGACCTCGGTCGGCTGCCCCTTGGCCGGCGACGCCTTGACCGCGCCCTCGACGGTGACGCTGCACCCGGCCGTCAGGTGCTTCACCTCGGCGTCGTAGTTCGGCAGCGCCGCCGGGGCGATCACCTGCACGTTGCCCTGGCAGGAGCCGTCGTTCAACTCGAGGAAGCTGAAGCCGCCCTTGGAGTCGCGCCGCGTGCGCACCCAGCCCTGGAGGAGGACCCGGCGACCGATCGACTCGACTTTGCGCGCCTGCGCCACTGACGTCTTTTCCATGATCGCTCCCGGAGAACGCGCCGAAGGGATGAGAACTCAGCCGCTTCGATTCTTGCGGGCGGAGGGGGCGAAGGCAAGCCGAGTTTGATCGTGCCGTTCGGCCGTGCGATACTCGTTGTCGAGGACGTTCCGCGTGAGCCGGGGACGAGGCTCACACCCTTCGCCCGCCGGGCCGCTTCCCGAAAAACGCGCTTCGATGAGTAACATTGACCGCGGGCCGGGACTATATCCTGTGACGACATCTCACGGGGAGAGTCAGGCACATGGCAAACGCACAGACGAACGGGGTCCTGCGGCACGTCCGCTCGCTTCGCGCGGCGCACGCACTGGCCGAGACGTCCGACGCCGAGTTGTTGGGGCGGTTCGCCAACCTGCGCGAGGAGGAGGCGTTCGCCGCCCTGGTGCGGCGGCACGGGGCGATGGTCCTGGGGGTGGCGCGGCGGTTGCTGCCCACGGCTCAGGATGCCGAGGACGTGTTCCAGGCGTCCTTCCTGCTGCTGGCCCGCAAGGCGGCGTCGATCCGCAAGCGCGACGCGGTCGGCTGCTGGCTCCACGGCGTCGCCCGTCGCCTGGCGCTCAAGGCCAGGGAACAAGAGGGGCGGCGGCACGTCCACGAGAAACGGGCGGCGGACATGCGCTCTACGCGGTCGAACTCCGAGGCGGCGGGGCGGGACGTGCGGGCGGCGCTCGACGCGGCGCTCGGGGACCTGCCGGAAAAGTACCGCTCCGCACTGGTCTTCTGTTACCTGGAAGGCAAGACGCATGAGGAGGCGGCCCGGCTGCTGGGCTGTCCCCTGACGACCCTGCGCACGCGGGTGGCGCGCGGCCGCAAGCTGCTGCGCGAGCGTCTGACGAGCCACGGCCTGACCCTCTCCTTCGCCGGCCTGGCGGCCCTACTGATAACGAGCGCCGCCTCGGCGGCGGCGCCGGCCGCGCTGGTGAGGTCCGCCGTGAGGGCGGCGCTCGCCTTCGCGGCGGGGCAGCCGGCGGCGGCACTCTGTTCCGCGCGGGTGGCCGGACTCGTCGAGGGAGGGTTGGGGGCGATGACACCGAGCAAGCTGAAACTGGCGACGGCACTGCTGCTGATGGCCGGCGCCCTGACCGGCGCCGCGACGTGGGCGCGCGGCGGCGGCGCGGCGCCACACGCTGTCGCGCAAGAGAAGGCCAGGCCGGCGGAGCCGGTCGCGAACGGGAAGTCCGAGGACGTTCTCGCTTACGGCGGCCGCGTCCTCGGGCCGGTCGGGAAGCCCGTCGCCGGGGCGAAACTATACCTGACGCGGGCCTGGGGTTACTCCACGAGGCCGTACACGACGCCCGAGTCGGCGACGACCGGGGCCGACGGCCGCTTCGCGTTCGCGGCGCCGGGAGCGGATTACCGCGACGGCGCAACCCTCGTCGTGGCGGCGGCGCCGAATCACGGCATCGCCTGGGCGGAGGTCGCCGCGGACGGCAAGAAGGACGACCTGACGCTGCGCCTGGTGGAAGACGTCCCGGTCGCGGGCCAGATCCTCGACCTCGAAGGGAAGCCGGTTCCGGGCGCGACCCTGCGCCTGGTGCGCGTACAAGCCGCGCCTGGAGAGAACCTCGGCCCTTGGCTCGACGCCGTCAGCGACAAAAAAACTCCGGCCCGGAGCCGTAAGTCGCTCGAAGGGCAGTATCTGAAGCGCTGGACCGTCGCCCCGCCGCGCGAAGCCACTACCGACGCCGAAGGTCGCTTCCGACTCGCGGGCTTTGGCCGCGACCGAGTCGTCACGCTGCGCCTCGACGGGCCGACGATCGTCAGCCAGGATTTGCACGTCCTGACGCGGCCGGGGGAGACGATCGCGGCGGCGCAAGGCAAGGGCGACCTGGACGGCGTCACCACCTACTACCCGGCCCGGTTCCGGCACGCGGCGGCGCCGACCAGGCCGATTATCGGCGTTGTCCGAGACAAAGACACCAAGAAGCCGTTGGCCGGCGTGACGGTCCAGAGTAACCGGCTGGCCAACGACCCGATTCCGGGCAGGGATCTCGTCGAGACGACGACCGACGCCGAGGGCCGTTACCGGCTGACGGGCATGCCCAAGGGCGAGGGCAACGTGATCCTCCTCGTGCCGCGCGCCGACCAGCCGTACCTGAGCGTCCACGCGCCCGTACACGACGGCCCCGGCCTCGACCCGGCGACGGTCGATTTCGCGCTGAAGCGCGGCCTGTGGGTCGAGGGCAAGATCACCGACAAAGCGACGGGCAAACTTGTGCGCGGATACGTCGATTATTTCGCCCTGCCGGGCAACCCGAATTTGACCGACCACCCCGGCTTCGAGGGCACGGTGCCACCGCTCCGGGGTGTCGCGACGAAGGCGGACGGCTCCTACCGGGTCGTCGGCCTGCCCGGACCCGGCCTGATCGCCGTGTATTACACGGACCACTACCTGCGGGCCCCGGAACGGGACGACGAGTACGGGATCAAGGAGGAAACCCTGTTTACGTCTCCCCGTCCGCTCGGGCTTCCTGTTAACTACAGCGCCCTCGCCCGGATCGACCCGGCCAAGGGCGTCGACTCGGTGAGGCGCGACGTGACGCTCGATCCGGGCTGGACGTTCACGGGCACGCTCCTCGGGCCGGACGGCAAGCCCGTGGACGGGGCGCTGGGGTTCGGCCTCACCGGCCGGTTCCCGCCGTGGAACCGCGAGGGGATGAAGGCGGCCGAATTCGCGGCGCGGCGGCTCAACCCGCGCGAGCCGCGCGACGTACTCTTTCTACACCCTGAGAAGGGGCTGGTCGGCGTCGCGCCGCGCCCGAAGGACAATCGCGATTCCGTAACGGTGCGCCTGGAGCCGGGCGCGACCGTCGCGGGCCGGTTGGTCGGCGCTGACGGCAAGCCGCGGGCCGGCGTCGAGCTGGAGCTGAGCTTCCGCCCGAAGGAGAAACCGTCCTACTGGCATCTCTATTCGCCTCAGTCCGTCACGACCGACCGCTCGGGGCGGTTCCGCGTCGCGGCGCTGCTGCCCGGCTACGAGTTCCGCCTGTCCGACGACAAGGGCGCGTTGCCGTTGGGCGGCGCACCCCGTTCGGGCCGGACGAAGGACCTGGGCGACGTGCGGCTGAAGGGGGCGGAAGAATGACGAGTTCCGACGCCCTTCCCTGAGTAACTTTGTCCGCGTGCCGGGACTATATCTTGTGACGACATCTCACGGGGAGAGTCAGGCACATGGCAAACACACAGACGACGCGCCGCCGGCGGAATGACGTCGGACATCACGGGCTCCCCTTCGTGTCGGTCCTTCCTTTGTCGTCGCCGCGGACAAGGTTGTCAAGGACGGCCCGAACTCCCCTTATCTCAGCCGTCTCTTCACTTTGCCCCATTCCTCCTCCGCTTCGAAAGGCGCCAACGTGCCCTTGACTCCCTGACTTGCGCGGTGTACAGTATCTCTCAAATTATCCCCCCTCATTGTCCATAATTAAGGACCTAGGGGTGCGTTGACTTCCCGATGAGGGGGTGCGGTACGGAACGACGGAGGCCAGTCCGCAATCCCTCATCAGGAGCGCACCGATGAAGTACGCAACCTTGGCTCTCGTGATCGCCTGCCTGTGCCTCGTGGCCGACGCCCGGCCTGTCAAGGCCCAGAGCGTCACCAGCACCCCGACCTCCGGGCAGTTTCCGCTGCCGGACAATCGGCTCTACATCATCCCCGAGGGGAAATGGACGGTGACCGGGTTCGGCCAGAACGGGGTTTCCGTCGACTGGGAAATCGGGACCATTGTTGGAATCAATTTCGTGCCCTTCAACCCACCCGTCAAAGGAACTACCGTTGCCACCGGAACGGGAACCAACAAACCTTGGGCTGGGCCGTATTTCACCCCGGTCACTGCGGGGACGACTTAAGGAGTGAAGGCCAAACTGAATTGCACGATATGGACCGGAGCCACGAGGACCACCGCCGAAGTTCTCGGCACAGTAACACCCTAAGACACTCGCCCGACGGGGGTGTCCGATCTTCAGAGGGCAGTCCGGCACACCCGCACCCCTGTGTGGGTCCGGCTGTGCCGGACTACCCGGACAAACGGAGAAAAAGCATGTTCAAGCGTCGGGGTCTCACGCTGATCGAGTTGCTCGTCGTCATCGCGATCATCGCCGTCCTACTTGGACTCCTGCTCTCCGGGATTCAACAAGTGCGATCGGCGGCCCTGCGGTTGGAAAGCCAGAACAACCTTCGGCAACTCGCCCTTGCTTTTCACGACTTCGCTTCCGTCCACGAAGGACGGTTGCCCGGACTCACGACGGCGGTCGGCGAAGTGCCGGACACGGACGTACAGCCTTTCATGGCTATTCTCCCTCACCTCGGGATCCAATTACCCGTGTACGGACCGGGGGTAGAGTTGACCGATGCCTATCCCACGATCAAGACATTTGTCAGCCCCGCGGACCCGAGCATCGCCCTGATCTCCACGACCATCAGCTATCCCGATGGGAGAACGCGGGTAGCGCCGGCGATGCAACCGGCGAGCTACGCCTATAACATGACCGCGCTGGAGGGGGCGCCTCGCCTGTCGGCGTCCATTCCGGACGGGACGAGCAACACGATCGCCCTTGCGGAAAGGTACTATTACTGTGGGCTGCAAGGCTCATCTTTCAAATACACCCAAGAACGGGCGGCGTCGGTCATCCTGGGTCACCTGGATTACTCCGGCGACCGCCGGAATTCGTTTGCGGACCGTGGTTGGGGAGACGTGTTGCCAGTGACGAGCGGCAACCCGCCCGTGAGTATGGCTTCTGTTCCTGGCAAGACCTTCGAGGTGCGCCCGCGGCCCAGCGGAGCTGATGGCAGCATCCTTCAAACGCCGCACGCGGGCGGCCTGCCCGTCGCCTTCTTCGACGGCAGCGTCCGCGTCATCGGGCCGTCGGTGTCGGAGCGCGTCTTCTGGGCGGCCGTCACCCCGGCGGGCGGGGAACTCGACGGCGGCGACTGGTAAGCAGACGCCACGAGCGCGAATTTCGCGTTCGTTGACGGCTCCGTCCGAGCCGTCCAATACGGCACGAGCGCGTCGCTCGTCCACGCTCTGATGACCCCCAACGGCGGCGAACCTACCCCCGACTTTTGACATTCGAGCAGCAGCGCCTGGTGGGCGCGCGGCAGTCCCTTGAAGCGCGTCAGCGGCGTCAGCAATCGCTCCGCGTCGAGCCACTCGCCTCTGTCCATCAGTCCCTTCGCCTTGACGAGTATCACCTCGGCGTAGGCTTCCAGCACCGGCGGGCTGTCGGGTCGGGCGGCGGCGAGCGCCTTCCGGAGGGCCTGCGACACGTCGAGGTCGCCGAGGCGTCCGACGCTCATCTGCTCGAACGCTTCACCGCCGGACGCGAGGAGACGGCCGAGGCGGCGGAAATCAAGGGCGACCTGGGCGCGATCACCACCTACTACGGGGCCAACTTCCGGCACGCGGCCGCGCCGACCAAGCCGGTCCTCGGCGTGGTCCGCGACCGGGACACCAAGAAGCCGTTGGCCGGCGTGATCGTTGAAAGTAACAAGTTGGCCAACAACCCCGTGCCCGGCATGAACATCGTCCAAACCACCACCGACGCTCAGGGGCGCTACCGCCTGATGGGTATGCCCAAGGGCGAGGGCAATAAGATCCGGCTCGTGCCGCGCGCCGACCAGCCGTATCTGAGCGTCCACGCGCCCGTGCCCGACGGCCTCGGCCTCGACCCGGCGACGGTCGATTTCGCGCTGAAGCGCGGCCTGTGGGTCGAGGGCAAGAGCGGTTTCCCCGTCCCGGCATGAATGCCGGGCCTACACCGCTGCGCGGAAAGCCCCGTGAACGGGGCTGAAAGCAGGGGCAGCGACGACCCCCCAGCCCTGTTCACGGGGCTTCCCGCGAAGCGGTTTCGGCCCGCCCTTGAGGGCGGGTCGGGTGGC
>JBBROG010000047.1:0-39057 GCA_038229635.1 Gemmatales bacterium
GTGGAGCGTACTCGCGAAACCCGGGGAACGCGACCGGGGACGTCGCTCGTACCCCTGTGCCCGTGTGCCCCAGGCCCCACAGATCAATATGCGCGCCGGCGTGGTTGTCCCCGGGTTGCGCGAGTACGCTCCACCCGGGGCTACGATCCGCCGCCCGCTACGCGGGCTGACCGGGGGTGTCGTAGAAAGCAGCCGATGAGGCGATACGACTCATGCGCGAATTCGAGATCTACGTTCCCTTACACTACAACGACGGCGCGCCGGTCGAGTCGGCGAAGCTCGACGGATTGCGCAAGCGCCTCTTCGACTACTTCGGCGGCCTGACCGACACGCGGCAGCAGAATTCGGGCACCTGGAAAGTCGGCAACGTCGTCTTTCACGACGAGATCGTCATCTACCGCGTCCTCGCCGTCAAGCAGCACCCCGCCCGGAGCTTCCTCATGAAGCTCAAGGACGAACTGGAGCGCGAGCTGCGCCAGGAAGAAATCCTCATCGTCGAGCGGAAGATCGAAGTCCTGTGACGGCCGCGGCGCCGCATGTCCCGAACGGATCGAGACCCCTCATGTCCCTCCTGCGCATCGCCAACGGCACCGTGTACGACCCCGCCAATAACGTGGACGGTCTCGTCCGGGATCTTTGGGTCCGCGACGGCAAGGTGGCCGCCGCGCCGACCGACCCCGACCTACGCCCGGACAAGACGCTCGACGCGACCGGCCTCGTCGTCATGCCGGGCGGCGTCGACATGCACTCGCACATCGCCGGGCCGAAGGTCAACGTCGCGCGCAAGATGCGCCCCGAGGACAAGCGCAAGGCGGCGGTCGTCCGCCGCACGCCGCTGACGCGCTCCGGCACCGTCGGCAGCGTGCCGAGTACCTTCGCCACCGGCTACCTCTACGCCGGCCTCGGCTACACGACCGCCTTCGACGCCGCCATCCCGCCGCTCGGCGCCCGCCACGCCCACGAGGAATTCCACGACACGCCCCTCATCGACAAGGGCTTCCTCGTCCTCATCGGCAACAACCATTACGCGATGAAGCAGATCGCCGCCGGCGAAACAGAGAAGCTCCGCGCCTACGCCGCCTGGCTCCTTGCCGCCGCCAAAGGCTACGGCCTGAAGCTGGTCAACCCCGGCGGCGTCGAGGTGTGGAAGGAGGGCGGCGCCGCCATCGCCGGGCTGGATAGCTCCGTCGAGGGCTTCCACGTCACGCCGCGGCAGATCATCACGAACCTCGCGCAGACGGCGATGGACCTCGGCCTGCCGCACCCGATTCACATCCACTGCAACAACCTCGGCCTGCCCGGCAACTGGAGGACGACGCTCGAAACCATGCGCGCCCTCGAAGGGCGCCGGGCGCACCTGACGCACGTCCAGTTCCATAGCTACGGCGGCGAGCCCGACGACCAGGCCGCGTTCTGCTCGCGCGTCCCGGACCTCGCCGACTACGTCAACGCCCACCCGAACCTGACGGTCGACGTCGGCCAGGTGCTGTTCGGGAAGACGACGTCGATGACCGGCGACGGGCCGCTCGGCTACTACCTGCACAAGGTCACCGGGCACAAATGGTTCAACGGCGACACCGAACAGGAGGCCGGCTGCGGCATCGTGCCGATCCAGTACAAGGAGAAAAGCTTCGTTCACGCTCTGCAATGGGCTATAGGCTTGGAGTGGTACCTGCTCGTCAATGACCCGTGGCGCGTCGCCATGAGCACCGACCACCCCAACGGCGGCTCGTTCCTCGCCTACCCGCAAATCGTGCAACTCCTCATGGACCGCACCTACCGGCAAGAGGTGCTGAAGCGCGTCCACCCGCGCGTGCTGCAGCGCTCGACGTTGAAGGATCTCGACCGCGAATATTCGCTGTACGAGATCGCGATCATCACGCGGGCGGCGCCGGCGCGGATGCTCGGGCTGAGGAACAAGGGCCACCTCGGCGTCGGGGCGGACGGCGACGTGACGATCTACACGCCGGGCGCCGACAAGCGGGCGATGTTCGAGCTGCCGCGCTTCGTCATCAAGGCGGGCGAGGTCGTCGTCGAGCAGGGCGAGATCCGGCAAGACCTTTACGGCAAGACGCTGCACGTCGCGCCGGGGTATGATGAGGGGGTGCTGCCGGACATCAAGGCGTGGTTCGAGGAGTTTTACACGATCCAGTTCGCGAACTACCCCGTGGACGAGAGTTATCTGTCGCACGGCGGCACGCGCGTGCCCTGCTCGGAGAAGTGACGAGGGAGGGACCGACCATGATCGCGCGGGCGCAACGAGAAGAAGCGGACCGTCGCCTCTGGACGAAGGACGAATTCGACCGCTTCGCCGAACTCGGCTTGTTCGAGGCGAGCGGGGCGGCGTGGGTCGAGGGAGACATCGTGACGAGCGGGCCGGGCCTCCCGGAGGCGCGGCCGTGGACGAAGGCCGAGTACTACCGCCTGGGGGATCTGGGATTATTCGAGGGGCAGAAAGCCGAGCTGCTGGAGGGAGAGATCGTGGTCACGAGCCCGATGTACTGGCCGCACGCCTCCGGCCTCGACGGCGTGGCCGAGGCTTTGCGGGCGGCGCTCGGGCCGGGCGTTTGGGTGCGGACGCAGCTGCCCGTGGATCTGGGCCAGGCCACGGAACCCGAGCCCGACGTCTCCGTCGTGCCGGGGTCGCGCCACAGCTATACGGGGCACCCGACGACCGCAATGCTCCTCGTCGAAGTGAGTGATACCACGCTCGCGCGCGACCGGCGCCGCAAGGGGAGTCTCTACGCCCGCGCCGGAATCAGCGACTACTGGATCGTCAACCTCGTTGACGGACAGCTCGAAGTGTACCGCAATCCCGTCCCCGACACGTCCCAGCGCTACGGGTGGCGCTACGCCGACGCGACGATCCTCACGCGGGCCGACGGCGTTGCGCCGCTCGCCTTCCCGGCCGTGACCATCCCCGTCGCCGACCTGCTGCCCTGAGAAGCCCCGAGCCGAGCGAGTCCGACGATGAGCCGCAAGCGCAGCCCCAAGGACCGGCCCGAGCACGACAGCAATGCCCAGCCGAGCAATCGGGAGAAACACGAACGCGGCCGGCGCCGAAAGCTGATTGCGCAAGGCAAAGACAAGAAGCGGAAGAAGCCGGACTGGTTTCGGGGGTGATTGTCATGTCGGAAATTGAACAACTCGTCGCGGCCAAGAAATGGGCGAAGGCACGCGCCCTGATTCAAGAGGAGTTGGTTTCCGCGCCGACCGACCACTGGCTCTGGCTGACGCTCGGCCTGACGTACTACGAGCGGAAGCAGTACGAAAAAGCACGCGACTGCGCGAAGCGGGCCTTGGAGCTGGAAGCGAACTGCCCGCTCGCTTTGTGGCACTACGCCGGCGCCCTGTTCATGGCCGGGCGAGAGTCGGCCGCCCTCGCCGTCTGGACCATTTTGCTGGACATGGACCTGGAAAAGGTCGCCTACGACGAGTGCGGCGAGGGGATGGACTGGGCGATGCAACTGGTCAACGACGTCCATTACCGCATGGGCCGCTACTTCCAGCACCAGGGCCGGGACGAGCAGGCCCGCGCGTCATTCGCGAAGTATCTCCACAATCGCGGCCACGGGGTCAGTAGCCTCTACGACCGCAAGCCGGTGGAGTTGTACCTGGCCGGACTGGAATTGGCCGGGACTTCCTCCGAATAGGATCCGACCGCGAACCGGGTGACGCACCATGAAACTGATCCTTGCCATCATCCAGCCGTCGAAGCTCGAGGCCGTCAAGGAAGCCCTCAACAAGGTCGAGGTCTTCCGCCTGACCATCGTCGACGTGCAGGGCTTCGGCCGGCAGAAGGGGCACTCCGAGGTGTACCGCGGCCATGAGTTGACGGTCAACCTGCTGCGCAAGGTGCAGCTGCAAATCGCCGTCAACGAGGACTTCGTCGAGCCGACGGTCAACGCCATCATGGAGGCCGGCCGCACCGGGCCGGAGGGGCGCATCGGCGACGGCAAAATCTTCATCCTGCCGCTGGAGGACTGCATCCGCATCCGCACCGGCGAGCGCGGCCCGGAGGCCATCTGATGAGCGCCGCCGCACTCCTCCTTTCCGACGACCTGATCTTCACCAGCCGCATCGCCGGCACCGGCCGCGACCTCGGCGTCGCCGTCAAGACGGCGCGCAACGTGGACATTTTGGAGGCGCTGGCGCGCCAGGAAATGCCGCCTCTGGTGATCGTCGATCTCGCCAATCCGGGACTGTCCGTGCCCGACCTGCTCGCCCGGCTGAGGGCTGCGTGTCCGGCGATGCCGCGCGTCGTCGCCTACGGGTCGCACGTCGATGCGGCGGGGCTGCGGACGGCGCGCGTGGCCGGCTGCGACGTCGTGCTGCCGCGCAGCGCCTTCGTCGGGGAGCTGCCGCGCGAACTTCTGGCGTGGATGGCCCCGCCGGCGGCGGAGTAGAATGGCGAGAGGAGGGTCTTCTGATGAGCGCACCGGATTTCGACCGCCTGTGTGAAGAAGTGCGTCAGCTATCGTTGCCCGAGTTGCGGCGGCTGCGCAACGTGGTCAACGCTATTCTGGCGAACCCCGCCTTGTTGTCCGACAAGCTGACCAAGCGGGAGGCAGTCCTACTCGGCATGCTCGCGAGCGGAATGCTGGAGTCGATCCCGCCGCCGCCGACGGAGGAGGATATCAAGAGGTTCGAGGCTTATAAGCCCATCGAGGTCCAAGGCGAACCCGTGTCGGAGACCATCATCAGGGAGCGCCGGTAAGTGGCTAGCCGACGCGAACTCCAAAGCACATCATTGATATGAGTGTCTTGTCCGACCAGCCCGAAGCGCCAGCGAGGGCGGACTCATCCCTCGCTGGCGCTTCGGGCTGGTCGGGCCAGACGCTGTAAAACCTCCTTCTCACTCCCCGACGAGGCCGCGCCATGCCGACCCACCCGCACGACCGCTGGATCGCCGACCGGATGGCCCACATCGAGTCCTCGGGCATCCGCAAAGTCTTCGAGCTGGCTCGCTCCCTGAAAGACCCCGTCAACCTCAGCATCGGCCAGCCGCACTTCGACGTCCCCGACGCCGTCAAAGCCGCCGCGAAGGACGCCATCGACGCCGGCCGCAATGCCTACACCGTCACGCAGGGCGTCCCCGAGCTGCGGGCCAAGATCCTCGACGACGTGCGCCGGCGCTACGGCCACGCCGACCGCGAAGTGCTCGTCACCAGCGGCACCAGCGGCGCCCTCGTCCTGGCGCTGCTCTGCGCCGTCAACCCCGGCGACGAGGTCATCGTCTTCGACCCGTACTTCGTCATGTACCCTAACCTCGTCGGCTTCGCCGGCGGCAAGACGGTCGTCATCGACACGTACCCCGACTTCGCCATCGACGTCGACCGGGTCCGCGCCGCGGTCACGCCGCGCACCAAGGTCATCCTTGTCAACAGCCCGGCCAACCCGACCGGCGCCGTCGCCGCCCGCGAAGCGCTGCGCGACCTCGCCGCGCTGGCCCGCGCGAAGAATATCCTCCTCGTCAGCGACGAGATTTACCGCGCCTTCTGCTACGACGAGCCGTTCGCCAGCCCGGCGGAATTCGACGAGGACGTGCTGGTCATCGACGGCTTCAGCAAGTCGCACGGCATGACCGGCTGGCGCCTCGGCTTCGCCCACGGGTCGCGCCGCCTTGTCCAGGAGATGATGAAGCTCCAGCAATTCACCTTCGTCTGCGCCCCGAGCGTGGCGCAGTGGGCCGGCGTGACGGCGTGGGACGTCGACGTGACTCCCTACGTCGCCGACTACCGCCGCAAGCGCGACCGCGTTTGCGAAGGCTTGAAGGAGCGTTTCGAGGTCGTCACGCCGGGCGGCGCGTTTTACGTCTTCCCGAAGGCGCCGTGGGGGACGGGGACGGAGTTCGTCGCCGAGGCGATCCGCAATTCGCTGCTCGTCATCCCCGGCAACGTCTTCAGCGGCCGCGACACGCACTTCCGCGTCAGCTACGCCGCCGACGACCGTACCCTGGATCGGGGGATCGAGATTCTCAACCGGCTGGCGCGGCGCTGACGAACGGCCGAAGGGGACAGGCGATGGACGACTTCGACTCGCCGTGGAAGGACGCGCTGGACCTGTACTTCCGGGCGTTTCTGCTGCTGTTCTTCCCGAAGATCCACGACGACATCGACTGGTCGCGGCCCGTCGAGATGCTCGACAAGGAGTTGCAACAGCTGGTGCCGAAGGCGGCGCGCGGCCGGCTCACCGTGGACAAGCTGGTCAAGGTGTGGCGCAAGAACGGCCGCCCCGTGTGGGTGCTGATCCACGTCGAGGTGCAGGCCCAGCGCGACCGGACTTTCACGCGGCGGATGTGCGTGTACAACTGCCGCATCTTCGACCGCCACGACTGCGACGTCGCGAGCCTGGCGGTGCTGGCCGACGACGACCCGAACTGGCGGCCGACGGTCTACAAGCGCGGGCTCTGGGACACGTCGCTCCGCATGAAGTTCACGCCGGTGAAGCTGCTGGACTACGCCGGCCGCGCGGCGGAGTTGGAGGCGAGCGACAACCCGTTCGCGAAGGTCGTGCTGGCGCACTTGAAGGCGCTGGAGACGCGGCGCGACCCGGAGAACCGGCGCGAGTGGAAATTCCGCCTGGTCCGCGGGCTGTACGAGCGCGGCTTCGGCAACGAGGACGTGCGGCAACTCTTCCGGATTATCGACTGGCTCATGGGACTGCCCGGCGAACTGGAAGAAGCATTTCAACTGGAATGGGACGAATACGAGGAGGGACGACGCATGCCATTTGTCACGAGCATCGAGCGACACGGAATGCTTCGCGTGATCGAGCGAACCTTGCGCGCCAAATTCGGCGACGAGGGAGCCCAACTCATGCCGTCGATCATCGATTTAAACGACGCCGAGAAGTACCTCATTATCAGCGACGCCATCATGAGCGCGAACGACCTGGACGACGTCCGCCGCGCGTGTGCCGCCGCGGCGAAGCCGACTCGTGCCCCGAGGAAGAAAAGCGGGTCGGGCAAGCGCGGCACTCCATAAGCACGGATCAAGGGCCGCGGGAGCATCCGCCGCCCCCGCGCGCCTTTTTTCCACTCAGGTTTTCGCGCGGGCGTTGTAGATCCTCGTGGAGGACGTCGGATGGACGACACGCCGGCCACGCGCCCGAGTCTGCTGCTGCGCCTCCGCAACCCCCGCGACGAACGCGCCTGGGCCGAGTTCGTCGCGATCTACACGCCGCTGGTGCGTCGCCTCGCGCGCCGCAAGGGGATGCAGGACGCCGACGCGGCTGACCTCACTCAGGAAGTCTTCGGCGCCGTCGCCCGCGCCGTCGAGCGCGAGGCGTACGACCCGGCGCGCGGCTCGTTTCGCGGCTGGCTGTTCCGCGTCGCCCGCAACCTGATGGTCAACTTCCTCGTCCGCCAGGGACGGCAGCCGCGCGGCAGCGGCGACACCGACGTGCAGCGCCTCCTCGAAGAGAAGGCCGAACCGACCGCCGAGGATTCGGCCCTCTTCGACACGGAATATCGGAGACAATTGCTCTCCTGGGCGGCCGAACAGGTGCGCGGCGAGTTCTCCGAGTTGACCTGGCGGGCCTTCTGGCTGACCGCCGGGGAGGGGCGCCCCGCCAAGGAAGCGGCCGACGCCCTGGGAACGACGGTCGGCAACGTCTACCACTGCAAGAGCCGCGTCATGGCTCGGCTGCGGCGGAAAGTCGAGGAAGTCGAAGGGGAAGCGTGACCCGCGCGGGGGAGTCTCGGCCATGCAACGCCATCACGTCCGCTGCGACTCGAATCGGCTGCGGCTCCTGCTGAGCGAAGAACTGCCCGCGGAACAGCAGGCGGAGGTGATGGGCCACCTCGACGACTGCGCGGCCTGCCAGCAGGCCATCGAGGGCCTCGCCGCCGACAAGCCGTGGTGGGACGAGCTGCGCCAGGTCGGCGCCCTGACGGGGCGGACGCGGGCCGAACCGGAAGCCGGCCGTGGCGACGGGCCGGACGACCCTCTGGCCCTCGACTTCCTCGACGCGCCGGAGGCTCCCGGCGAATTGGGCCGGCTCGCGTCCTTCGCCGTCAGCGCGGTCATCGGCCGCGGCGGCATGGGCGTCGTCCTGAAGGCGCTCGACGCCGGGCTGAACCGCCCGGTGGCCATCAAGGTCCTCGCCCCGCACTTCGCCAGCAGCGGCGCTGCCCGCAAGCGCTTCGCCCGCGAGGCTCAGGCCGCCGCCGCCGTGGCCCACGACCACGTCGTCGCCATCCACGGCGTCGACACCTGGAAAGGACTGCCCTACCTGGTCATGGCCTACGTCGCGGGGCGCTCGCTCCAGGAGCGCCTCGACGCCGAAGGGCCGCTCGGGGTGAAGGAGATTTTGCGGATCGGCATGCAGACGGCGGCGGGGCTGGCGGCGGCGCACGCGCAGGGGCTGGTCCACCGCGACGTCAAGCCGGCGAACATCCTGCTCGAGAACGGCGTGGAGCGCGTCCGCCTCACCGACTTCGGCCTGGCGCGGGCGGTGGACGACGCCAGCCTGACGCAGAGCGGCGTCGTCGCCGGCACGCCGCAGTACATGGCGCCCGAGCAGGCGCGCGGCGAGGCCGTCGACCACCGCGCCGACCTGTTCGCCCTGGGCAGCACGCTGTATGCCCTGTGTACCGGCCACGCCCCGTTCCGCGCCGAGTCGGCGATGGCGGTGCTACGCCGCGTGAGCGACGACCAACCGCGGCCGATCCGGGAGATCAACCCGGACATCCCCGCCTGGCTGGCCGGCGTCGTCGAGCGGCTGCACGCCAAAAACCCCGCCGAGCGCTTCCAGAGCGCCGCCGAGGTGGCCGACCTGTTGGGGCGCTGCCTCGCCCACGTCCAGCAGCCGGATTCGGTGCCGCTCCCCGAAGGCGTCGCCGGAAGCGCGACGGCACGACGGCGGGCGCGGCGCGCGGCGGCCGCGACGCTCCTCCTCGTGGTTGTCGGGGCGGTCGCCGCTTTGAGCGCAACGCCGCTCGGACGATTCTTCGTCCGCGCCCCGGACGCGGCACCCCTGGCCGAGCCGCCCGTCCCCGGAGCGCCCGCGCCGCGCCCGGCGGACGAGGAAGACCCGCTCCGACGCGATGCCGATCGTCTTCGGCGGCGCGCGGACGCCCTGGAAGCCGAGATGACGCAAAGCCCCGTGGAGGGGTTCGGCGATCCCAGGGAGAAGGCTCTTCAGGAAATCAGGCAACGGCTCCGCGTCCTCGAAGGGGAACTGGGCGCGACGGAGCCGTGATCGAGTGTTCCCTTTGGACCCCAATGGAAGAAGGAGTTCGATGATGAACGTGTTACGTGCGACCGCGGCGCTCCTCGTGCTCGGCTCCGCGGGGCTGCTGCTCCAGACCGGGCCGGCGGTAAGTCAGGGGCCGGCGCCACAGGCCGAGAACAGGAGGCCGGACGCTCCCGGCACCACAATTGTCGGCCAGGGAGGCGACGTCGTCTCTTCGGAGAATGGCATCCGCGCCACCATAACGTTGTACAACGGGGAGGCGGTTCTGGAGCAGCAAGCCGCCGGGTTGATGCGGGAGTACGCGCAGACCGAGGACGAGGGGCAGCGGGCGAAAGTCAAGACGAAACTCGCCGACCTCCTCAACAAGCAGTTCGACATGCAGCAGAAGCGCCGGGACCAGGAAGTGGCTGCCATCGAAGCGCAGCTGAAGAAACTCCGCGAGCTGATGCGGAAGCGCGGCGAGAACCGGCAGAAGATCATCGACAATCGGCTCGACCAACTCGTGCGCGAGGCCGAAGGGCTCGGCTGGACGCCGGCGGCCGACGCGAAGCCGGTATACCCCCCCCTGAGGAGCGGGGCCCAGTAGAACTCGTCCCGGCCGCCGGCTCCCGGACAACGTCAACGGGTGTGGGAATGAACGCAGCGGGGAGCGACGTCGCGACTGGCCCGGCCGTGAGGGCATCCGCGCCCCGCATCCTCGGCTACGACCTGGCCCGGTCGGTCGCGATCCTGGGCATGGTCATCGTCCATTTCGCGCTCGTGATGGCGTCTGACCTGGAACAACCGCCGTGGCTCGGCGTCGTCGTGGACCACCTCGACGGCCGAGCTGCGGCTCTCTTCGTCGTCCTCGCCGGCGTCGGCCTGACCCTGCGGTCGCGCGGCGCCGCCGGGGACAAGCGCGCGGACGAAAGGGTGCGGGTGCGCCGCGTCGTCCTGCGGCGGGGCGCCTTCCTGCTGGCCGTCGGCGTCGCGAACCTGGTCCTGTGGCCAGGCGACATCTTGCGCGTCTACGGGGTGGGTTTGCTGCTGGCGGCGTGGCTGCTGAACGCCCGCGGCCGCTTCCTGCTGGGGGCGGCCGCCCTGTTCGTGGCGGGCTTCGTCGTCCTCGCCGCCTGCCTGGATTATGAGAAGAACTGGGAGTGGGAAACGCTCACTTACCGCCGTTTGTGGACCGGGGAGGGGTTCGTCCGCAACCTGTTCTTCGACGGCTTCCGCTCCGTCTTCCCGTGGGCGGGGCTGCTCTTCTTCGGGATGTGGCTGGGCCGGCGCGACGGCTCCGATCCCGCGACGGCCAGGAGGATGCTGCTCCGCGGCGGCGCCGCCGCCCTGCTCGCGGAGGGCGTCTCGAATCTCCTGGTGCGCCACTTCCTCGCCCACCCCGGCGAACTCGACGGGGACGCCGTCCGCGCCCTCTTCGGCACGCATTCCATGCCGCCGCTGCCGCTCTTCCTCCTGTCCGCCTGCGGCACCGCCGTCGCCGTCGTCGGGGCCAGCCTCCTCGTCGCCGGTCGGTTTCAAGACAACCCCCTGGTGCGAGCGCTGGTCGCCACCGGGCAGATGGCGTTCACGTGGTACGTCGCGCACATCTACCTCGGGCTGGGGGCCGTCCTCGCCCTCGGCCTCGACAAGAAAGCGCCGCTGCCGGTCGCGGCGGCGACGGGGGTCGGCTTCTTCGCCGCCGCCGTCGTCTCGCTCCTGTGGAAACGGTCCTTCAGGCACGGCCCGGTCGAGGGACTGATGCGGCGCGTCGCGGGCTGAGGCGCCGCCCTATTCCAATGTTTTCAGATAGCTAAAGAGATCGGCGATTTCGCCGGCCGGCAGCGGGTCCAGCAGCCCCGGCGGCATCAGCGACACGTCGGTCGTCCGCCGCGCCTCGATTTTGTCGGCCGGCAGGCGCACCGTCGCTGCCGGCCCGGTCTGGAGGATCAGGCTGTCGGTCGCCTCGTAGATCACCATGCCCTGATACGTCTTGCCGTCCGCCAGCGTCACGGCGGTGGTGCGGTAGCGCGGCGAGATGTCCTTGCTCGGCCGGAGGATGGCGGTGAACAGGTCGTCGCGCGAGAAGCGCTTGGCGGCGCCGCGCAGGTCCGGCCCCAGCGCCTGCGACCCCGAGTGACAGGCGGCGCAACTCGCCTTCTGAAAGACGGCTCGGCCGCGCTTCGCGTCGCCGGTCCCCCAGTCGACGCCGGCGAGGCGCTTCGTCCACGCGGCGACGTCGACGCCGTCGACTCCCTCCAGGCGCGGCGCCAGGCCGGGGTAGGCGCCGGCGAACCAGTCGGCCCAGCGCCGCCGGTCCGTGCCGATCTTCTCCTGACCCGTCAAACGCTCCAGAGTGTGGCCGACGCGCACGCGCAGGGCATCTCCTTCGCGCCCCTCGGGCAACTGGCGCAGGCAACGCAGCAGCGCCAGCGCCTCGGCCCCGTCCTTGCGTGCCGGCATCTTTTCCAGGGCGTCAAGGCAGAGCCGCACCGTCGCATTTTGTGGAGATTTCAGTCCGCCGAGGAACCTGTCGCGGTCGGAAGGCTCGGGACGCCTGGCGAGTTGCGGCAGCAGCGCCTCCTCCAACCCGCCGCGGTCCCACAGACTTCGCAGCACGGGAAGACAGCGCTCCTCGGGGAGGCTGCCGACGACGTCGACGACGGCCGGCGTCCAGGGATAGTCTTTGTCCTTCGCCGCGAAGGCGAGGAAGCGTTCGGCGGCGCGGCGGCGGTCGAAGCCGGGCGCGCGGGCGTAAAGGGCGTGGTCGGCGCGGCCGAACTCGGGGTGGGCCAGGAGGGCGGCGTTGACCTCGGGGTGCTTGTGCGCCAGCTCCGCGTGCAACTCGCCGACGCGCAGCGGCCAGTTGTGATCGCGGTTGAGGTTCGCCGACGTGATCTTGCGGTCGAGCGCCAGCAGGGCGGCGGCGGCGCGTCCCGCCGCATCGGATTCCCAGGCGCCGCGCAGCCGCGCCAGAACGATGAGGTAGTGGATATCTTCGACCGGAGATGACGCGGCGTCGATACGGTCGAGCATTTTCGCCGGCAGATTCGCGCCGTCGTCCTCGGTCATGGCGAGGGTCCGAGAGATTTCGCGGTCAAGGTCGGCGTGTCCGCTCGGGAACGCGGCACGCAGCGCGGCGGCCGCCGTCTCGGTCGCTTCTCGGCCGGCACGCGCCGCCCGGAGCGAATACCCCTCCCAGACGGTGCCGTGCGCCGCCTTCGCCGTCAGGCCGCCGAGTCCTTCTTGCAAGGACCGCGCGGCGTGGAGGCGTGTTTGCGCGGATGCCTTCTCGTCGCTCACGGTCGCAACGGCGACGTCGAACGCCATAAGGTGTCTGAGACTGCGGATCTCCGCCTCGTCCCGTGGCCGCGCGACTTTGGGCCGAAGTCGCGCCACTTCGGCCGGGTCGGCCTTCCCGAACCCCGCCGTGTAGCGGATGCGATAAACGGCCCCGCGCGTGCCGCGCCCGCCGATGGAGACGTAGAGGTCGCCCGTCTCCGGGTGGACCGCCAGCGCCGTCGGCGCGAAGCCGTTGTCGCCGATCGCTTGCAGGAAGACGCGCGGCGTGCCGACGTACTTCGATCTTTTCCGCTCCGGCATGACGAAATAGATGCGGCCGAACGTCCAGTCGGCGAGGAAGAAGCCGCCGCGGTACTCCTTCGGGAACTGGGCGTGCCGGTAGCAGGCGACGCCGGTCGGCGAGCCGCGCCCGAGGTCCGCCACCGGCGCGACGACGTCGGGGAAGTACGGCGGCATCCGCCAGAACTGGCCGCGCTGGTGCGCCTGCCAGCCGTAATGTCCTCCGGGCAGGACGTGGTAGAAGCGCGTCCCCTCGTACCACGGCAGCGACACGCAGCGCTCGTTGTCCGAGTCGAACGTGAACAGCTCGCCGTCGGGGTTGAAGTCCATGTCGTAGGGGTTGCGGAAGCCGTCGGCGACGATTTCGCTCTTCTTCAGGTCGTGTGAGAAGCGGACGACGCAGCCGGCGATGGGGTCCTTCACCGGCGAGGAAGGCAGCGTCGCGAAGGAGGCGTCGACGCGCGTGCTGTTGCCGCACAGCAGGTAGAGCAGACCGTCGGGGCCGCGCCGCAGCGCATGGGCGTCATGCTCGCCGCCGGTTTTGAGGGCGCGGATCAGTTCGGAAGGGCCGTCGGCCTTGCCGCCGCGGGCGCGGTAGCGGCGCAGGCCGCCGTCGCCGACGACGTAGAGCGCGTCGCCCTCCCAGAGGAGGCCCATCGCCCCGTCCTTCGGGCCGTCGGCGAAGTCGAGGGCGCGGTCGGCCTTGCCGTCGCCGTCGTCGTCGACGAGGACGCGGACGTAGCCGCGGCCGGCGACGACGACGCGGCCGCGCGGGTCGAGCGTCATGCAGTAGATGTCGTTGGCCAGGTCGCTGCCGGCGAACTCGGCTACCTCGAAGCCGTCCGGGACACGCAGGCCGTGCTGGACGCGGTCGCCGGCCGCCGCGGCGGTCGCGAGGAGCAGAACGGCGAGCGGGCAAAGGACGCGGCGCATGAAACCTCCGGGGATCGGCCGCCGCTTGCGGCTTGGCGGGTGCGAAGCCGCATGCGGCGGCGGCATAGATTATGCGTAAAGGATCGGCGCCGGCCGGTCAAGGAGATCCTCGATGGCGCGCCAGAAACAACTCGGACCCGACAAGACCCCGTTCAACATCGACGTCGCCCTGCGGCGGGTCGAAGAGGCCGTCCGCCCCTACCCCAAGGCGGCGCTGTTCGAGTTGCGCGAGGAAGGCTTCTCGTCGCCGTTCGAGATCCTCGTCGCCTGCATTATCTCCATCCGCACCCTCGACGAAGTGACGCTGCCCACTGCTCGGCGCCTGTTCGCGCTCGCAAGGACGCCGGCAGAGGTGAGTCGTCTGACGCCGAAGGCCCTTGCGGAGGCGATCCGCGCCTGCGCCTTCCACGAGGCGAAGGCGGGCCAGATCCACGCTATTGCCCGGCGCGTCGCGGACGAGTTCGGCGGCGAACTGCCCTGCGACGTCGACGTACTGACGTCGTTCAAGGGGGTCGGGCCGAAGTGTGCCCACCTGACGCTCGGCGTCGCCTGCGGCCAGGCGTTCATCGGCGTCGACGTCCACGTGCATCGCGTCACGAACCGCTGGGGCTACGTCGCGGCGGCGACGCCGGAGAAGACGATGGCGGCGCTGGAGGCGACGCTGCCGCGGCGCTACTGGGTCGAGATCAATCGCCTGCTGGTGCCGTTCGGCAAGCACGTCTGCACCGGCGCGCGGCCGCGCTGCTCGACGTGCCCCGTCCTCGCGATGTGTCGCCAGGTCGGCGTGACGTCGCACCGCTGACGCCGGCGCAGCTGCTATAATGCAAACTGCTCTTCCCCGACGACCGAAGAGTTGCCCGTTTTCCTTCGGAGGCCCCATGAGAGCCGTCTGGCTGTGTGTCGCTGTCGCCCTCGTGTCCGCGGCGCCGTGCGGCGCCGCGGACGCCAAAAAGGCCCCCGAGAAGACGTACCAGATCCCGTACCACCTCAGTGCGACCAAGCACATCCTTGTGCGCGCCAAGATCAACGGCAAAGGGCCGTTCAACCTGATCCTCGACACCGGCGCCCCCGTCCTGTTTGTGTCGCCCCAGGTCTGCCGCAAGCTTGACGTCGAGCCGGACAAGAAGGGCTGGGGCGTCTTCGACCGCTTCGAGCTGGAGGGCGGGTTGGCGCTGACCAAGGCGAAGGGCCGCATCGAGGAGCCGCCGCAGTTGCAGGGGATGAACAGCCTCGGCCTGGCGGGGGCGGAGTTGCACGGCGTCATCGGCTACAACCTCATCGCCCGCTACCGCGTGGAGATCGACTTCACGCGGAGCAAGATGGCCTGGACCGACCTCGACTTCACGCCGCCGGCGCCGCAGGGACTCGGCGACGGCCGGTCGGCGCCGCCGGAACTCGACGCGGCCGGCGGCATGGCCAAGTTGCTCGGCGGGCTCCTCGGCAAGAAGTCCGCCGCGGAGGCGGCGCCGCGCGGCTTCCTCGGGCTGGAAGTCGACGACGGCGGCGGCAAGGTGGCCGTCAAGGCGGTCCTCGCCAAAGGCCCCGCGGGGCGAGGCGGACTCAAGGCAGGCGACCACATCACCCATTTCGACGGCGTGAAGGTCGTTAAAGCGTCCGACCTGGAGCGCGCCGCCGCCCAACTCACGGCGGGCAAGGCCGTCAAGCTCGGCGTCGTCCGCGGTGGCCGCGCGGAAGAGATCACCGTCACCGCCGGGGAGGGCCTCTGATGACGCGACGAACGATGGGTGCCTCCGCCCTGGTCCTGGCGCTGTTCGCCGGCCCCGCGCTCGCCCAGACCGTCACGCCCGCGCCCGCCAAAGACGCCAAGCCAGTCGTCGTGCCGTTCGAGCTGTTGCGCACCAAGCACATGGCGGTGACCATCAAGGTGAACGGCAAAGGCCCCTATCGAGTGATCTTCGACACCGGGGCACCGATGACGGTCTTGACCAATAAGGTCGCCCGCGAGGCGGGGTTGCTCCAGGGCGCGGCCAAGCCGTCGCTCAACCTCTTCGGCGCCAGCGGCGGTCCGGTTACGGCGAAGACCCTCGAAGTGGGCGGCCTCAAGGCCGAGAACGTGCAAGTCATCGTCATGGACCACCCGACGGTGAAAGAGTTGGCGCTGGCGCTCGGCCCCATCGAGGGCATCGTCGGCTTCCCGTTCTTCGCGCGCTACCGGATGACGCTCGATTACAAGGAAAAAAAGATGACGTTCGTCCCCAGTGGCTTCGAGCCGCCGGACGTCTTCCAGGCGATGATGAACGAGGTCAGCGCCCTGACGACGCGGACGGGAGCCAAGGCGGCGCCGAAGATCCTGTCGCCGGCGGCGCAGTGGGGCTTCGTGCCGGGCAAGGAGAAAGACGACGACGACCCCGGCGTGACCGTGAAGGACGTGCTGCCCGGCGGCGCCGCGGCGGCGGCGGGGCTGCGGGCCGGCGACCGCCTGCTGATGCTGGACGACCGCTGGACCGACTCCGTCGCCGACCTGTTCCTGGCGGCGGGCTTCGTCAAGCCGGGCGGCCCGGTCAAGGTCGTCATCAAGCGCGACAAGAAAGACGTCACGCTGACGGTCACGCCGCGCGCGGGGCTGTAGGGAGAGCCGTCATTTCTCGAACGGAATGTGATATCCCTCCGTCTTGAGCCGGATGCGGTACAGACTCACGTCGACGGTGACGTACAGCGTCCGGCTCTCCTCGCCAAGGCCGAACGTCACGTTGCTGGGCAGCCCGCGCGGCTCCTTGGCGCCCGGCTGCGACGGCCCGGTGGGGAGAAACGCGATCTCTTTCCCCTCCGGCGTGACCACCTGCACCCCCGGCCGCTTCAGCGAGCGCACCGCGAGGTACAGATTGCCCTTCACGTCGGCGCACATGCCGTCGATGCCGTCCTCGTCGCCGTAGTCGATCAGGGTCCGCCGCGCGCCGCCCGCCAGGCCGTCGGCGCCGAGCGGGAAGGCGTACAGCTTCATCGCGCCCTTCTTCGGCTTCGGCCCGTCGGGGTCGATCTTGTCGACGCCGTTGTTGTGGTCGACGACGTAGAGCGTCTTGCCGTCGGGACTGAGGGCGATGCCGTTGGGCTTCTCGCAGTCGTGCGTCACCTCGACGACCGTGCCGTCGGCGTCGGCGCGGTAGACGGCGCGGTGCTCCAGTTCGCGCGGCTCGTCGCCGAGATAACGCGGGTCGGTGAAGTAGATGCGGCCCCTGGTGTCGATGGCGAGGTCGTTGGGGGCGTTGAAGCGCTTGCCCTGGTAGCGGTCGGCGACGGTGACGCTCTTGCCGGTCGTCACGTCGTAGCGGGCGACGCGGCGGCCGCCCTGGTCGGAGCCCTCGCAGGCGATGAGAAAACCCTTGGCGTCGAACTTGAGCCCGTTCGCCTTACCGCTGTCATCCACGAAGACGTCGGTCTTCTTCGTCTTCGGGTCGAAGCGCATGATCTTCCCCTTGTCGGACCCGACGGGGATGTCGCTGAAATAGATGCGGCCGTCCGGGGCGACGGCCGGCCCCTCGGTGAGCCCGCCGCGGATCGGCAGCGAGCGCGTGAAGAGCCGTTCGAGCTTGGCGTCGGGGGCGACGACGTCGGCGCCGGCGGGTTTGCTGTCGGCGGCGAGGGGGGCGGCCAGCAGCAGGGCGCCGGCCACGACGAGGATAAGACGCATGGGAGCCTCCGGTTGAACGGGCGACGGGTCACAAGCCTTCTCCCCTCTCCCCTTTGGGGAGAGGGGTTGGGGGTGAGGGGCGAACCCGCTGGAAATTCAAACCCCTCACCCCAACCCCTCTCCCCAAAGGGGAGAGGGGCTTACGCAGCCGACGCTCAGCGCTTCTCGGCGATCAGTTCCAGGCAGGCGAGTCGTCCCTCGCCGCGGACGTAGAGCAGCCCGTGCGCCAGGACCGGCGCCGCCCAGCACGGGTAGCGCAGCAGCGACGGCCCGTCCTCGCCGGCCGACGGGTCGTGGACGACCATTCGCGAAACCTCTTCATATTTCGCCGGATTCACCTTCAGGAGCCGCAGCTCGCCGCGCTCGCCGAGACAGACGAAGTGTCCGTCGACCATCAGCAGCGACGTGCGCTTCAGGTCGGGCTCGCTCCACATGACCTTGCCGGTCGACAATTCGACGCAGCGCAGTTCGGCGGTCCCCTCGTGCCGGCCGCTGCAGCCGTACAGGTAGCCGTCGTGGTGGATCGGCGTCATCCAGTGACACATCAGGCTCTTGTCGCGCGGCCGCTTGCGCTCGTCGGACCAGACGACGTCGCAGGCGCCCGGCTTCACCTTCAGGAGGGCGCCGCCGAGGCCGTAGGTCTCGGAGACGAAGACGCGGTCGCCGACGACGACGGGGTTGCTGGCGTTGACGCTCTCCAGGATCGGGGCGCGCCAGGGGAAGTGAAAATCGACCTTGCCGGTCGACGGTTCCAGGCCGACGAGTCCGCCGCGCGCGAACACGAAGCACCAGCGGCGATCTCCGATGGTGGCGAGGACGGGGGCCGCGTAGCCGGCCAGCTCGTCGGCCGCCTTCCAGCGCACCTTGCCGGTGAGCTTGTCGAAGGCGACGACGCCGCTGCCGTTCCCCTTCAGCTCGCCGAACGACACGTCGCGCCCGTCCGCCGGGCTGCCGCCGACGGGGACGATGAGAAGGTCTTTCTCGACGACCGGGGCGCCGCCGACGCCGAAGAAATTCTGGACGACGCCGAACTGCTTCTTCGTGTCGACCTTCCAGACGGGGGCGCCGTCGGCGGCGCGGACGCAGTGAAGGACTCCTTCGGCGCCGAAGAGGTAGACGCGGTCGTCGTCGACGACGGGGCAGCAGCGCGGCCCGTTGTCGTAGCCGAAGGAGTCCTCGTAGGTGGTGGGGTACTCGAACTTCCAGAGGAACTCGCCGGTCTCGGCCTTGAGGCAGAGGAGGCGGGCGCTGTTGCCGCGCCGCTCGAAGTGGAAGAGGCGGCCGCGGCTGACGGCGGGCGCGCCATAGCCGACGCCGACCGGCTTCTGCCAGACGAGGCGCAGGCCCTTCTCGGGCCAGGGAGAAAGGATCCCCTTCTCGGGGGAAACGCTCGTGCCGAGCGGGCCGAGGAAGCAGGGCCAGTCGCCGCCCGCCTTACGCGTGCCCAAGTCGCCGAGCGGGGCGGCGAGGTCGGCGGGAGGCGGCAGCGCCGGGTCCTCCTCGGGGGGGGCGGCGGCCGTGCCGGCCGGGGCGCCGCCGCAGCCGAGGGCGAGCGCCGCCGTCAGGAGCATCGTCCAACGTGCCATTTCATCCTCCTCACGCCTCCAAAGTATCAGTGCCGGCGAGTACTCGGTACTCAGAGTCTGTCCCGTAAGCTCCCCTCGCCCCTGTACTCAGGGGAGAGGGGTCGGGGGTGAGGGGGTTTTCCGGGGCGCAAAGACACCCCTCACCCCAACCCCTCTCCCCTGAGTACAGGGGCGAGGGGGGCGAACGGGACCGCCTTTCGGGCCGACTCAATCTTACCCCTTCGCCGCCAGCCGCCGCAGCGCCGCCTTCGCCTCGCGCGTCAGCCGCGCCTCGACGGCGCCGCCCGCCAGCGTCTTGAGGAGCGCCCGCGCCTCGGGCGTGGCGACGCGCTCCAGCACGGCGACGGCACGCACCGCTCGGAGCACTTCCGGCGCCGGCCGCCCCGTCAGCTTCGGTTGCAGCAGCGCCTCGATGCGCCGCTGGGCTTCCGCGCCGGGGCCGCGCTCCAGCGCCCGCCGCAGCGCCGGCTCGGCCAGGGCTTCGAGGTCGGCGAGGCGCCGCGTCGCCTCCTCGCGCGCCTCGAACGAGTCGCTGTCGAGGCCGGCGATCAGGCGCCCCGTCAGCGCTTCCGCCGGCGGAGACGCCGGCCGCAGCCGCTCGCGCAGGAAGGCGACGCTCTCCCCCGGCGCCGCCGCCAGCGCCCACACGGCCCGGTACGCCTGCCGCGCGTCGGCGCGGGCCAGGTCGTCCCACGACGTCGCGGCGCCGCGCGGCCGGTCGTCCTTGCCGGGGCTCGCCAGGTTCCATAGCAGGAGGCCGGCGTCCTCGCCGCCGGCGGCGAGGGTGTGGCCGTCCGGCGCCAGGGCGGCGGCGCGGAGCGTCCCGCGCGGCGCGGCGAGCCGGCCGAGCGAACCGCCCGACGCCGCCTCCCACACCTCGACGCCGCGCTCGCCCCACACGACCAACAGGCGGCCGTCGGGGGCGAAGGCGAGGCCGTCGACCTCCGCCTCCGGCAGCGCGAAGCGGCGCACCTCCCGCCCCGTGGCGACGTCCCAGGCCCGCAGCGTGTACTCGGCTCGCGTGCCCGGGCTTTCCTCGGCGACCGCCACCAGCGTCGCGCCGTCGGCGGAGAAGGCGGCGGCGCGGGCGGCGCCGACCTCCGCACCGTGCAGAGGCAACCGCCGGCCGGTGGGGACGTCCCAGACGAGCAGCGCCGCCCCGCCGCGCTCCTGGCGCGACGCCGCCAGCGCCAGCGCCCGCCCGTCCGGCGCGAAGACGAGGGACAGGCTCGCGTCGCCGCGCTTCACGGCCGGGGCGCCGCCGCACAGCACCTCCGAACGGGTCGTCACGTCGATCAGCGAGAGCTGTCCGCCGCGGGCCAGCGCCGCGAAGCGCCCGCCCGGCGAACAGGCGACGGCGACGACGTCCTTGCCTGCCGGCCAGCTCCCCAACGCTTTGTCGGCGATAAGGTCCCAGACGGTCAGCCCGTCGTCGACCCAGGCGAGGGCGCGGCCGTCCGGGGCCAGCGACGTCCGCCGCGCCGCGCCGAGCGGCGGCCGCGCCCGGCGCAGCACGCGCCCCGACGGCAACTCCCACAGCCGGAACGTGCCGTCGCCGTCGGCGTCCCACGAGGCGAGGGCTCGGCCGCCGTCGGCGAAGGCGAGAGCCCCGACGTCCCCCGTCGCCAGCCGACGCGGCTCCTGGCCGGCCACCGCGGCGACGAGGACGACGACCAAAGCGGACGCAACACCTCGCGAAATCATTGTGAGCCTGCAGCGGTAGGGAGTAGGCCCGCGAGCCGAGCGGGGCCGGGTGTCTCGGTGCTGCTCGGCTCGCGGCACCTACGCAACTCGGACGACCCTGCCCTTGCCCCACGAGCGGTCTTGACATGGTATCATGGTCGCCCAGGCGAGAGCTGTCGGCAAGAAATCTCAAAAAAAATTGTCCCGCCCTGTCTCGGTCTCGCCTCGGCGGGGAGGTAGAGGATTGGAGGAACAGTTATGGACCCCCTTGAGACCGACACGGCCTTGCTCGTCAAACGCGCCCAGGCCGGCGACCGCGAGGCGCTGAACGAGATCTTCACCCGCAACCGGGGCCGGCTGAAGCGCATGGTCGAGATGCGCATGGACCGGCGGCTGCGCGCCCGCATCGACGCCTCCGACGTCCTTCAGGCGGGCTACCTCGACGCAGTCGGCAAGCTCGACCATTACCTGAGCGACCCGAAAATCCCCGTGTTCTTGTGGCTCCGCCTCGTGGTCGGCGAGCGACTGTCGAAGCTGCACAGGATGCATGTGGGAACGCTGATGCGCGACGGTGATCGCGAAATACCGATACACCGCGGCCCCGTGCCGCCGGCCAGCTCGGCGATGCTGGCGGCGCAGCTGCTCGGCCACGAGACGTCGCCGACGGGGGCGGCGGTGCGGGCGGAGCGGGCGCTGCGACTCCAGGAGGCCCTCAACTCTCTCGACCCCGACGACCGCGAGATCCTGTCGCTGCGCCATTTCGAGGAACTGTCGCGCTCCGAGGTGGCCCAGGCCCTCGAAATCACCGAGTCCGCAGCCGCCCGGCGCTACACCCGCGCCCTGGCGCGGCTGCGGAAAATCCTTCAGGGACTGCCCGGCGGGCTGGAGGGACTGTGACATGGCGACGTCCGACTCCGCGAAGTACGACCGCGTCGACCGACTCGCCGACGAGTTCGCGGCGCGCTACCGGCGCGGCGAGCGGCCCTCGCTGCAAGAGTACGTCGACCGCCACCCCGACCTCGCCGACCTGATCCGCGACGTCTTCCCGGCGCTGGTCGAGATGGAGCGGGTCAAGGACGAATCCCCGCCGCCGACGCCGCCGGCCCGCGCGCCGCAACTGACGCACCTCGGCGACTACCACATCCTGCGCGAGGTCGGCCGCGGCGGCATGGGCGTCGTCTACGAGGCCGAGCAGGTGTCGCTCGGCCGGCACGTCGCCCTGAAGGTGCTGCCGGCCCACATGCTCCGCGACCCAAAGTACCTGGACCGCTTCCAGATCGAGGCGCGGGCGGCGGGGCGGCTGCACCACACGAACATCGTGCCGGTGTTCGGCGTCGGCGAGGCCGACGGCACGCCCTACTTCGCCATGCAGTTCATCCCCGGCCAGTCGCTCGACCGTGTGCTGACCGACGTGCGCCGCCTGCGCCAGCCGGCCGGCCCGCACGCCGAGCCTGCGACGGTCCTCGACGACGCCGGCGGCATCGCTCAAAGTCTCGCCAGCGGCCGCTTCGCCGCGGCGGCGCCCGCCGAGCCTCGTCCCGAGGGCGCGCCGGCCGGGACCGACTCGGTCACTGGCCTGTCGGGCAGCGGCTCGGACACGGCCTACGCGCGCAGCGTGGCCCGCCTCGGCGTGCAGGTGGCCGACGCCCTGGCCTACGCGCACAAGCAGGGGGTGAAGCACCGCGATATCAAGCCGTCGAACCTGATCCTCGACGCGCGCGGGACGGTCTGGGTCACCGACTTCGGCCTCGCCAAGGTCGACGGCGCCGCCGACCTGACGCAGTCCAACGAGATCGTCGGCACGCTGCGCTACATGGCGCCGGAGCGGTTCAAGGGCGAGTCGCTGGTCCAGAGCGACGTCTACGCGCTGGGCGCGACGCTGTACGAGCTGCTGACGCTGCGGCCGGCGTTCCACGACACGGACCAGCTGCGACTGATCGACCAGATCCTGCACGAGCCGCCGCCCCCGCCGCGCAAGGTTGACGCGCGGGTGCCGCGCGACCTGGAGACGGTCGTGCTGACGTGCCTGGCCAAGGATCCGGCGGACCGCTACCCGAGCGCCGAGGCCCTGGCGGACGACCTGCGCCTCTACCTCGCCGACCGGCCGATCAAGAGGCGGCGCAGCACGACGGCGGAGCGTCTGGGGCGCTGGTGTCGCCGCAACCCGGCGGTGGCGACGCTGGCGGCGTCCGTGCTGCTGCTGCTGACGGTCACGTCTGTCGGCGGCGTTGTCATGTCGCTGCGGCTGGACGCCTCGCTGCGGAAAGCGGACGCCTCGCTCCTCCAGACCCAGGAGGCGGAGCGCGAGGGCAAGCGGAAGCTGTTCGAGTCCTACGTCTCGGACGCCGACGCGACGCGGATGAGTCGCCGGCCGGGTCAGCGCTTCGGCAGCTTGCGCCGCATCCGCGACGCCCTGGAACTCGCACGCGAGATCGGCCTGAGCGACAAGGAGAAATTACGCCTCCGCAACATCGCCATCGCCGCCCTGTGCCTGTCGGACCTGGAATCCGGTCTGGAATGGCCGGCCGGTCCCGATAAACCGATCCCGGAGGAACTCGACCCGATCATCCGTCGCCGGGTTCTCGCTGGTTACGCCCTTGACCGTCTGCCGCCGCCGGCCCACAAGCTGGGGGGCGACTCCTGGTACAGTCCCGACGGCCGGTTCATCGCCGTTGCTACGCAATCGTACGTCAACAGAGTGAACGTGCCTGCCCGCGTCTGGCGGGTCGATGGGACGAAGCCCGAGTTTGTACTGGAAGATCCCGACGGTCCTTTCCAGAACGCTACGGCCTTTCGACCTGATAGCCGGCAGGTAGCGTTCGGTCACATCGACGGGTCGGTGAGCATCTACGACACGGAGACGAGGCAGCGTATCCGCCGCCTGGACCGGGGGCCGGGGCCGGTTTTCTGCTTGGCATTCCATCCGCGACTGCCGCGGTTGGCCGTCCCCTGCGGCAGCGAGGTCGCCATCTGGGATGTGGAAACGGGGCAGCGGCTCCTTCGGATCAGTCATCCTGTGACGGTTGTGGCGGTCGCCTGGCACCCGCGCGGCCATCGCCTAGCGACTTCATACAGCTCTGACCACCTGATCCGCTTATGGGATGCCGAAACGGGCCGGGAAGTAACGGGTGCCTGGCGAGGCCACCAGAACGGCGGCATCACTCTCGCGTTCAATCACGCAGGCGACCGGGTCATCAACAACGATTGGAGTAACATATTACGACTTTGGGACGCGGCGACGGGGCAGATACTCCTCAGCAAGCCTGGCTCCGTCGTCTTGTGCTTCGGCTCTGACGGCCAGTCGCTCGGCATTCAGGGGGTCGGGGACAACTACCGATCTCTCCGCGTCGCCGGTGGACAGGAGATGCGGACGCTGCATCGCGCGAAGCCGGGCGGCGTCGAGCGGTTCCTCGCCTTCGCTCTCCACCCAGACGGCCGCCTGTTGGCAGTCAGGACGCAAACGGGGCTCGGGTTCTTTGACCTGCACACCGGCGAAGAGATCGACTTCGTTGCCGGGAACTTCGGCGGGGGACCCCAATTCGACTCGACCGGAGCACTCTGGATGGCCGGAGGTGCAGGATTGGTGCGCTGGCCCGTCCAGCCATCCGCTGGCACACCGCATCGCTTGCGCATTGGCCCGCCCGAGTGGGTCGCCAACGTTCTTCAGAATGGGCACGACGGGTTCAGAATCAGCGCTAACGGCCAGGTGGCAGTCGTTCCCTTGTACAGCAGCGGTGCCTTGGTCGTCCACCGCGAACTATCCCGACGAACGCTACGGCTCGGCCCGCAATATGACGTTCGCCACATACATGTGAGCCCGGACGGCCGCTGGGTCGCCACAGGCAGTCACTTTTACGACGGCTTCGGACCCTTGTTCAAGCTTTGGGACGCCGACACGGGCAAGCTTGTCGCCAACCTCCCATCCGAAGTGGACTGGACCCGGTTCCACGGCTTCTCCCCCGACAGTCGCTGGCTGTACGTCAGCGGTAAGGAGGAGCGTCGCCTGGAGGTTGCTTCGCTGGTCGCGAGTCCCGTGCAACCTCCCATCCCCACCGAAGAGAAGACTCTCTCGCCGTGGCAGGAAGGGTGGAGGAGTGAGAAGGTGCGTTTGGGAGGCGCCTTCAGCCCGGACAACCGTCTCCGGGCCTATGGCAGCGATGAGGGGAATATCCGCCTCGTGACCCCGGATACAGATGAGGAGATCGCCCGACTCCCGTCGCCGGAAGTCGGCCGCATCTCGGCGGATGGCTTCAGCCCGGACGGGACACTCTTTCTGGCCGCCGGAGGGGAAACCGGCTCGCTGTACGTCTTCGACCTGCGCCGCATCCGGGCGCAGCTGGCCGAGTTGGGCCTCGACTGGGGGGACGCGCAACCTGCAATGGCCCGGAGGGACGATACCAACCCGGCGCTCGCCGCGCCGCTCCAGGTGGAGTTGATCCACGCCGAGTGGGCAACCGACAGGCAGGCGCTGACCCGACACATGATCGAAGAGGCCCTCTCGACTCTCTTCTTCAACCCGTTCGACGGCGATGCCCATTACCGCCTCGGCGGACGCCTGCTGGAACTCGGGAAGCCCAAGGAGGCGTACTCTCACCTGACGGCGGCGCTCGCCTTCCGCCCCGACCTCGACAGCGCCTATTCCCTTCGCGCCGAGGCCGCTTCCCGTCTGAGCCTTTGGGAGGCCGCAGCCGCCGACGCTTCGCGCTACCTGGAGAAGGTTCCCTTTGACACGCCGGCCCGCCAACTCCGGGCGCGCGTCAATGCGACCCGCAAACGCTACGAGGAAGCCGTCGCCGATTACACGTCGCTACTCACAACTTACCCCAGCTCCGCCCCGTTTTTCGAGGCCCGCGCGGCGTGTTACATGGCGATGGGCAAGCCGGAACTCGCGGCGGCCGACCGCGCGAAGGCCGACAAACTCGGGGCGCGTAACCCGACGACGCTCAACAACCGGGCCAGGAACCTCCTCACCGGCCCCGCCGACCGGCGCAACGTCGCCAGGGCTCTCGAACTGATCCAGGACGTCGTCGCGCAACAGCCGGACAACGGCCTTTTCCTCAACACCCTTGGCGTGGCGCAGTACCGCGCCGGCCAGTGGGCTCAGGCCGTCGTGACGCTGGAAAAGAGCCTCGTCGCCTCGAAGGGAGAGTCGGACGGCTTCGACCTGTTTTTCCTGGCGATGTGCCACAAGAAGCTCGGCGACGCGGCGAAGGCGAAGGACGACTTCGACAAGGCCGTGAAATGGGTCGGCGAAATGAAAGACCTGTCGGCGGAGTGGACGGCGGAATTGAAAGAGTTCCGCACCGAGGCCGAAGCGGTCCTCCGCGAGAAATGAGGCCGCGAATAGCCCTGGAAGGGCGGCGGATCGTAGCCCCGGGTGGAGCGTACTCGCGAAACCCGGGGACAACGCCGCCGGCGCGTGATTGTTGGTATTGAACCCGCGGAGCGGGTGACGGAAATGGGACCCGTCCCCGGTCGTGTTCCCCGGGTTGCGCGAGTACGCTCCACCCGGGGGCTACGATCCGCCACCCCCTACGGGGGTTCAAATAATACCGCGATTAATACTCGCGATTGCGCTTGATGCCCGGCTGCGGCACCGGGTACTTGCCGTCCTCGCCGGCCTTGAGCGGCGCCGGCCCGTCGAGCGTCAGCTTGTCGACCTCCGGCGCGAACTCGTGCTCGTGGTTCAGCATCTCGTCGAACTTGACGACCCGGCCCGTGTGACACGCCATGCGGCCCATCGCCGTCACCAGGCTCGCCTCGGCGCCGCGCTTCACCTCGTTGTACGGCTGATTCTTGCGGATCGCCTCCGTCAGGTGTTCCCACTCCAGCTGGTACGGGTTGATCGACTCCGGCTCCGGCTGCGGGTACATCCAGACGACGCCCTCGCTGCCCCGCAACGGGATCTTCTGGTCCTTGAAGATGCGTGCCCGCGACGGCCAGTGCCCGTTCGACGAGACGATGGCGGCGCCCTTGGTCCCGTGCGCGTAGCTGGCGAACTCGTTGTGGCAGCCGGGGACGGTGCGGCCTTCGAGGAGCAGCTTGGCGCCGTCGGCGAAGGTGAACTCGGTCGAGTAGCTGTCGAAGTTCTGGTCGATGTTGTCGCCGCGGTAGTGGCGGCCGCCGGCGCCCGACGCCAGGACCGGCCAGGCGTCCTTCATCCAACAGCACTCGTCGATGTTGTGAATGAGGAAGTCGCTGTAGGCGCCGCCGCTCGCCCACAGGAACGAGTGGAAGCGCCGGATCTGGTAGTGCAGTTCGCTGATGTCCTTCGGCTTCGGCGGCGAAAAAGCGGTCGCCGTCGGGCCGGCCTGGCGGTAGGCACGCAGCAGGAGGATCTCGCCCATCTGCCCGTCCTGGATGCGCTTGTGCAGCTCGCCGCGCGCCTCGCAGTGGCGGCACATGAGGCCGACGCCGACCTTCATGTTCTTCTTGACCGACTCCTCGCCGAGCTTGAGCATTTTGCGCGTACTCGGCCCGTCGACGGTGACCGGCTTCTCCATGAAGACGTTGACGCCCTTCTGGACGGCGTAGCCGAACTGGACCCAGCGGAAGGCCGGCGGCGTGGCGAGGATGACGACGTCGCTGGGGCGCAGACTGTCGATGGCCTTCTTGTAGGCGTCGAAGCCGAGGAACTTGCGGTCGCCGGGGACGTCGACCTGTTTGGCGCTGTGGGCGGTCAGCTGCTTGAGGCTGTCGTCGAGGCGGTCCTCGAAGACGTCGGCCATCGCGACGATTTTGGTCGGCCCGGTCTTGACACTGAGGGCGTTGACGGCGGCGCCGGTGCCGCGTCCGCCGCAGCCGACGAGGGCGACCTGGATGGTGTTGCTCTCGCCGGCATGGACGTGCGGCAGGGCGACGCCGGCGAGGGCCGACGCCACGGCCAGGCCACCGGTGGTCTTGAGCACGTCGCGGCGCGACGGCCCACGGTCGTGGTTGCTGTTCACGGTGGATCTCCTCCCCTTGAGTGATGAGAACGGGTCGAACGGGGGCGCCTCGTCGGTCGACGAGGCTCGACCCCCGGCGGCGGGTGCGATCGCGGGAGAGTGTCATCCTATCCCGGCCGGGGGCGTCCGGAAACAGAAAAGTGAAGGCAATCGCGCCGCGCGCCGCCGGGTGGGGGCGCCATAAGCCGTTACTTATGCTTCTCCTTCTCCGGCGGCGTCGGGTGGAAGATCAGCCGCTTGATGGCGAACTTCCCCGTGAAGAAAGCGACGAACAGGTAGATGATGCTCTCCCACAGCCGGAACGCCAGGCTGAAGAAGACCGTCCACCACGCCTCGCTGCCGTCCTTCTCCAGCCGCGGGAAGACGATCCAGGTCGTCACGATGGCGCCGATCATCAGCAAGACCGCGACGGCGCAGAGGATGCCGGGCAGCAGCCAGGTGAACTTTTCGCCGCCGCTTTGGTCGTAGATCTTCTTCGGCTTGACGCGCTCGCGCGTTCGCATGTTGTAGCCGCAGTGGAGGCAGATGACTTGCCCATCCTCCTCCAGCTCCTTCGCGCAGTAGGGGCAGCGCGGCAGGAACTCGTGGTCGGTGACGTCGTAGGGGTTGTCGTCGCGGTCGTAGCGGGGGTCGTGGGCGGCCTTCGACGGCTTCGCCGGCTTGGCGGACGGATCCTCCTTCGCCTTGGCGGCCTTCGGCGCCTCGACGAGGAAGACGTGGCGGCACTCCTTGCAGCGGATCTTCTTGCCGACGAGGTCGGGCGGAGCCTTGATCTGCTTCTCACACTTGGGGCAGGCTACTGCGATTGTGGTGGCCATGCGTCTCGCTCTGTCGGTGCGGGCCGGAATCGCCTCGGGTCGTCTGGGATGCGGGCTATGATGTTGTAAGATAGACCGGCCCACCGCCCGAAGGCAAGCCGCAACACGGAGAATGAGCCCCCGTGCCGCCGACCGAACCCCCTCCCCGCGTCCTGGTCTCCCTCGCGACGTACAACGAGCGCGACAACCTCGGCCCGCTGGTGCGCGAGATCCGCGCGGCGGTTCCGGGGGCCGACGTCCTCGTCATCGACGACAATTCGCCCGACGGCACCGGCCGACTCGCCGACGAGTTGGCCGCCGCCGACCCGCACGTCCGCGTCCTGCACCGCGCCGGCAAGCTCGGCCTCGGCACGGCCATCCTGACGGCCATGCGCCACGCCGCGGACAGCGGCTACGACTTCCTGGTCAACATGGACGCCGACTTCAGCCACCACCCGCGCTACCTGCCCGCCGTCCTGGGCGGCATGAGCAAGTACGACGTCATGATCGGCTCGCGCTACGTCAAGGGCGGCGGCACGGTCAACTGGCCCCTGGCGCGCCGCCTGATGAGCGGCGGCGTCGGCCTGGTCGTCCGCTTTCTCATGCGCCTCCCCGTCCACGACACCAGCGGCGCCTACCGCTGCTACCGAATTAGTAAATTGCGTCAGGTGCGGTTGGACCGGGTGCGCTCGCGCGGCTACTCGTTCCAGCAGGAGGTGCTGTACCGCTGCCGCAAGGCGGGGTGCAAGATCGGTGAGACGCCGATTCTCTTTGAAAACCGTCGAGCGGGGTCGTCGAAGGTCAACCCGAAGGAGGCGGCGCGGTCGATGGGCATGATCCTGCTGCTCGGCCTGGCGGCGTTCTTCGGCCGCGACTGAGTCACGGCGACCCTTGTTGTCGCAATTGTTCTTCCAACAGGCGGAGTCGCTCTTCGAGGGCGACGCGGCGGGCGGTTTCGTCTTGGGCGCGAGCCTCGGCGTCGCGCGCTCTCGCTTCGGCGTCGGCGCGCGCCCGCGATTCCTCCGCGAGTCCGGCCAGAGCCGCGTTGCGCTCGCGCAGGGCTTCGGGCATGTCAGGCAGGCGCGCGCCGGTCCGCGCGTCGTACAGCCACGGCCGGTCGTCCTCCAGTCCGAGCCGCAGCGGCAAGGGCGACAAGTCGAGGCGCCCTTGCGCGTCGGCCGGCAGCGGCACCCAGCCGTCCGGCCCGCGCTGGTTGCCGAGCAGCTTCGCCGGGTGTTCGGCGTCCCAGCCCCGGTCGATGATGACGTACTTTTGCACGCCCGCCCGGTAATAGAGGTCCGGTTTGGCGTGCAGGTCGTGGCCGCGCGTTTCCGGCGCGGCGATCTCGAGGGCGAGGACGGGCCGCCCGCCTTCTTCGGCGATGTGGAACGTCCCCTTCTTGAGCCACTCGCGGACGCCATCCAGCACGAGGATGTCGGGGCCGAGCGGGCGAATGCCGAGGACGCCGAAGTCAATGCGACAATCGCCGAGGATGACCATCCCGGCCACGCCATCGAAGAAGGCGTTCAAGGCCCCGAAGCAGTAGAAGAGATCGAGGGTGTGCCGCGGCCGGTTCACGACGAAGTCCTCCTCCTCCGGGTAAAGCAAGTCCTCGTGCGTGAGCGGGACGAGCTCGACGACCTCGGTGCCGTCGGGCCGCGTCACGCGGACGTGGCGCCAGCCGAGGCGGAACGGGTCGGCGTCGTCCGGCGGCAGGCCGGAGGGAGGGACGGTCGGCGTCAGGATCTGGCTCATGGCGCACCTCGCCGGGGGTCGCGGGCGTTCACAGCCGGGCGGCGTTCTTCGGCCGCGATCGAGTCACGGCGATCCCTGTTGTCGCAATTGCTCTTCCAGCTGGCGGAGGCGCTCTTCGAGGGCGACTGCGCGGGCCTCCGCGGCGGCGCGCGCCCGCTTCTCCTCCTCGAGCTCGCGCAAGGCTTCGGGCATGTCGGGCAGGCGTGCGCCGGTCCGCGCGTCGTACAGCCACGGCCGGTCGTCCTCCAGCCCAAGCAGCAGCGGCAGCGGCGACAAGTCGAGGCGCCCCTGAGCGTCGGCCGGCAGCGGCACCCAGCCGTCCGGCCCGCGCTGGTTGCCGAGCAGCTTCGCCGGATGCTCGGCGTCCCAGCCCCGGTCGACGATGACATACTTCCGCACGCCCGCCCGGAAATAGAACTCTGGCTTCGCGTGCAGGTCATGGGCGCGCGTGTCCGGCGAGGCAATCTCGAGGACGAGGACCGGCCGCCCGCCTTCTTGGGCGATGTGGAACGTCCCTTGCTTAAGCCACTCGCGGACGCCGTCCAGCACGACGATGTCGGGGCCGAGCGGGCGAATGCCAAGGACGCCGAAGTCAATGCGACAGTCGCCGAGGATGACCATCCCGGCCACCCCGTCGAAGAAGGCGCACAGTGCCCCGTGGCAGTAGACGAAATCGAGGGTGTGCCGCGGCCGATTCACGACGAAGTCCTCCTCCTCCGGGTAAAGCAGGTCCTCGTGCGTGAGCGGGACGAGCTCGACGACCTCGGTGCCGTCGGGCCGCGTCACGCGGACGTGGCGCCAGCCGAGGCGGAACGGGTCGGCGTCGTCCGGCGGCGGGCCGGAGGGAGGGACGGTCGGCGTCAGGATCTGGCTCATGCGTGTGCCTCGCCGGGAGCCGGGGGATATCACTTCACGCATCATACGCCCGGACACGGCCGCGGCGGTAGCCCGGCCTCAGAACTTCACGCAGTCCGGCCCGAGCATGGCTTCCAGTTCGGCCTTCGCGACGGTCATCGGGTTGACGCGGTACTCGTCGGACAGCTTCAGCCGCGCCCACTTGCCGTTGGCGTCGCGCACGTCCAAATACACCAAACACGATCCGGGAGCGCGCTTGAGGACGCGGGCGATCCCGTCGACGTGATTCGCGTTGTGCGTCCCCAGCCGCAGGACGATCCGCATGACCTTCGTCAGTTCGCGGTTCGCCTGCTCGATGGTCAGGAAGCGCGTCAGCAGGAGTAGCGGCTTTTCGCGGCTGCTGCGGGGGTCGATGCAGCCCTTGGCGAAGCCGACCCACTCGTTGTCGACGTCCACCTTCTGGCGGGCGAGGTCGTCGGGCCACATGACGCACTCGACGCTGCCGGTCAGATCCTCGATGTTGCAGCGGATGTAGCGGCTGTTGCCGTTGCGGGCCGTCTTGGTGTTCTGGAAGCGGACGCTTGTGAGCATACCGCCGACGGTCACTTCCTGGCCGGGCGGGCAGTGGACGACCTCCGAGAGCGGCCTCCCGAAGCGGGCCAGGTCGTCGGCGCGCTGCGCCAGCGGGTGGCTGGAGAAGTAGAAGTCGAGCGCTTCTTTTTCGTACTTGAGCTTCTCGGCGTCGTCCCACTCGGGGACGTCGGGCAGCGTCTCGGCGGCGGGGGCGGCGACGGCCGGGCCGTCCTCTCCGAAGCCGCCGAAGAGCGATAGCTGTCCCGCTTGGCGGTCGCGGTGCATCGAGCTGGCCGCCTGCAAGGCGCGCGGCAGGACGGTCATCAGCTGTGCCCGCCGCCCGAAGTGGTCGCAGCCCCCTGCCTTGACGAGCTTTTCCAGCGCCGCCTTCGACACCGCTTTCGTATCGATGCGCTCGCAGAAGTCGAAGAAGTCCTTGAAGCGGCCGCCCTCTTGGCGGGCGGCGACGATGGCGTCGGCGGCGCCGCGGCCGAGGCCCTTGATGGCGAGGAGGCCGAACAGGATGTTGCCGCCGACGACGAGGAACTCGGCGCCGCTGGCGCTGACGTCCGGCGGCAGCACCTCGACGCCGAGCTTGCGGGCGTCGGCGATGTGCTCGACCATGATGTCGCGCTTGTTGCCGTCCTCGATCTCGCTCGACAGCAGCGACGCCATGAACTCGGCGGTGAAGTGGGCCTTCAGGTACGCCGTCTGGTAGCCGACCTGGGCATAAGCCGCGGTATGAGACTTATTGAATCCGTAACCTGCAAATACGACGATTTTGTTCCAGATGTCGTCGATGGTCTTCTCGTCCAGCCCGCGCTCCTTCGCCCCCCTGTGGAACTCCGCGTAGCGCTCGTCGATGGTCTCCTGCTTCTTCTTGCCGATCGCCTTGATGCAGGCGTAGGCGCTCGACAGTTCGATGCCGCCAAGCCTATTCAAGATCCGCATGATCTGTTCTTGGTAGACTTGGACTCCGTAAGTCTCCGCTAAAATCTCCTCCATTACGGGATGCTGGTACACGGGCCGCTCGCGGCCGTGCTTGCAGTTGACGTAGGAGTCGACCATGCCGCCCTGGAGCGGGCCGGGACGGTACAGCGCCATGATCGCGACGATATCGCGGATGTTGTCCGGGCGCATCTGCGTCAAGAGCTGGCGGATGCCCTCCGACTCGAGCTGGAACACGCCCTTGGCGTCGCCGCGTTGCAGGAGCGCGTACGTCTCCGGGTCGTCGTCCGGCAGTCGGTAAAGGTCGATTTTGATCCCGCGCGTCTTCTCGATCAGCCGGACGCAGTTGTCGAGCAGCGTCAGCGTGCGCAGGCCGAGGAAGTCCATCTTGAGCAGGCCGACCTTCTCGAGGTCGCCCATGACCCACTGCGTCGCCACCGCCGGCTCGCCGCCGCGGCCGCCCTCCTCGCTCTTGCGGACCGCCCGGTGCACCGGGACGTAGTCGGTGATCGGCCCGTTGGCGATGACGACGCCGGCCGCGTGGATGCCCGACTGGCGGTTCGTTCCTTCCAGCGTCTTGGCGATGTCGATCAGCTCGCGGACTTGCCCGTCCGTCTCGTATGCCTGCTTGAACTCCGGGCTCAGCTTCAGGGCGTCGTCGATGGTGGCGCCGAGCGTCTTGGGCACCCAGTTGGTCAACTCCAGCACGCGCGCCAGCGGCACGTCGAGGACGCGGCCGACGTCCTTGATCGCCGCCTTGGCGGCCATCGTGCCGAACGTCGCGATCTGCGCCACGCTGTTCTCGCCGTACTTCTGCTTGACGTAGGCAATCACCTCCTCGCGCCGGTCCTGGCAGAAGTCGATGTCGATGTCCGGCGCCTCGGCTCGGTTCGGGTCGAGGAAGCGCTCGAAGAGGAGGTCGTACTCCAGCGGGTCGACGTGGCTGAGCCTCAGGACGTAGCTGACCAGCGCCCCGCACGCCGAGCCGCGGGCGCTCGCCGGGATGCCGCTCTCGACGGCGAAGCGCACGAAGTCGCCGACGATGAGAAAGTAGCTGGCGAAGCCCATGCGGCAGATGATGCCCAACTCGTGCTCGAGCCGGTCGCGCGCCGCCGGGGACGGGTTGCCGCGGTAGCGCTCCAGCAACCCTTGCGCGCACAACTCGCGGAGGTAGTCGTCCGGCGTCTTGCCGCCGGGCGGGCTGAAGACGGGGAAGTGGCGCTTCTTGAAGTCGAGCTGAATGTCGACGCGGTCGGCGATCTCCTGACTGCGCTTGACGGCCTCTTCGTGCCGGGGGAAGAGGGCGTACATCTCCTTCGGGCCGCGGATGTGGAACTGGTTGCCGTCGAACTTGAAGCGCTTGGGGGCGTTGCGCGTCTTGCCGGTGTTGAGGCACAACAGCACGTCGTGGGCGACGCTGTCCTCCTGCCGCAGGTAGTGGGCGTCGCTCGTCGCCACGAGGGGCAGGCCGAGCCGGTCGGCGACGTCGACGGCCCCCTCGGCGCACTGCCGCTGGATCTCCAGGCCGTTGTTCTGGATCTCGATATAGAAGTCGTCCTTGAAGAGCTGATGGAAGTATTGCGCCGTCTTGATCGCGTCGTCCCTGCGGTCCTTGAGGATGTAATCGCTGAACTCGGCGGCGGCGCAACCGCTCAGACAGATGATGCCGTCGTGGTGCTGCTCCAGCAATTCCTTGTCGATGCGCGGCTTGTAGTGATACCCCTCCAGGAACGCCTTCGACGCCATCTTGATGAGATTTTTGAACCCGGTAATGTTCTTCGCGAGGAGCGTCAGGTGGTGGTAGATGGCGTCGTCGGAGTCGGCGTTGCCGCGGCGCTGCTCGCGGTCGGAGCGGTGCTTCGGGGCGACGTAGGCTTCGTAGCCGAGGATGGGGTTCAGGCCGGCGGCCCGGCATTCACGGTAGAACTCGATGGCGCCGTAGAGGTTGCCGTGGTCGGTGATGGCCACGGCGGTCATGCCGAGCCCCTTGACGTGGGCGACCAGCTCCGGGATGCGGCTGGCGCCGTCGAGGAGGCTGTAGTGCGTGTGGCAGTGCAGGTGGACAAACGGCCGTTCGGTCATGGTGGGGAATTGCTGAGGGCTAGGCGGCGGCGGGGCGTCCGCCGGCCGGAATCGACCCGGGACCACGATTGTACCCCCATCGGCCTTCCGAGTTGAGGGCAGTTGGCCGAGGCACCGGGGAAGTCGCCCGGCGCCGGCGGATGGGCGGCTCATCCGCTACAACCGCCGTCTTTTCCCGGCAGGCGTCAGTCGGGCCGCGGTCGCTTGACCCCTTGGGCCTGGAGGCGCTGGAGACGTTGGGCGACTTCGGGCTGATTGGGGGTCTGCTCCAGCGCCCGTTCGTATAGGACGAGGGCGCGTTCGGGGCGCTGCAGCGCTTCGTAGACGAGAGCCAGTTCGACCAGCGCGTGGCCGTCGCGCGGGTCGAGGTCGAGGGCCTGTTGGAGGCGGGCTTGGGCGCGCGGCAGGTCGCCGGCGTCGTGCCATAGCCAGCCGTCCAGGGCGTAAGGCCCCGATAGGCGCGGCGCCCGCGCCAGCCACTCCTCGGTCGCGCGGACCGCCTCGTCGCGCCGGCCCTGGCGGACCATCAGCGCCGCCAAGCCGTGGCGGCTGGCCGCGTGGTTGGCGTCGTGGCGCAGGCAGGCGTTGTACAACTCCTCGGCCCGCGCCGCACGGCCGGCGCGGTCGTGGCTCCGGGCGGCGTTGTAGAGCAAGTCGGGGTCGCCCGGTTGCAGGGCGAGAGCCGCCTCGAACGTCTCGGCGGCGTGGGCGTAGTTGCCGTGGGCGAACAGGTGAAGCCCGTCGGCGTTGTACTCGCGCACGCGCTCCTGGCCCGCCGGCGCGCAGCCGGCCGGCAGCAAGAACGTCAGGCCGACCAGCCACCCCACGCGCCGCATCCGTCGTCACCTCCGTCGCCTCCCTATAGGCGGTCCGGCGGAAAAAGTGAAGAGGAACCGCCAGGCGGGCGGAGCGGCGGCGCGGAGAAGTCAGCGGGCGGCGCGGCCCAGTGCCCAGAGCGTCACGCCGCCGAGCAGGCCGCCGAAGAGGGCGCCGAGGACGCGCTCGTCGTCGGGGCGCGACACCTCGGCGAGGCCGTCCGGGCTGAGCAGGAAGTGCGTGTTGAGGAGCATCCCGAAGACGACGGCGAGGCCGCAGACGCCGAGGAACGTCACGTCGAACAGCCGCAGCCGCGTGCCGGAGCGGCGGCGCAGGAAGAGGACGCCCGCGATCAGGCCGAGCAAGGCAAGTCCGCCGACGGCGCCGAGGGCACCACTGCCGAGGACAACGGCGACGGCGCGGGCGCGGCGGGGCGGGGCGGCGGCGTGTCGAGAGCGGTCGGTCGTGCCACGGGGAGCGTCCTCGGCGGGGCCGGCTCAAGGTTTGGCGGCCTTCTTCGTCATCACAAGCTCCATCATCAGCCGCTCCTTGCCGTCGGCGCCGGGGACGTACTGGCGGTGGACGATCTTGCGGCCGCCGTCCTCCAGGCGCGTGACGGTCCGCGACGGCCGCGTGTCGGTTCCCTCGCCGAGGGAGGCGCCGAAGAGGACGATTTCCTCACCGTTGAACTTGTCCTTGCCCTGGCGCAGCGACATCCGCGTCGAGCGCGAGTCGGTCCAGACACTGGTGAACTTGCCCGACGACGCCTCGAAGCCGATGAGGCCGGTGCCGGTGGACTTGCCCCGATCGCCGTGGAAAACGAACTTCGACTCGAGGAAGCGGCCGTCGTGGATCATCGCCTGCTTGCACTCGCCTTTCGCCGAGACGGGGTCGCCGGAGCGCGGGTGGAACGTCTTGACGACGTCCCAGTCGCCGGCGAACTTCTCGAGGAACTTCTGGCCGGCGCCCGGCGCCGAGCGCGGCTCGACGGCCGCTTGCGGATCCTTCTTGTCCTGGGGCGGCTCGGCCGCGCCGGCGAGCGAAGCGGCCGCCGCGAGGAGGACGGTCAGGAGGGAAAGTCGGCGGCACGTCATGGGAACCCTCTCGAGTCCTGAATGTCTTGGGAGATTAACCTTCGTCGGCCCCGGCGGCGAGTTCGGCGCGGCAGGCGCCGAGGTCGAGTCGAGCAAGGGGAGGGCGTCGGGGTGGCCAAGCAGGTTCCTGGCGGCCTCCGCACGACGCACCGCCGTCAAGATAGCCGAGGCGTCCGCTGCCGGCCAGGATAAACTCGGCCGGTAGAACTCAGGCGCCTCCCTTGTCCCGCCCCGCGAGCGCCCGCACCGCCGCCGCACTCGACCGCAACACGTCCGCCGGCGGAATCGGGATCCGCAACGTCGTCTGTCCCGCCCGCGCCGCCGCCTCGCACAGGTTCGCCAGCGCCTCCAGGAACTGCACGCCCGCCCGCGCCAATGCCGCGTCGGCGTCTTCCGGCGCGGGTGCCGTGCCCTCGCTTGCGCCTCGGTCCGGTTCGGAGACGTCCTCGCCGAGCAAGTCGCGCACCGTCTCCAGGAACGGCCGCTGGCCCAGCGCCTCGAAGCTCACCTCGTCGGCCGTCCCCGAGAACACGCCCTCGAAGAGGGAGCGCTTCATCTCCAGCGTCCGCAGCATGCGCTCCTCGATGCCGCCGCGCGTCACCAGGTTGATCGCCCGGACGGGGCGGTGCTGCCCCAGGCGATGCACGCGCGCGATGCGCTGCTCCAGCACCGCCGGGTTCCACGGCACTTCCAGGTTAATCACCGTGTCGGCCGCTTGCAGGTTCAGGCCGGTCCCGCCCGCGTCGGTCGACAGGAACACGAGACAGTTCGGGTCGTCGCGGAAGCGGTCCATCAGCGCCTTGCGGTCCTTGCCCGGCACGCTGCCCGTCAGCACCGCGTAGCCGAGGCCGAGGCCGTCCAGCACCTCCGCCGCCTTGCGCAGCATCAGCTCCCACTGGCTGAAGACGACGACCTTGTGCCCGCCCTCCGCCATCAGGTCGCGCATCAGCTCGGCGAATTCCTCCAGTTTCGGAGAGACGTTCGTCTGTTTGTCGTAGAGGTAAGTGCTGTTGCAGACCATGCGCATGTTGGCGAGGCAGCAGAGGATGCGGCGGCGGTCGACCTCGGACAGGTACTTCTTCGAGAGCAGGCGGGCGAGCGTCGTCTGCTGTTCGGCGTAAGGCCCCTTTTGCGCCTCCGCCATTTCCACGAAGACGGTGCTGTCGGTGCGCGCCGGCAGCTGCCCCAGGACTTCGCGGCGCGTGCGCCGCAGGAAGATCGGCGCCAGCCGCTCGCGGACCTTGTCGAGGTTGCGGTAGCCGACCAGCTTGCCCGCGTCGTCGACGACGCGGTGGTCGTGCAGGAACTGGAACGCCGGGCCGAGGCGGCGGTCGTCCACGAACTGCACGATGCTGTAGAGTTCTTCGATCTTGTTTTCCAGCGGCGTGCCGGTCAGCACGATGGCGTAGCGGCTGCGCAGCTTCTTGACGGCGCGCGAGATTTTCGACTCCCAGTTCTTGATGCGCTGCGCCTCGTCGAGGACGATGACGTCCGGCTGCCAGGCGTTGAGGGCGTCGAGGTCGCGCAGCACCACCTCGTAGTTGACGAGGCGGTAGAACGCCGGCTGCGCGTACTGCGCCCGCCGCCCCTCGGTCGTGCCGTCGATCACCTGGACGGGGCGGCGCGTGTATTTGCGGATTTCGCCCTCCCATTGATACTTGACCGACGCGGGGGCGACGACGAGGACGCGCTCGGCGCCGCGCTCGCGGGCGAGCAGCTCGACGGCGGCGAGCGTCTGCACCGTCTTGCCAAGGCCCATGTCGTCGCCGAGGATGGCGCGGCCGCGGTAGGCGAGGAACAGGGCGCCGCGCGCCTGGTAGGCGTAGAGCGGCACCTCCAGCAGGTTCAAGTCGAGCCGGCCGAGCTCCAGCTGGCGCAGCAGTCCTTCCTCACGTTTGGCCATCTCCTTCCGCTCGATCTCGCGGTCGATGTGCTCCATCGCGTCGGAGAAGAGCGTCACCTGCTCTGGCACGCCGTTGACGGCCTCGATCAACTCGGCGTAGTCGCCGCCGTCCTTCCAGAAGCCCTTGTCGTCGAAGAAGCGCTCGGCGAGGGCGCGGAGTTGGTCGGAGTGGCGCGGCGGCAGGTGCAGCGCCAGGCGGAGCTGTTCGCCGTAAGAGAGGACGATTTCCGGGTGGGTGACGGCGGCCTTGCGCTGGCGCAGCGACGGCGGCGCCTCCTCGCCGAGGGCGGCGAGGACCGCCTCGACGTGCTTGCAGGTGCCGAGCGTGTTGGTGCGGAAGTCGGGGCAGGTGCAGGTGTTGTCGCCGACGTCGAAGCCGCGGACGCCGACGCGGTACTGCCCGCCGGTCGCCGGGTTCGTCACCTGGTAGTCGCTGAAGACGCGGTTGCGGCCGAGGTTCTGGATCTTGAATTGCGCCTCGGCGGCGCGGCGGCGGCGGATGTCGATCTGTTCTTCGCGCAGCACGCGACGTCCTCCGGACCCTTAGCCCCTCGCCCCTGTACTCAGGGGAGAGGGGTTGGGGTGAGGGGTGGCTTCTCCCCCCGGAAAAAGGCCCCACCCCCCCCCCCCCCCACCCCCGTAAACGGGGGGGGGGGGGGGCAACGCGCCACAAAGAATAA
>JBBROG010000048.1:0-39033 GCA_038229635.1 Gemmatales bacterium
CGTCCCCGGTCGTGTTCCCCGGGTTGCGTGTTCCCCGGGTTTCGCGAGTACGCTCCACCCGGGGCTACGATCCGTCACCCGCTACGCGGGTTCCATACAATTCCTACGTCCCCGGTCGTGTTCCCCGGGTTGCGCTTCACCCGCTGCGCGGGTTGCGCTCCACCCGGGGCTACGATCCGCCGCCCGCTACGCGGGCTAATTCAAACATCGCGCACACCACCCCTACGGGGCCGACGACGGATAACGTCGTTGACTCCCCGACCGGCTCAATGCGCCTCCAGCCACGCTCTCACCTCGGCGATGACGTCGTCCGGCGTCGACGTCCCCGCCGTCAGCCCGACGACTTCCATGCCCTCGAACCACTCGGGCCGCAGCTCGTCGGCCCGCGCCACCTGGTACGCCGTGCGCCCGCGACTCCGGGCGTACTCGGTCAGCTTGCGGCTGTTGTTGCTGTCCGGCCCGCCGACGACGACGACGACCGCCGTCTCTTCGACGAGTTTACGGATCGCTTCCTGCCGGTCTTTCGTCGGCTGGCAGACGGTGTCGACGAAGCGCACGTCCGCCTCGGGGAAGCGGCGGCGGATCGCCCTGACCAACTCCTCGACGCGCTCCAGCGGTTGCGTCGTCTGGGCGACGACGCCGAGGCGCGGCCGCCCTTTCAGGTGCTCGATGTCGGCCTCGCTTAGGACGACGGTATGCTCCGGCAGGTCGCCGACGAGGCCGCGCACCTCGACGTGGTCGCGCTGGCCGACGACGACCGGGTGCCGGCCCTCCTCGATGAGCCGGTCCAGAGCCAGATGCACGCGCTTGACGAGCGGGCAGGCGGCGTCGTGAACTTGACGGCCTTCCTCGCGCAGCCGCTGCTTGACGTGCTGGGCGGTGCCGTGAGCCGTCAGCAGGACGGCGCGCGTCTCGACCTCCTCGGGGCGGCCGGCCCGGCCGGCGCCCGCGGCGTCCAGGCGCGCCACGACGTCGGGGTTATGCACCAGGTCGCCGAGGATCGTCAGCGGCCCCTGGCGCGTCAGGCGCACCGCCAACTCGATGGCGTCACGCACCCCGAAACACATGCCCATATGTTCGGCCGTTCGTACTCGCATGGCTCCTCCAGGTCGGACGCCCCACCTCTGAACCGTTCGGCGAGGCGCCCGGTTAACGGCTCTGTTCCCGGTCACTTCCCGCGCCGCAAAAACTCCACGACCTGTTCGGTGACGGGCGACTTGTCCTCCAGCAAGGACTGGACCACGCCCATGTGATCGCGGCCCTTCGCCAGGTACTGAGACGCCGACGCCTTCTCCCCCTTCGCCTTCTCGACGAAGGCGCGGGCGTCCGCCTCCAGCATGGGGAAGTCACGCTCGCCGACGACGAGCAGGACCGGCGGCAAGTCCTTCGTGACGTGGCGGACGGGACTGGCCCGGCTCATGACCTCCCGGTCGCGGGAGAAGGCGTCGGCGCCGCGGCCCCCGAGGAGGGCGTCGCCGAAGCCCTTGCCGTCCTTGTGCGGCTCCAAATCGACCGGCGTACTCAGGCCGACGACGCCGGCCACGTCGGCGGGCGTCAGCTTGTGCGGCGCCAGGTAGCGCGGGTCGGCGGCGATCAGGAGCGAGAGGTGCGCCCCCGAGCTGTGCCCCACGAGGAAGACGCGCTTCGGGTCGCCGCCGCGTTCGGCGACGTGCTTCTTCACCCAGGCGAAGCCGGCGGCGACGTCCTCCGCCGGGGCGGGGAACGGGTGCTTCGGCGCCAGCCGGTGGCTCAGGAGGGCGCAGCCGAAGCCGAGGGCCTGCAACTTCTCGCCAACGGGCGTCACCGACTTGCGGCTACCCCGGTGCCAGCCGCCGCCGTAGGTGAAGACGACGGTCGCGAACGACTTGCCGGCCGGCAGGTAGAGGTCGAGCTTTTGGTCATCCCCGCCGCCGTCGACATAAGAGATGTCTTTCTCGACGGCAGGCCGCGCGGCGGCGGGCTTGTCCGGCGCCTGCCCCCGCGCCGCCCCGGCGGCCGGGACGAGGAGTGCGGCGAGGAGAATGAATCCGGGACGGGTCATCAAGGTCTCCCTCCTGGGTTGCGGCTCACGCGCCGGGCTTGGTTCGGCCCTGGCGCACGATCGCTTCAAGGTGGTCGAGGTAGCGCGTGAACGCCTCGCGGCCGGCCTTCGTCAGACGGCATGTCGTCTGCGGCCGCTTGCCGACGAACTTCTTGTCGATGGCGACGTAGCCCTTCTCGTCGAGCTTTTGCAGGTGGACGCTCAGGTTGCCGTCGGTCATCTCGAGCTGGTCGCGCAACTCGGTGAACGTCAGGCTGTCGACCGCCGCGAGCACGGAGACGATGGCCATGCGGCCGCGCTCGTGCAGCAAGGGGTCGAGGTCGGCGAACAGGTGCTTGATGGCGTTCACGTCGATTACCCGGGGGGAGAGGTCGATCGGTTCACGCGACGTCGGTATGCAGCCGCAGCGACGCCTGCCGGCGCTCGCGCGTCAGCAGCACGGCCCCCAGGGTAAGGTGGCCGGCGCCGAAGACCAGGCCCATCATGCCCACCGACCACTCCGGCGACAGGAACAGCGTCGGCCCGCCGAGGAGCAGCACGGCCAGCCCCAGCCAGCGGATCGGCGCCGGCGCGTAGGCCGACGTCGCCAGCGCCCCCTGGGCGTAGCAGAGCATCCACACGCCCGGCAGCCACAGGTGCCAGCCGCGCGCGAAGAAGAAGACCGTCAGCACCAGGGCGGCGAACAGCGCCGGCGCCAGGGCAAACAGCACCGTCCGCGCCTGGCGCGACCAGACCTCCTCGCCGCTGGCGCGGCCGCGCGTCAGCGTGCCGACGACGGTCGCCGCCAGCGAGCCGACGAAGACGACGGCCCAGACGGCGCCGAAGTGCCCCGGGTCCGCCGCGTCGAGGCCGAGGAACGCCAAGGCTCCCGCCCCCGCCAGGCTGCCCGCCACCAGGCTCGCCCGCGCCGTCAACAGCTGGTACTGCGTCGTCCGCTCCATCAGCGTGCGGATCACCTCCAGCGTCTGGGTCGCCTGCCGCGCGTCCATCCTTCGCCCCTCCACAAATTGGTTTGCGACGCAAAGCACTTTAGCTTACGAATACCCGTCTGTCAACACCGCGCGGCGGTTTCGCTCAAAAAAAACGAACCACGGAGGCACAGAGGACACAGAGGGAAAGCAACACCGAGAAAGGCGGGAAAAGATCAACACGTTGGCCGTGTCTTTCTTTTCTTGCTTTCTCGGTGTTGCTTTCCCTCTGTGTCCTCTGTGCCTTCGTGGTTCGTTCTTCTTCGCCCGTCATTTGGCGCGTTTGAAGGTCTGCGTCCGCTTCTTGGAGTCGGTGAGCGACAACTCGTCCTTGTCGACCTTCACCTTGAGGCGTTCCTTCTTGACCTCGCCCGCGACGGTGAGGACGACGTCGAGGGCGTCGTCGCCGATGAACTTGTAGGTGCCGCCGACGTCGAAGTCCTTGCCGTCGTCGTCCTTGCCCTTGACCGACAGCTTGCCGTTCTTGGCGAACTCGACCGTGCCCTTATCCTTGCCGTTCGCCGGACCCCACTTGCCGACGATCAACTCGTCCGGCCTGTCGGCGGCTCCGGCGGCCGCGGCGAGGCAGGCCAAAGCGAGCAGGGCTCCCGGCGCGACGCGGTAAGAATGACGCATGAGATCCCCCTTGTCAGTCGCCGAGCTTTTCGCCGACCTTGACCGACCAGCCCTTGTCGGGCGGGAAGGTCGTCAGGACGAGGTCTTTGAAGTGGATCTCCTGCGGCGCGTCGTTGGAGTGCAGTTGCAGTCCGATGGGCCCCTCGGCGACCAGGTCGGGCTTCGGGTCGCGCCAGTCGACGACGAGGGTGCCGTTGACGGCGACGCGGACGCGGTTGCCCTGGGCGAGGATCCACAGGTCGTTCCAGTCCTTCTGCTTGCCGGCCTTCTTCGCCGGGGCCGGGTCGACCGGCAGGCCGTTGCGACGGTGCAGGTCGTACATGCCCCAGCCGCTGGGGAACATGACGAGGTGGCCCATGTAGGTGTACTTGTCGCCCTTCTCCGGGGCGAGGCGCCCCCAGAGGGTGATACCGCTGTGCATCTGGTTCGGCCCGCCGTCGACGAGCTTCACCTTGCTCTTGAGGAGGAAGTCGCTGTACTTGTGCTTGGTCACGAGGTAGGTGCTGACCTTCACCGGCGCGGCATTATGACCGGCGATGGCGCCGTCCTTGACCGACCAGAGCTTCTCATGCCCCTCCCAGCCGTCGAGGTCGCGGCCGTTGAAGAGCGTGATCGTCTCGGATTTGCCCTCGCGCGGCGCGACGGCGGGGGCCTCTTTCTTGCCCTTGTCGTCGGCGGCGGCGCGGCCGGCGACCAGGGCCGTCAGAGCGAGGGCGGCGAACAGGGTGCGTCTCATGGCGCGGTCCTCGAATAAGGTGTGGGAGAGAGCCCGAACGATACCAGGGCGCCCGCCGGGACGCAAGTGCCCGGCGAAACCTCGACGCGCCCTTGCCTCAAAGAACTCACCACAGAGGGCACAGACTAGAGTTTAGGAGTTATCCGGGGCGGGGAGAAAGAGAGACGGGCCGACCTGCGAGCGGTATTCTGAGGTTGCCAGACCCGAAGAATCCCGCGCAGGAGGCCCGTCATGGATCCGGTTAGGCCCTCGCGGGCGGAACTGCCAGGCCTCTTCCGGCTCGAGGCGTTCGTCAACTTCTCCGCGGCCGTCGAGGCCTGGGGCCGCGCACCCTCTCCGAGGTCTGGCCGTTCTGCCCCCGCCCGCGCGTCCGCCCCTACGGCGGCGCCGGACCGGGACCGACCGCCACGGCCGGGTCGCCGACGGCGAGGGCGAGGTCGGCGAGCGCCTGCCGCAGTTCGTAGACGGCGTCAAGCTCCGTGTCGCGGGCGCGCAGGAGCTTGCGCTGCACGTCGATGACGCGGAGCAGGTCGGCGCCGGCGGCGCGGGCCTCGAACAGCGCCCGAATGTCTTTCAGGGCTCTTTCCATGCTGGGGCGGATCTCGTTCCGGTAGGCGTCGGCCCACTTGCGCGCCTGCTCCAGGCGGGCGGCGGCGGCGCGGACGTCCTGGCGCACCGCGACCTCGGTCTGGCGCAGGTCGAGGACCGCCCGGCCGCGCTCGGCCTCGCGCTGCTGGATCTCGCCCCGGTGCGTGTTGAACGCCGGCAGCGGCACGGCGAACTGGACGCCGATTAAATTGATCCGCGTGGGGTCATACTCGTAGGCCGGGCCGGCGTTCACGTTGCCGTAGCGGTTGGCGACCTCGAGCCACAGCCGGGCTTCGGCCTCCTGGACCGCGAGCTGGCGGGCGCGCAGGTCGGCGCGGCGCTCCAGTGCCGCCAGCAGCAGACGGTCCGTCTCCGCCTCCAGCGGCGGCGGGATCTCCAGACCGCCTTGCAGGTTGAACGAACCCTCCACCGCGCCGAGGGCGCGGTAGAAGTCATGCGCGGCGGCGACGTAGGAGGCGTGCCCCGGCCCGAGCTGGGCGCGGGCGTCCTGGACTTCGGTGCGGATGACGATCAGGTCGGCCGCGGTGAGCCGGCCGTTCTTCACCAGTTCCTTGACCAGCCCCGCCGCCTCGCGGTTCAGCTCGACGGTGTCGCTCACCAGCTGGCGCTTGCGGAAGCGGTAGATGACGGCGTCGAAGGCGCGGAGCGTGCGGACGGCGAGGGCGACTTCCTGTTGGGCGATTTCCCACTCGGTGCGCGACAGGGCGGTTCCGGCCGCCTGGCGGCGGAATTTCCCCTGTCCGCGACACTCGACGTCGATGAAAACCCGGTGCTGGTTGCTGACCGAGTTGGTGATGCCCGCCGACGGGGGACCGACGGCGGCGCGGACCGACGCCTCCCAGATCGGGTTGAACGGGTAGGTGTCGGCGATGACGACGCCGGCGGCGGCGATGCCGCGCTGCTGCCGCAGCGCCGCGATCTCCGGGTTGTTCTCGAGTGCCCAGCGGACGGCGCCGCCGAGCGACAAGGGGGTCGGCGTCTCGCCTTCCGCGGGTGGCGCGGCGGGGAAGGCGAGGGGGGCTCCCACGACGAGGACGGCCAGGCCGAGGAACCAGCGCACCTTCCCTCGCCGAAACCGTCGGCCGCTTGCCACATGCGGGTTCATCGCCTGCCTCCATCGCGGTCCCGGATGACGGGGAAGACTGCGCCGACTGGTCCGGTTGTGGCGCGCTGCCGTCGTCTGGGGGATTCTCCTCGTAGAAGGTATCGGGCGGTTGTGCCGGGGAGATGAGGGTTTCCGGCAACGAGCCCTTGTGAGAGGCTGACGCGGTCGCGAGGAATTCAGGCACACGCTATCCGTGTCCCGTCCCCTCACGGCGACCCGGGCGGCGCCGGCCGTCCCTCACTCCTCCTTGGTCGTCACGAGTTCGAGGATCTTCTTCTCGCGCGCCTGGAGCACGTCGCCCTGCCAGGTCAGGACGAGCCGGTAGAGGGCGACGACCGCCGCGCACTCCAGCACGGACAGAATCAGGCAGACCGGCACTCCCTTGACCCACCCCAACTCTTCCAGCAGGAACTCGGCGCCCAGCGGCAGCAGCGTCGGAACCAGGACCAGGGGGAGGACGAAGACGAAGGCCAGGTGGAGCAGGAAATGGACCAGTTTGAGGTTGCTCGGCTTGAGCGACCCGGCCGCGATGCGCATCGGGGCGAAGAGCGACAGCCAGTTCGCCAGGGCGCAGAACAGCAGGTACATCGAAACGAACTGCGGCACGACGGATAGCAAATGCCCGACGCTCATCGGGTAAAGCACTTGCGCGACGACGACGATCGCCGCGCCCAGGCCCAGCACCAAGGGAGCGAACGCCAGGTTCTTGCCCAGCAGGATGTACCGGCGCGGGGCCGGGCAGAGGACGAACACCCGGAAGCCGTTGCGGTCGAAGCCGAACTGATTGCCGACGAGTTGGGCCATCGTGAACAGCATCATCGCCATCGCCCCGAACGCCAGCAGGGGCCGCTGGCCTTCCGACAGGTTCGGGGCCCGCGTCAGGAGTAGCGAGCCGAACACCACCGCCATGATGACCGGCGTCAGCAGCAGCATCTTCGCCTCGGGGGCGCGCAGGAGCGACACGAAGCCGCTCAGGGCGATGGCCGCGGCCTGCTCGGGCACGCCGCGGACCTCTTCGTCGAGCAGCCCGGCCGAGCGCGTCCCGGCCTTCGCCGGCGCGGCGACGGCGGCCGGTTGCTTCCTCCGCCCGCCGCTCTGCCCTTTGTACATCCGCAGGGTGGTCCGGTAGGCCCGCCACAGGCTGCCGGCGCCGATCAGCGTCAGACCCAGCGTGCCGAGCAGCGCGGGCAGGACGCGGCCCTCCGCCAGGTCGCTGGCGCCCAGCGCCATCCAGCCGGGCGGAACGACCGTGTTGACCAGTCGGGCCGTCCGCTCGACCTGCTGCCAGGTCTGTCGGTCCGCCTCCTGGGAGCGCACCCCTTGCTCGCGGCGGAGTTCCGCCTGCCGCTTCTGGTGCTGGGCGAAGGTGATTTTCCCTTCCTTCAGCGCCAGGTCCAGTTCCCGTTGCTCCTGATCCTGCGACTGGCGCTCGGCGAGGTCGGCCTGCTGCCCCGCGTCCCAGGGCCGAAGGATATTGATGAGGTTCGGGGCCTGGGCGAGCAGGATGAAGCCGAGGGTGAAGAGGACGATCACGGTCCGGCGGCGCCGCTTGTTGAGCATGAGCGACGCCAGCCAACTCTGAAACTGGTACGTGAGGGCCGTCACCATCAGGAGCAAAGCCGCCAGGAGGGGCAGCAGCAGCAGCAGCGCCGGCCCCCGGCCGAACGTCATCCCGAGGGCCAGCCCGACCAGGATCGGCGCGAACACGAGCAGCGTGAAGCTGAACAGGGAGCCGACGTAGTTGATCAGGAACGCCCCGGTGAGCGTCACGGGCAGGTGCATGAGCTTGTCGAGCGACAGCGACTCGGACCGCTGCAGCTCCACGAGCAGGCCGATGGTCCAGACGAAGACGAACAGGACGACCACGCCGTCCCACACGAAGAGGACAACCAGAGGAGACGCCTCCGGCAAGGCGAAGTAGCCGACGAGGACGGAGCCAGCGAACAGGCCGGCGACGAGACCCAGGGCGGCGACGGCGACGACGGCCAGCAGCACCGCGTTGACGACGCCGCCCTTCTTGAACTGGTTGACGCGGATGCGCCAGCGCAGCCAGAACAGGGCCAGAAGATGTTGCCGGTTCACGACGCCGTCCCTTCGAGCCAACTGAGCTTGTGAGCCGTCTCCGCGTCCGCGCCCGCCTTTTCGAGGAAGCGGTCCTCCAGGGAACTGCCCTGGCGGATCGCCTCCAGGGACGCTTGTTCGACGAGAATTCCCTTGACGATGATGCCGACGTGCGTGCAAAGCTTCTCGACGATCTCGAGGACGTGCGACGTCAGGAAGACGGTCGAGCCGCGGGCGACGTACCCCCCGAGCAGGTCGCGGATAACGCGCGACGTCACCGCGTCCACCCCCTCGAACGGCTCGTCGAGGAACAACAGGTCGGGGTTCGGCAGCAGGGCGGCGGCGAGGGCGAGCTTCTTCTTCATGCCGTGCGAGTACTCCATCGTGAGCTTCTTCTCCTCGCCGTCGAGGTCGAGGATGGGCAGCAACTCGTCGATGCGCGTGCGGATGGTGTCGCGCGGCAGCAGGTACATCCGCCCGACGAAGGTGAGGTACTCGCGGGCCGTCAGGTTGTCGAACAGCGCCAGGTCTTCCGGGATGACGCCGACGCGCCGCTTCACCTCGAGCGCCTCGCGCGCGTCGAGCACGTTCTTATCGAGGACGAGAATCTGACCCCGCGACGGCGCCAGCAGGCCGGTGAGCATCTTGATCGTGGTCGACTTGCCGGCTCCGTTGGGTCCGAGGAAGCCGTAGAAGGTCCCGCGCTCGACCCGCAGGTCGATGCCGTCGACGGCGCGAAAGTCGCCGAAGTCGCGCGTGAGCCGGTGGGTTTCGATCGCCAGCGTCATGAGGTCGTTCCGGGGGCCGGTCTTCGGGGGCGACTGCAGGATTGTACTCCACCCGAGGAAGGGCGCGAAGCGCATTGCGTCGGTCAAGGAGTACGCAGTACGCAGTACGCAGACTCGGTGCCGTAAGCCCCCCTCGCCCCTGTACTCAGGGGAGAGGGGTCGGGGGTGAGGGGTTTTTCCGGGGCGCAAAGACACCCCTCACCCCAACCCCTCTCCCCTGAGTACAGGGGCGAGGGGCTTACGGTGCCGTCATACCCGTCAACTCCCGCGCCTTCCCCCGATCTCAGCCACTCTCTCGGACCGGAGCCGCGTTGCATTCGTCCGGGCGCGAGGCAGAATGGAGCCAGGGTCGGGGCAGAGTGACAGCGGGCTGTCAGGGAGTGCGGATCATGGGACGGCGGCGCAGCGTCGAGGGGGCACGGGTCGTCATCACGGGGTCGTCTCAGGGGATCGGCCGCGCGCTGGCCCTGGAGGCGGCGCGGCGCGGGGCGAAGGTTCTCGCGGCGGCGCGCTCCGACGACCTGCTCGGCGAACTGGCGGCGGAGGCGCGGGCGTCCGGCCTCGCCCTCGAAACCGTCCGCGCCGACGTGACTTCGCCCGAGGAACGGCGGCGCATGACCGAGGCGGCCGAACGCCACTTCGGCGGCGCCGACGTCCTCGTCAACAACGCCGGCGTCGGCGCCACCGGGCACTTCGCCGAGTGCGGGCCGGAGCGGCTGCGGACGATCATGGAGGTGAACTTCTTCGGCCTGACGGAGACGACGCGCGCCTTCCTGCCGCTGCTGCGCCGGGGCAACCGGCCGGCGGTGGTGAACGTTTCCTCGATCGCGGGCAAGCGCGGCATTCCGGCGCGGAGCGAGTATTCGGCGAGCAAGTTCGCGGTCCAGGGCTTCAGCGAGGCGCTGCGGGCGGAGTTGGCGAAGGACGGCGTCGACGTCCTCGTCGTCTGTCCGGGGCTCACGCAAACGAATTTCTCGCGGAACATGCTGGAACAGAAGGCGCGTTTGCGGATGGATCACTTGCGCGGCATGACTGCGGAGGAGGTCGCCGTCGCGACGCTGCGGGCGCTGGAGGAGGGTCGAGACGAGGTGTGTCTGACGCTCCAGGGGCGGTTGCTCGTCCTGGTCGGCCGCTTCTTCCCGCGCGTCGCCGACCGCATCGCCGCGCGCCGGGGGCGGGCGCTATTCCGCGACGAGATCGCGGGGCGGAGCCGGGAGGCGTCGCAGGAGCCGGCCCGCGTCTGAACGAATCGACGTGAAAAAAACTCGAAGATTTTTCTTGACGGAGCGCGTGGCCCTACGATACAACCATGTTCCGTGGAGGGGATCATGGAAAAGCGAATCCTACTTTCCGGGCTACTATTGTCTCTCTTGTCCTGGCAAGTTCACGCGGAGGGGCAGCAAACCCCACAGCCGGCGGACAAGGACGCGGCGGTCAAGGTCGCGCTCGTGGGCTACGCCGCCAACATCAACTCCTTCACCCATTATTCCTGCCGCTACAAGATCACGCGGGCGGTGGCACACTCGCTCGACGAGGCTCTCCAGGGAAAGTTCACCAACGCCACCGAGTACGAATGTCGGCTGGCGGTGGACGGCGACATGACCGTCTGCGAAGGACTCACGCCCGCCCACCCCCCGAATCCCAAAAACGCGATCAAAAACCCCAAAAAACCGGGGGTGGGGATTGTCCCCGACGACGGGATCAATTCGGATCGCTATTTGGCGGACGGTCAAAGGACGATCAATTTCTGCCCGCAGATGAAGTCCCTGGGCCTGTGGGTCAACGAACGATCAAATCGTCGTATCGGCGACACCCCTCTGGAGGTGCTGGGGGCGGGGCTACGGAATCAGCACGGGATCGACGTGATGGCCCGCGACACGGAAAATTACGTCCTGAGCAGCGACGGCCTGGAAGACCTGGAGGGAAGGCCCGTCGTTAGCCTCCGGCTTACGTACAAGAAGCCGAACCAGGTTCAGCGGTATTCCCTCGACCCCGGACGTGGCTACCTTCCGACCCGCAGGTCATTGTATGACGACAACCAAGTCAGGTCTCATACCTATTTGCGAAGCGCGCGCGAGTGCAGCGGGCAGCGCTGGTTTCCCGAGCACGTCACGGAGATCAGCATTCCCAATCAGCCGGGCGGTCGCTTCGGGGTGATCGAGGCGCGAGTCCTCGAATTCGACGCCGACCACCGGCCCGACCGGAGTGCGTTCGCGATTTCCGTCCCCGCGGGCACGCAGGTCAGCGATCAGGTGGACTATCGGAATCCGTTTTACCTGAAACAAGAGGAGAAGATTCACGTCGACGACCTCGCCTCTCTTTTCCGAAAGATGGACGAGGCGCAAACCAGTCCGCTGATGGACACGGCGCTGCCGAAATCGCCCTGGCGCGCCTGGCCGCGCTGGGCGACGGGCGCCGCCGGGGTTCTCATCGCGCTCGTGGGTGGTTTCCTCCTCTTGCGGCGCAGGCTGAGGCGTCTCCGGGGGTAGCGGACGTCCCTGTCACCGCCCTGCCGGAGGCGTGCCCATGAAAGCTAAGCCCCGCGTTCGCGCCTTTACTCTGATTGAGTTGCTGGTGGTGATCGCCATCCTCGGCACGCTGCTCGGCCTCACGATGGCGGCGGTCCAGCGGGCGCGGGCGGCGTCCCAGCGGGTGGAGTGCGCCTCCAACCTTCACCAACTCGGGCTGGCGCTTCACGGCTACCACGACCACCAGGGAGCTTTCCCGCCGGGGACGCGCGCCTCCCCCGACCCGTACCCTTACCTCGCCTGGACCGCACGCCTCCTGCCCTATCTCGAACAGTCCGCCGCGTGGGAGCAAACGCGCGCGGACTACAGGCGCCAGACCAGCTTCTTCGCCCCTGCTCCTCACGCTAACCTCGCCCTCGTCCTGCGGGTCTTGGTGTGCCCGGCGGACGGCCGGACGCGGGGGTTCATCGAGCCCGAAAATCACTGGGTCGCCTTCACGCACTACCTCGGCGTCGCCGGCCGCGCCGGCTATCTCGGCGATGGGGTGTTGTACTTCGATTCGCGGGTACGGATGGCCGACATCACCGACGGGACCAGCAACACCCTGGCCGTGGGCGAGCGGCCGCCCAGCCCCGACAACCGCTTCGGCTGGTGGTACGCCGGCGTCGGGCAGCAACTCGACGGCTCGGCCGACGCCTATATGGGCGTCAAGGACTACCGGGTGACGTTCCGCGCCCCGACCTGCCCGTTCGGCCCGTACTCCTTCCGCGACGGCAGCTCCAAGAATCCTTGCGACGCCTTCCATTTCTGGAGCCGGCATCCGGGCGGGGCGCACTTCCTCTTCGCGGACGGGGCGGTTCATTTCCTCTCGTACGCAGCGGCTCCTTTGCTGCCCGCGCTCGCCACGCGGAGCGGCGGAGAGTCCGTCTCCTCCGCGGAATGGTGATTCTTCCCGCCGTCTTCCGTGACAGCGGCCGGCCCTCCTGCTATCCTCAAGGTTATGGGATCAACAGCACAACAGCCTGGCCGATCCATCGATGTGACCGGGCTTTCCGAAGAGGGAATTCGAGCCGTGGAGTCGCTCGTCCGGGACCTGAAAGGCAAGCCACAGGCGTTAGGTGGGACGGAGTCCTTCCCATCCCGCGAAGAGTGGGCCAAGGCGATTAGCGCGTGGGCGGAAAGCCACCCGAAACGGGGCACCCTGGCCGATGATAGCCGGGAAAGCATCTACGCCGATCAAGGGGAATGAACGTTCATATTTCCCTGAAGGCAAACCGACTTTCCTCCTGCCTGGCCGAAGCCGCGTTACACGGTCTGGCAAGGTCGAAGTTTCGCGCCGCGGCGGCGTTGCTCTTCGGGTTGACCGTGCTCGCCCTCGGCAGCGGGTTTCTCCCCCGGCCGGCTCCGGTGGCGGCGCTGCCGGCCGCTGAGGCGGAGCCGCCCCAAGCCGGCCGGGCGGCCGACATCTCGAAGGGGAAGGCCGACGCGCAGGGCGACCCCCTGCCGGATGGCGCGATAGCCCGTCTCGGCACGCTCCGCTGGCGCCACGAAGGCGAGGCGAGACTCCTCGCCTTCTCCCCGGATGGCAAGACCGTTGTAGCGGCAGACCAGCGCCCGGGCATCATTTTCTGGGACGCCGCCACGGGAAGGATGCTGGGGCGCCGCCTGCCCCCAGGAGTAGAGGGCGATCCGACCGCTCTCGGCCCTCTCGTCTTTTCACCCGACGGCAAGGTCCTGACCTGGCAGAACGTCCGGGGCATTCACCTTTGGGATCTGAGCGCGGACAAAGTGCTGCGTTGTCTGGCGGGGCCGCCCGTCGAGCGGCACGGAATCGAGAATAACCTCATCCGCTTCTCGCCCGATGGCAAGACGCTCGCGGCAAGCGGTGCCGGCCGCACCGTCGTCTGGCGGGCGGCCGACGGCAAGGAACTGGTCGCGTTCGGCAAGTAGGGCGACTCCGCGACTGACATGGCCTTCTCCCCCGACGGCAAGACGTTGGCCCTGGCCGCGAGCGACCCGCCGGTCCGGCTCTGGGACGTGGGCGCGGGCAAGCTTGTGCAAACCCTCGACGCCCACGGCGTGTCGGGCCAGGACTCCAACTTTGCCTTCGCGATGGCCGTCGCCTTCTCCCCGGACGGCAAGCGGCTGGCCTCGGCCGGCCGGGAAGCGATTATGATCTCGGACGTCGCCACCGGCAAGACGCTGGCCCGGTACAAGAGGGAGAAAGCATGGATCAATAGCCTGGCCTTCACGCCCGACGGCAAGACGCTGGTGGCAGGCGACGAAAATGCCAAGGCTCACGTCTGGGACGCGGTTACGGGCCAGGAGCGCTTCACGCTCGACCGGCGGATGTGGATCGGCCGTTCGGCGGCTCTGTCGTCCGACGGCAAGACGGTGGCGGTGGGGGGTGTGTTCAACGCCGTGCGCCTCTGGGACGTGACGAGCGGCAAGGAGCTGTTTCCCGACCCCGACGGGCACGACGCGCCCGTCCACGCCGTCGCCTTCTCCCCCGACGGCAGACTCCTCGTTTCGGGCGGAGCGAACGGGCACATTCACTTCTGGGACGCGGCCGACGGCCGGCACCTGCGCCGGTTGAAAGGGAACAGCGCCAGCGCCGTCTCGTTCGCGCCCGATGGCCGACGGCTGGCCACCGCCTGGACGTTCAACAAGACGGTGCGTGTCTGGGACGTGGACACGGGCGACGAGGTGTTGAAACTGCCGCACGACACGGACGACCGGGGGATCGGGGGAGTGGCTTTCGCCGCGGGCGGCAAGACGCTGGTGACGGCGGATTGGAAGCCCGCCTCGCGCTTGTACGTCTGGGACGCCGCGACGGGCAAGCCTCTGCGCGAACTGTCGCTGGGGGAACAATGGGTTTCATTCCTGGCGCTCGCGCCCGGCAGCCGGGTCGCGGCCGCCGGTGACGCCGCCGTGATGCACGTCTGCGACCTGGAGCGCGGCAAGGAGTTGCTGTCCTGGCACGAGGGCAAGCGCAGAATCCTGTCCGTCGCCTGCTCCCCGGACGGCCAGGTGCTGGCCACGGGCGGCCGCTTCGACGGGACGGTGTGCCTGAGAGAAATGTTCACCGGGGAGGTGATCGCGACTCTGAAGAGGCACGAACGCGCCGTGAGCGCCATCGTCTTCTCCCCGGACGGCCGCGTCGGCGCGTCGGCGGAGGGAGCCGACTCGGACCAGCTTCGCGGCAAGGGGCCGCTCCGCATCCGCTTCTGGGACGTCGCCACCGGGGCGGAGCTGGCAACTCTTCAGGGGCATGACGCGACCGTCTCGTGCCTGGCGTTCTCACTGGACGGGAAGCGCCTGGCGTCGGGGCTGGGCAACGGCACGGTGTTGCTGTGGGACGTGCCGGCCAGGGCGAAGGCCCCGCCGCTGCCGGCCAGGGCACTGACCGCGAAGGAAGTTGAAGCCGCCTGGGCCGACCTGGCCGGCGCGGACGCGGCCAAGGCGCACGCTGCCGTGTGGGCGTTGGCCGCCGCGCCGGGGCAGGCGGTGACCTTCCTGAGGAGACGGCTGCCGCCGGCGGAGGCGGTCGATCCGAAGAAGCTGAGCCAGTGGCTGGCCGACCTCGACGCCAACGACTTCGACGTGCGCGACAGGGCGGCCGGCGAGTTATACCGCCTGGGGGCGCGGGCGGAGCCGGAGCTGCGCAAGGCGCTGGCCGCGAAGCCGTCGGCGGAGGTGAAGCGGCACATCGCGGCGATCCTGACGGCGATGGAGGGGCCGCCGCCGTCCGAGGTGCTGCGCGCCCTGCGCGCGGTGCGAGCGCTGCAGGCGGCCGGCACCCCGGAGGCGCGACAGCTGCTGGCGGTGCTGGCGAACGGCCAACCGGACGCGCGGTTGACGCAAGAGGCCAAGGCGGCGGTGGAGCGGCTGGGAAGAATGACCCGTTAACCCGCCCCGCGCCGGTTACTCGACCGCCGGCTGCACGTGGACCGAGATCGCTTCCAGGTCCTCCGGCACGGGAGGCACGCGCAGCCGGACCGCCGACGGGGGCGGCTCGAGGGGGAGCCGCGCCGAGTGATTCAGGAAGTCCACGCGGGAGCAGGACCACCCGGAGGCGAACCCGAAGGCCAGCGTCACCAGGCCGGTCCCCGCGCAAAAGGTCAACGTCCGCTTCCAGCGCGGCGCCCCGCCCGCGGCCTCGTGCGTATCGACGTCTCTCATGTCACTTCTCCCGGCGAGCTTTCGAGGTCGTTTCCCGCCTCCGCGCGGCGGCCGACGCCCTACTATAGATGCCCCTCTCCTTCCCGGAAAACAACCTTGTGACGGGCGGGTTCCGGCGGGGGACGAGCCTCCGGCGACGAGGGATGACCTGATCCGTCCGGCGCCCCTCACAGTCTGTCCCGTATGCTCCCCTCGCCCCTGTACTCAGGGGAGAGGGGTCGGGGGTGAGGGGGTTTTTCCGGGGCGTAAAGGCACCCCTCACCCCAACCCCTCTCCCCTGAGTACAGGGGCGAGGGGCTTACGGGACTGACTCTCACAGCGCCGTGCCGAAGTGCTCCTGGACCTTGTGGCGGTAGCCGCGGCTCAAAGTCAGTTGCGTCCCGCCGCGCAGGATGACGAGGTAGTCGCCGTGGAACCAGGCTTGCAACTCCTGGATGCGGTCGACGTTGACGATGGTCGAACGATGAATTCGCAGGAAGCGCGCCGGCTCCAGACGCGCCTCCAGGCCGTTCATCGTCTCGCGCAGCAGGTGCGCCTCGGCGCCGACGTGCAGGCGGACGTAGTTGCCGGCGGCCTCGATCCAGTCGATTTCCTCCGTGCGCAGGAAGAACACGCGCCCCGCCGTCTTGATCAGGAGCCGCTCCAGCGGCCGCGGCGCCTTCTTCTGGTCCTGGAGCAGGCCGAGCAACCGCTGGTCGGCTTCGGCCTTGCCGGGGCGGTCGAGGGCGGCGCGGGCCCGCTCCAGGGCCTTGTGAAAGCGGTCGCGGTCGAACGGCTTGAGCAGGTAGTCGAGCGCGTGGACCTCGAAGGCGCGCAGGGCGTAGCGGTCGTAGGCGGTCACGAAGATGATCGCCGGCATCGGCCCCGCCTCGAGGGCCTCCAGGACGCCGAAGCCGTCCAGGGTCGGCATCTGCACGTCGAGGAACAGCAGGTCCGGCGTCAAGTCCTGGACGGCGGCCACCGCCTCCAGGCCGTCGCCGCACTCGCCGACCACTTCCACGTCCGGCTCGTCGGCCAGCAGCGCCCGCAGGCGGGCGCGCGCCAGCGGCTCGTCATCGACGATAAGCGCTCGAATCTTCATCCGCGGGCTCCGTGGGGACAGACGCTTCCTCCGCGCCCGCGTCGTGGAAGGGGAGCGTGAGGGTAACGGCCAGGCCGCTGCCGGGGCGATCGGCCATCTCGAAATGTTGCCCCTTGCCGTAGAGTTGCGCGAGGCGGGCGCGCGTATTGGACAGGCCCAGCCCCTCCTTGAACTCGCCCGCGCCGGCCAGGCCGGGGCCGTCGTCGCGCACCTGAAGGTGGAGCCGGCCGCCGACGCGCCAGGCGGCGATCTCGATGCGGCCGGCGCGCGAGAACGGGGCGATGGCGTGGCGCACCGCGTTCTCGACCAGCGGCTGCAGGATCAGGTTCGGCACCAAGGCGTCGCGCACGCCCGCCTCGACGGCGACGCGCACCTCCAGCCGCGGGCCGAGCCGGGCCTGCTCGATCTCCAGATAGGTTTCCACGAAGTCCAACTCCTGCTGGAGCGGCACCTCCTGCGTGCCGCCGTTCTCCAGGGTCAGCCGCAGCAGGCCGCCGAGCCGGGCGATCATGCGGTCGGCCACCTCGACGTCCCGGTGCATTAGCGCGGAGATGGCGTTGAGCGTGTTGAACAGGAAGTGCGGGTGCAGCTGCATCTTGAGTACCTGCAACTGCGTCCGCGCCAGTTCCGCCTCCAGGGCCGACGCCTCGCTCTCGCGCCGGCGGTATTTGCGGTAGAACTCCAGCGCCTGGACGTTGACCAGGATGGCCCAGCAGATGAACAGGTACGGCATGTAGCGGGCCATGAACAGCACCTGGAAGAACTGCGCCGGCGTCTGCGAGCAGACCACCGGCGTGTAAGGCAGGCGCAGCGCCATCTCGATGGGGAAGTCGAGCGCGACCTTGACGGCGGCGAAGAAGGCGCTGGCGCCGAGGAGGAGAGCGACGCGGCTTCGCCAGCGCGCCTGGTCGAGGAGGAACGTCTGTCCGACCATCACGACCAGCGGCGCCAGGGCCGCCCACAAATACCACTCCGCGAGGCTCAGGACGAGCAGCTCCTCGAAGATGATCGGCTTGTCGAGGAGGCGCACCAGCCCGTAGGACTGCACGGCGTCGAAGACGCCGAGGAACGTCCACAGGCCGAGGATGATCAGCCAGCGCAGCCAGCGCTGTTCCAGAAGCGCTCGGCGGGCCTTGCTCATCGGACGCCTCCGTCGCACGACCCGGGCCGCGCCGGATAGGGAGCGGCTCGCCTCAGGTTTTTCTGAGGATCCTCTGCGGGCATATGTACAGAATGAGCGAAACGTTGGCGGAAAGGAAACACTCTCGGGACGGACGGTCCTTGTCTTGGGACGAGTACGTCCCATCGGGGGACGAACCGAATGTCTCCGCCGCTCGCGGCTTCGCAATGGTGCGAAGCCGCAAGCGGCGCGGCGTCGTCGTTGACACTCGCCTCTACCTGACGTATGAAAAACGAGACGATTGACCGGGTCCCTCCCCCCAGGACGCCGGCCGTTTTCCCGGACGCCCCGCGTCCCTCCCTCCGAGTCACTCATGCCAGAGAAAACCGACCTCGCCTCGCGTTCGGACTCGCACACCGCCCCCGACGCCCGGTCGGCCCTGGCGGCCGGCCCGCTCGCCGTCGTCGGCGGCTGCGGCCACGTCGGCCTCCCTCTCGGCCTCGCCTTTGCCCGCAAGGGCGTGCAAGTGGACCTCGTCGACACCAGCGCCGAGCGCGTCGCCCGCGTCAACGCCGGCCACATGCCGTTCGACGAGGACGACGCCGAGGAGTTGCTGAAGCGGACGCTCGCCTCCGGCCTCCTGCGGGCGACGACCGACACGTCCGTCCTGGAAGACGCCTCCGTCCTCATCGTCACCATCGGCACCCCGGTCGACGAATACCTCGACCCGTCCGTCTGCGAGTTCGACCGCTCCTTGCAAGGGCTCCTGGAAAAGGTCCGCCCCGGCCAGCTCCTCGTCCTGCGCAGCACCGTCTTCCCCGGCGTGACCGACCGCCTCGCCCGCCAACTCGAACGCATGGGCCGCGGCGACGTCGACCTCGCCTACTGCCCCGAGCGCATCGTCCAGGGCAAGTCGCTCGTCGAACTGGAGCAGCTACCGCAGCTCGTCGGCGGCACGACGCCGCGTGCCGCCGAGCGCGCCGCCGCACTGTTCCGTCAAATTGGCCCGAAAGTGATCTTCCTACGCCCCATCGAGGCGGAGCTGGCCAAGCTGTTCTGCAACGCCTGGCGCTACCTGAACTTCGCGGTGTCGAACCAGTTCTACGTCATGGCCCGTCACTTCGAGGCCGACTTCTACAAGATTTACAACGCCCTCCGCGAGGACTACCCGCGCATGGCGTCGTTCGCCCGCCCCGGCTTCGCCGCCGGCCCGTGCCTACTCAAGGACACGATGCAGCTCGGCTCGTTCAACCACGGCTCGTTCGTCCTCGGCCAGGCGGCGATGATGGTCAACGAGGGGCTGCCGTACCTCGTCGTCCAGGACCTGAAGCGCTCCTACCCGCTCGCCGAGATGACGGTCGGCATCCTGGGCATGGCGTTCAAGCCGAACAGCGACGACCCGCGCTCGAGCCTGTCGTACAAGTTGCGCAAGGTGCTGCTGCTGGAGAGCAAGCGGGTCCTCTGCACCGACCCCTACGTCCCCGACAAGGACCTGGTGCCGCTGCCGGAGGTGCTGGAGAAGGCGGACTTGCTCGTCGTCGGCACGCCGCATGACTGCTATAAAGGGATCTCATACCGGCAGCCGGTGATCGACGTCACGAACACCATCAAGTAGCGCGTCGTGTCCGGGGTGCGTGTGCGTGAGTACGCGACCGCCGGCGTGATTGTCCGGGGGTGCGCGAGTACGCGACCCCCGGCTGGGATATTCAACCCCTTCGGGGTAAAATGCCGGCGGACCTGCCCCGAAGGGGTTTTATCGCACCGCGGGGGGTCGCGTCCTCGCGCACCCCCGGAACCTCGCGGTCTCTTGCCCCCGCGCTCGTCTGGGGCGACTGGGCGGCGCTGACCGTCGCCCTGTTCGCCTACCTCGTCACGTTCACGCGCGACTTCCCCTGGTGGGACGAGTGGGAGTTGATTCCTCTCTTGAGTGGCGAACAGCCGTTCCGCGCGGCGTGGCTGTGGGAGCAGCACAACGAACACCGCATCGTCCTGCCGAAGGTCGTGCATCTCGCGTCCGCCGCCCTCACCGGGGCGGACCTGCGCGGCCCGACGTTCGTGAGCGCGGCGCTGCTGGCGCTCGCCGCCGCCTTGATCGCGGCGGCGCGGCAGGCGCGCGGCCGGACGAGCCTCACCGACCTGTTCTTTCCGCTGGTCCTCCTCCATTGGGGACATTTCGACAACCTGCTGTGGGGCTTTCAGATTCAGTTCGCCGGCTCGACGGCCCTCCTCGCCTTGCTGATCGCCGCCGTCGTGTCGCGACGCCTCGTCGCGGCCGGCGTCTGCCTGGCGGCGCTGCCGCTGTTCGGCGCCAACGGCGTGGCGCTGGTGCCGGCGCTGAGCCTGTGGCTGCTGTACGTCGCCGTCGCGCGCCGGGGACGAGGGAGTGTTCCGCCAGCGGCCTTCGCCCTGCTCGCGCTGGGTCTGAGCGCGCTGACCTTCGTCGGCTACGTCCGGCCCGCCGACATCGCCCCGCCGCCCGGCCTGTCCGCCGCCGTGATGCCGACGTTCTGGGTGCTGACAATGACGGAGTGTCCGTCGGGCATCATTTCCGGCGGCTGGGCGCTCGGAACAGTCATTCTGATCGCGATTTTCGCCCGTGCGGGGCTCTTCGCTCCGGCTCTGGCACGCCCCGCGCAGGAGCGCTGGCGAGGCGTCGGGCTGTTGGCGGCGATGGCTGGCGTCGTCTCCCTGGCGCTCGCCATCGGCTACGGGCGCGCCGGCGCCTACGCCCCGCGCGCCGTCAGCGCCGTCTCGCGCTACTCTTTGCTGATGGCTCCGTTGGCGATTGCTGCTTACGGCACCTGCCTTGTTCGCGAAAGCCGCTGGCTGCCGGCCTTCCTGTTCGGCGCGGCTTTGCTTGTCTTCCCGGTCAACACCGCCGCGGGCCTGAAGGCGGGCCGCGAGCGCTCCGCCTTTTTCGACCGACTCGCCGACGAGGCGCGCGGAGGCATGACCGGCGGCCGCTTCGCCGAGAAGTACCGGCGCAACCTCTACGGCTACGGCAAGGCGGAAGTTTTCGCCGAGCGCTACGAGATGATGCGCCGGGCGCGCCTCGGGCCGTTTCGCGATGCCCCCCATTGACCGGCTCTCAGTCGCGGCCTAAGAGAAAGTAGCACGGGCAGCGACCCGTCGGGCACACCCAACGCTGAGGCTCCATGAGAATCCTCGTCACCGGCTCCGCCGGCTTCATCGGCGGCTACCTCGTCGAAGAGCTGCTCCAGGCCGGCCACCACGTCGTCGGCCTGGACAACTTCTCCAAGTACGGCGAGGTGCATCAGGCGTCGCTGGCCAACCCGAACTACCGCTTCGTCCAGGGCGACGCCCGCGACGTCAACGTGCTGCGCGAGCTGGTGAAGGACGTCGACCAGGTCGTCGCCGGCGCCGCGCGCATCGGCGGCATCAGCTACTTCCACGAGTACGCTTACGACCTTCTCTCCGACAACGAGCGCATCACCGCCGCGACGTTCGACGCCGCTATCGAGGCCCACAAGCGCGGCACGCTGAAGAAGATCAACGTCGTCAGCTCGTCGATGGTCTACGAGAACGCCGCCGTCTGGCCGACGCCGGAGGGGGAGCAGCGCCGCTGCCCGCCGCCCAGTTCGACCTACGGCTTTCAGAAGCTGGCGACGGAGTACTTCACGCAGGGGGCGTGGGAGCAGTACCAGCTGCCGTACACGATCATCCGCCCCTTCAACTGCGTCGGCGTCGGCGAGCGGCGGGCCAAGAGCGAGAAGGAGATCCTGAGCGGCAACGTCAAGTTGGCCATGAGCCACGTCGTCCCCGACATCATCCAGAAGGTCGTCAAGGGACAGGACCCGCTGCGCCTCCTCGGCGACGGCAATCAGATGCGCCACTACACCTACGGAGCCGACCTCGCCAAAGGCATCCGCGTCTGCGTCGAGCATCCGAAGGCCGTCAACGACGACTTCAACATCAGCACCGCCGAGTCGACGACGGTACTTCAGCTCGCTCAAATGATCTGGGAGAAGCTGCGGCCGGGCGTGCCGTTCCGGTACACCTCCGACCCGGCTTATCCCTATGACGTGCAAAAGCGCGTGCCGGACACGTCGAAGGCGGAGCGCGTCCTCGGCTACCGGGCGACGACGGGGCTGAGCGCGATGCTCGACGTCGTCGTCCCGTGGGTCAAGCAGCAGGTCGAGTACGGAAACATCTGAGGCCGCTTGCGGCTTCGCAGGTGCGAAGCCGCAAGCGGCGGGCGCGGACTACCCATGATTTCCATCGTCGTCCCGGTCTTCAACGAGGCGGAGAACATCCAGCCCTTCCTGCGGGATCTGGAGGAGCACGTCCGCGAGCCGCACGAGACGCTGATCGTTTACGACTTCCCCGAGGACAGCACGCTGCCCGCCGTCGCCGCCATGCAGCCGCCGACGCCGAGCGTCCGCCTCGTCCACAATACACTCGGAAGAGGAGTGCTGAACGCCCTCAAGGCCGGCTTCGGGGCGAGCCGGGGCGACGTCGTCGTCGTCATGATGGCCGACCGCTCCGACGAGCCGAGGGACGTCGAGCCGATGGCGAAGCTGGTGCGCGAAGGGGCCGATGTCGTCGCCGGCTCGCGCTACGCCAAGGGCGGGCGCCAGGAGGGCGGACCGTTCGTCAAGCGGACGCTGTCGCGCCTCGCCGGCGTGTCGCTGCACTACCTCGCCGGGCTGCCGATCAAGGACGCCACGAACAACTTTCGCGCCTACAGCCGCCGCGTCGTCGAGATCCCCGTCGAGGGACAGGCGAGCTTCGCGCTGGCGATGGAACTGACGCTCAAGGCGCACTGGAACGGCTGGAAAATCACCGAGGTGCCGACGACGTGGCGCGACCGCACGGCGGGGCAGTCGCGCTTCCGCACCTTCGCCTGGATGCCGCACTACCTGCGCTGGTATCTGAAGGCGATGGGCCGCGCCTGGCTCCCCGGACGAAAGAGGTGACGCCATGCCGTCGGGCCGCGTCCCGAAATTCTGGCCGAGCGTCAACGGCTTCGGCTTCGCCAACTGCTGGCCGTCGCAGCCGCTGTTCTCGGTCGGCTTCCGCAACCTCCTCCGCGTGCACGTCGGCGACGCGAGCTACGGGCTGTGCGGCGGCATGGTCTTCGCCATCGTCGATCTCTTTCAGGCCGGCGCGGAGCCGCCCGACCACGACGAGCCGCCGCCGCACGGCACGCCGCTCTTCTTCCACCTGCGCCGACGCCTGTTCGACAGTTTTCACATGCCCTGGGGAGTGCTGCGCTACTACTCGTGGATGGCGCACTCCGGCTGGCGCGAGAGCCTGGCGCGGCGGACGGCTCGCCTCGTCTGGCCGCGCGTGCGCCAGGAGATCGACGCCGGCCGACTCGCCCCGCTCGGCCTGATCCGCGTCCGCTCGCGCAGTCCCGCCGACCTCGGGCAGAACCACCAGGTTCTCGCCTACGCCTACGACCATGACGAAGCGGCCGGTACTATCACCCTTTGGATTTGCGACCCCAATCATCCGCGGTGCGACGACGTGACGATCGCCCTCGACCTGCGCCGCCTCGACGAGCCGGGTGCCGTGTCCCAGTCGACGGGCGAGGACTTGCGCGGCTTCTTCTGGACGCGCTACCGGCCGCACCGGCGCCCGCTGCCGACGTTCCGTCTCGCTCGGCCGTGACGGACTTGCCCTTCGCCGCCGCCGTCCTTACTCTCATCTCTTGATCCTCACGTCAATTCGCCGATTTCGCACCCACGAGGACCGTCCGCCGTGAAACGACTACTTTTCGCTGTCGCCCTGTGCCTGACCTGGGCCGCCGGTTCGGCGTCCGCCGCGGACTGGAAGCCCGCCAACGGCCCTCTCATGACGCGCTGGGCCAAGGACGTCGCGCCTGACAAGGCCCTCCCCGAGTACCCACGCCCGCAAATGGTCCGCCCCGACTGGATCAACCTCAACGGCCTCTGGCAGTTCGCCCACGCCGCGAAGGACGAGGCGCCGCCGCTCGGCAAGGATCTCGCCAAACAGATCCTCGTTCCCTTCCCGGTCGAGTCGGCCCTGTCCGGCGTCATGGAGCGCGCCGAGCGCGTCTGGTATCGGCGCACCTTTACGACCAAGAAAGAGTGGGAAGGCAAACGTCTGCTGCTCCACTTCGGCGCCGTCAACTGGGAGGCGCACGTCTGGGTCAACGGCAAGGCGTTCGACCCTCACCGCGGCGGCTACGATGGCTTCACGCTCGACGTCACCGACGCGCTCAAGAAGGAGGGCGAACAGGAACTCATCGTCGGCGTCTGGAACCCCGTCGACGCCGGCACGCAGCCGCGCGGCAAGCAGGTGCGCAAGCCCGGCGGCATCTACTACACGCCGAGTACCGGCATCTGGCAGACGGTGTGGCTGGAGCCGGTGCCGGAGGCGAGTATCGAAGCGCTGAAGATCGTTCCCGACCTCGATAACGCGACGGTCCGCGTCACGGTGACGACTCGCGGCAAGACGGACGGTGTCGATGTGATCCTGCGGACGAAGGCGGGCGGCGTCGTGGCCGCCGGCGCCGAGCCCGCCGTCGGGCGAGAGATCCTCGTCCGGCTGCCGGCCGTGCGGGCCTGGTCGCCGGAAAACCCCTACCTCTACGACCTGCGCGCCGAGTTGCGGAAGAACGACAAGACTCTCGACGCCGTCGACAGCTATTTCGCGATGCGCAAGCTCTCTCTCGGCAAAGACGAGAACGGCGTCACGCGCATGATGCTCAACGGCAAGCCGTACTTCCAGGTCGGCCTCCTCGACCAGGGCTTCTGGCCCGACGGCCTCTACACCGCGCCGACCGACGAGGCGCTGAAGTACGACATCGAGATGACGAAGAAGCTCGGCTTCAACTTCGCCCGCAAGCACGTCAAGGTCGAGCCGGAGCGCTGGTATACCTGGTGCGACAAGCTCGGTCTCCTCGTCTGGCAGGACATGCCGTCGGGCGACAAGAGCGTGGCGATCAACAAAGGCGAGATCACGCGCACCCCCGCGTCGGCGAAGCAGTACGAGCACGAACTGAAGCGAATGATCGACGGCCGCGGCAACCACCCGTGCATCGTGATTTGGGTGCCGTTCAACGAGGGCTGGGGCCAATTCGACACCGTGCGGATCGCCGACCTCGTCAAGAAGCACGACCCGACGCGGTTGGTCGACTGCGCCAGCGGCTGGAACGACTACCCCTGCGGCGACATGCACGACATCCACATCTACCCCGGCCCCGGCTCGCCGCAACCGGAGGAGAAGCGGGCGGCGGTCCTCGGCGAGTTCGGCGGCCTCGGCCTCGGCCTCGACGGACACACCTGGGAGCAGAAGACCTGGGGCTATCGCGGCACCAAGGACGGCGCCGACCTGACGCGCAAGTACGAGAAGCTGCTGCAAGGCGTCTACAAGCTCCGCGACAAACCGGGGATGAGCGCCGCCGTCTACACGCAGACGACCGACGTCGAGACGGAGGCGAACGGCATGGTGACCTACGACCGCGCCGTCATCAAGGTCGACGTCGCCCGCGTCGCCGCCGCCAACAAGGGCGACTTCTCGCGCGTGCCGGAGACGAAGCCCGTCGTGCCGACGTCGAAGGAGGAGGGGCAGACCTGGCGCTACACCTTCGCCAGGCCGGCCGACGGCTGGGAGAAGAGCGACTTCGACGATAGCTTGTGGAAGCAAGGTCCGGGCGGCTTCGGCACCAAGGGGACGCCGGGCGCGGTGGTCCGCACCGAGTGGAAGACGGACGATATCTGGATTCGCCGCAAGTTCACGCTGCCCGAAGGCAAGGTCGGCGACGTGCTGTTGCTGATGCACCACGACGAGGACGCGGAGGTGTACGTCAACGGCGTCCTGGCGGCGAAGGTGTCAGGGTACATCAGCGACTACGAGGAGGTGCCTCTGACCGCCGAGGGCCAGAAGGCGCTCAAACCGGGGAAGAACGTCTTCGCGGTCCACTGCCACCAGACCAAGGGCGGGCAGTATATCGACGTGGGGCTTGTCGAGGTCAAGGCGCGCGGGCGCTGACGGTCTTCGTTTAGCCGCACGCCCGCAGGGCGGCGCGACGGCCGCGCCGCCCTCCGGGCGTGCGGCTAAACGAACTTGTACAATTTGCGCGCGCAGGCGGCGGCGCCGATGAACCCGGCGTCGCTGCCGAGTTGCGCGTAGCGGATTTGTGTCTTCGCCGCCGGCACCGGGAACGCCAGCTCGCGGACGTGATGGCGGATGCGCTCCAGGAACGCTTCCCCGGCTCCGATCATGCCGCCGCCGTAGACGATCATGTCCGGGTCGATGATGTGCATCGCGTTCATCGCCCCGACCGCCAGGTAGAAGGCGGTGTCCTCGACGATCTTCGCCGCCAGCGCGTCGCCGCCCGCCGCCGCGTCGAAGATGTCCTTCGACGTGAGGTCGTCGTGCGCCTGCAACAGCGTGTGCAGCGACGACGCGCCGCCGTCGGCCTCCAGCGCCTCGCGCGTGCGCTTGACGACCGAGGTAGCGCTGGCATAAGCCTCCAGGCAGCCCCAGCGGCCGCAGCCGCAGCGGCGCGGGTGGGTCATCTCGATCTTCATGTGCCCCAGCTCGGCGCCGTGGCTGTGTTCGCCCTCAATGACCAGATCGCCGACGATGATGCCGCCACCGACGCCGGTACCGAGGGTGAACAGCACCATGCTGTGAACGTCCTTGCCGGCTCCGGCCCAGAACTCGCCGAAGGCCGCCGCGTTGGCGTCGTTCTGGAACGCCGTCGGCACCTTGAAGGCGTCGGCGACGTACTTTCGCACCGGGACGTTCTGCCACGGCTTCAGGTTGGGCGGGTCGAGGATGACGCCGGCGGGAATGTCCATCGTGCCGGGCGTGGCGACGCCGACGGCGGCGATCTGGTCGAGGCGCAACTCGGCGGCGGTGACGGCGGCGCGGATCGTCTCGCACATCCGCTCCAGGCCGAAGTCCTGCCCCCGGTGGGCCTCGGTCGGCAGGCTGACGGCGCTCAGCGGCCGGCCGGCGTCGTCGACGACGCCCGCCTTCATGCTGGTGCCGCCGACGTCCAACCCGACGTAAAGCTGTGCCTTTTCCATAAGAGATGATGTAGTCGCCCCGCCGCGGCGCCGCCAGAGGGACGCCGGCCGGCCGACACGTCATTCTCCCGAGGAGGCGAGCCATGTCCGCACCGCCGATCACGCGCGTCGTCCTTTACAAGCACGGCATCGGCTACTTCGAGCGCGAAGGCTTCGTCGAGGGCGACGCCGCCCTGACGCTGACGTTCAAGCAGGCCGAAGTGAGCGACGTCCTCAAGTCGCTGACCGTCCTCGACCTCGGCGGCGGACACGTCGCCTCGGTCTCCTACGACTCGACGAAGCCGCTCGAACAACTCCTGGCGGACGTGGCCCTGTCGATCCCCGACCAGGGGAGCCTCGTCGGGCTGCTGCCGCAGATCAAGGGGGCGCGGGTGCGCGTGTCGTCGTCGAAGGCGGCGCCGCCGGGCGGCTTCGGCATGATGCCGCCTTCGTCAAACAACGACGGCGTCGAGGGGATTATCCTCGGCGTCGACACGGCGGAACGCCAGACGGGCGACGGCATCACGCGCTCGGTGCTGCTGTCGCTGGTGACCGACGGCGGCGAGGTGCGCTCGTTCGACCTGCACGGGCTGGGCAAACTGGAGATCCTCGACGCCACGCTGCGCCGCGACCTCGACTACTACCTGCGCACGCAGCTGTCGGCGAAGAAGAAGGACGCGCGGACGTTCACGTTCTTCGCGCAGGGCGAGGGCCGGCGCGGCATCCGCGTCAGCTACACGCTGGAGGCGCCGGTGTGGAAGGCGACGTATCGCATCCTGCTCGGCGAAGAAGGCAAGCCGCCGATGATCCAGGGCTGGGCGGTGGTCGACAACACGCAAGACGAGGACTGGGAGGACGTACGGCTGGCGCTGATCGCGGGGCTGCCGGTGTCGTTCGTCCACGACCTGTACACGCCGCGCTACATCAAGCGGCCGATAGTGGCGGTGAGAGAAACGACGGGCGTGCTGCCGCCGGAGTCCGAGGAGGGGGTCGAATCGGTCGATTCCATGATGGCCGAGTTCACCGACACGGCCATCGACTTCACCGAGACGGAGGCGGCAGCGGCGCCAATGGCCCTGCGAATGATGAGGGGGAGTCGAGGCAGCGGCGCCGGAGGGTACGAGTCCCGCTCCGCCGTCAGTTCGACGCCGGCCCAAGTCCGCGAGCGCAAGGTCGGCGACCTGTTCGAGTACGAGATCGAGCATCCGGTCACGATCCGCCGCAACCAGTCGGCGCTGGTGCCCATCGTCCTGCGCGCGTTCGAGGGGCGCCCCGTCCTCCTCTATAACAAGGCGGCGCGCGCCGAGAATCCGATGCGCTGCGTCGAGTTGAAGAACACGACCGGCCTGACGCTCGAAGGCGGTCCGGTGACCGTCTTGGAGGGCGGCAGCTACGTCGGCGAGGCGATGCTGGAGACGACCAAGCCCGACGACCAGCGCCTCGTCGCCTACGCGGTCGAGTTGGCCGTCCACGTCCTCGACAACGTCGACTCGCACGACGACCGCGTCACTCGCGTCGTCATCCGCAAGGGGGCGCTGCGCCTCACCTACGCCCAGGTGCAACAGACGACGTACACGCTCAACAATAAGGCCGATACCGAACAGGCGGTGTATCTGGAGCACCCGCGCGGCGGCAAGGAATGGAAGCTCATCGAGACCGCCGCGCCGCACGAGATCACCGAAAACTACTGGCGCTTCCGCTTCGCCCTGCCCGCGAAGACGGTGACAAAGTTCGTCGTCCGCCAGCAGCACACGCTTCAGCGGAGTGCCAGCCTCCACGATGTCAACAACCAGCAGCTAGCAATCTGGATCGAGCAGCGTTACCTCGACGCGGCGACGGAGGAGGTGCTGCGCCGCGTGGTTCAACTGCGGCAACAAGCGGCCGGCGTCGAGGCCGAGATAGCGAAACTGCAGAAGGAGCGCGACCAGATCCACAAGGAGCAGCAGCGCATCCGCGAGAACCTGCAAGCGCTCGGCGACCGGCCGGCGGAGAAGGAGCTGCGCGAGCGCTTCGTGCGCACGCTCAACGCCCAGGAAGACCGCCTGGAAGTGATCGAGCGCGAGCTGCGCGAGAAGCACGCCGAGCGCGACCGCTGCCGCGAGCAGATCGACGCGCAACTCGCGGGGCTGGAGTACGAGGCGAAGGTGTGACCGCCGTCTGAAGGATCACGCGGGCGCCGTGCGGTCATCGCAAACGAGGGGCCTCTTGGGAGGGCGGCGGCTCGACGCCGCCTGGAAGAAAACGGCGCCCCCCTGTGCTGAGGCTCGCAAAGCGTGTATGTTAGTTGCGCGAAGGCAAGACGACGATTTGCCCTCGCGATCGGTTCGCAGCGAGGCCCCCGGATGCGCTACTGGAAGGAATGCGGAGATTTCCTCCGCCAGTGTCGCCACAACTTCCGCGACACCGGCGCCATCATGCCGAGTACGCGATTTCTGGCTCGCGCCCTCGTCTCCGAGCTGCGCAAGGCGCGCGGCCCCGGCCGCATCCTCGAAGTCGGCCCCGGCACCGGGTCGGTGACGAAAGCGATCCTGCGACACCTCCTCCCCGGCGACCGCTTCGACCTGGTCGAGATCAACGGACAGTTCGTCGACCTGCTGCGGCGACGCTTCGCCCAGGACCGCGACTTTCTCCCGCACCGCCATAAGGTCGACGTCATCCACAGCGCCGTCGAGGACCTGCCCGGCGAGGGCATTTACGACTTCATCGTCTCGGGGCTGCCGCTGAACAACTTTCCGGTCGGGGACGTGCGGACCATCTTCCGCGCCTACGACCGCCTGCTGAAGCCGGGCGGCCTGCTGACCTATTACGAATACGTCTTCATCCGCCAGCTGAAGGTGCCGTTCGTCGACCGCCGCGAGCGCCGCCGTCTCTTCTCCGTCGGCCGCCTGGTCGGCGGCTACATCCGCGACTACCAGGTGCGCCGCGAGCGCATCTTCATCAACGTCCCGCCGGCGACGGTGCGCCACCTGTGCCTGAAGCCGGCCGGGGAGTGAGCGCCGCCCGAAACATCTCGATCACCTCGTCGCGCAGCGCCTCGCTCGTCAGCGCGGTGCCCTGACAGACCAGGCGAAGTCCGCCGACCTCGCGCACCATCACCAGGCCGAGCCGCTTTTCCAGTCGGTTGCGCGCCCGCAGCGTCACGCCCTTGACGAGGAAGCCGTCGGGCAGCTTCTCGCGCGCCGTGACCTCGCCGAACAGCCATTCCGAATCGTCGACGTCCACGAGGTCGCGGCGCTTCAGCTTCGTGGCGCAGGCGTCGGCGTCCTTGACGTCGTCGAGCAGTTCGCCGACCGTGACGCGAATCGTCTCGGCGGCCAGCTCTTTCTCGAACGTCCACTTGCGGCTGAAGCGGTTGTAGTCGGCCTTCCAGCCCTCCGGCAGCCTCACTTCCAGGCGGCTCGGGCTGGCCTTCGGGGCGGCGACGACGGGCGGAGGTGGAGGCAACGGCAGGGCGACGGCGGCAGGCGGCGGGAGAAGCTCGGGCGCGGCAGGCGGCGGCGGAGTCACGACGACCGGCGCCGGCGGCGTGACGGGAGCGGGCGGCGGCGGTGTTACGACGACGGGTGGCGCGGGCGGGTCTTCCTCACGAGGCACCGGCACCGGCGTCGGCGCGACGGCGATGAGTTCGGGCTTATTCCCCGTGAGAAGGAGGATGGCTCCCGTACCGCCGACGACTAGCAGCGAGGCCGCGCCGGCGACCCAGATCCAGGCCGTGCCGTGCGTGCGTCTTCCCATGCGTGGCGCCGGCTCCAGACCGTCGGCGGCGCGGAAGGTCCGCTGACACCTGGCGCAGCGCAGTTTCTTGCCGCGGTGGGCGTCCGGTACGCTGTAGGCCGACCGGCAGTTCGGGCAGCGGATGCGGTACGACATGACAACCCCCGCGGGTGCGAAGCCGCAAGCGGCGGCGGACGGCGCTCACTTCTCCCCGGTGCGCACCTGCTTGACGTTCATCGTCGTGTTCATGTCGACGATGTACTTCATCCCCATGCCCTCGCCGACGCCCTTGCCGGTCATCGTGCCGGTCATGGTGAGGGTGGCGGCGGTGCCGGAGCCGTCGATGGCGGCGTCGAGCGTGAACTTCGCCTCCATGACCGCGGGCGGGTCGAACTTCAGCCCCTGCGACGTCTTGACGGCCAGTTTCAGCCTCACCTCCAGGACGCCGAACTGGTGCCCGTCCTTCTCGTAGACCCTGGTCAGGACGCCCTCGCCGGTCGTCTTGGCGGCGTCCAGCTCGCCGATGCGGGCGTAGCCGACCGCCAGCGCCTTGACGTCGATTGTCCACTTTTCCCCAATCTTGACGGGCTTTTGGGGCAGAATGACCTCGTCCAGCTCGTTGGCGCGCTCCTCGGCCAGGCCGGCCAACTCGGTCGCGTCGCGCGGGTCGAGGGCGCTCTTGTCTTCCGCCGTCACGACGTACTTGCCGCCCTTCTGCTCGAAGAGGAGCGTCCGCCCCTGGAACGAGCGCGGCGCCGTCTTGCCGCCGGCGGTGACGCCCGCCTTCTCGTAGGCCCGCGTGTACTTCCTCGGCGCCTTCGCCCCCTTTTCGAGGACGACCTCGGTATACGTCTCCTCCTTGGTACTCTCCAGCGTGCGGTCCGTGAGCACCTTGCCGTCGGCGGCGACGACCTTGACGGTGCCGCCGCGCGTCTCCTTGTCGGTGTTGACGGCGCTCTTGCCGGGGTCGGGGTTCTGCTTGACCTTGACGGTGTAGGTCTGGGCGCCGGCGGCTCCGGCCAGAGTTAGCGCCAGGCAAATGGCGCGGATCGAGTGCGCGCGCATGAGGACTCCTTTCTCGGGAAGGCGGGGCGACGCGGGCCAGTTTACCATGAGGGCCGGCGCGCTGTCGCGGCCAGTCGTTGCCCCGGCCGTCGGCCGCGTCGACGTTGCGGTCGACGGCGGCCGAGACTACGATGGCAGGAAGGACGTCGGCGGGGCGACGCCTTCGGCGCGGAGGACGGAGGACATGGGACGTCCCTACGACCCGGCCTTGAAGACCCTGGCCGAACTGGCGCCGGAGGACTGGCTGCCGCTGGCGGGCCGCCGCCCTTGCCGCGTGACCGTCGAGGACGGCGACGTCGGCACCGTGATCCGCGGCGCCGCCGACAAGCTCTTCCGCGTCCACGACGACCCGGAGTACCTGCTGCACCTCGACTTCGAGTCGGGGCACTTCCGCGCCAGCCTGCCGGCGCGGCTGCGGCTGTACCACAGTGCGTTCGAGTACCGCCACGACCGGGTGGTGCTGAGCGTGTGTGTCCTCCTTCGGCCCGAGGCCGACTCGCCGCAGTGGAGCGGCCTGCTGGAGCGCGGTTTGCCCGGCGAGGCGCCGCTGAGCACGCTGCGCTACGGGGTGGTCCGCGTCTGGCAGTTGGACCCGGCGCGGCTACTGGCGAGCGGCGTGGGGACGCTGGCGTTGGCGCCAATCAGCGACGTGAGCGCGGGCGAGGTGCGCGGCGTCCTGCGGCAAGTGAGAGAGCGGCTGAGCGGGCCGCAGGCGCACCCGAAGGCGGGCGACGTCCTGGCGGCGTCTTATTTCCTCCTGGGCCTGCGCTACTCCGACGAGTTCGCGCAAGCGATTTTTGACGAGGTGATGGGGATGGAAGATTCCACGACCTACCAGGCGACCATTCGTAAGGGAGCGACCGGCGGGGCGCGTCGCCTGCTGTTGCGAATAGGAACCAGGATAATCGGCCCGCCGCAGGCAGAGGCGCTGGCGCGAGTCGAGGCGATCAATGATCTGACCCTTCTGGAGGCGATGGCCGATCGGCTGCTCGACGTGACCTCCTGGGACGAACTCCTGCCGTAGCCGGTTTCGACGAGGTGATGGGGATGGAAGAGTCCACGACTTACCAGGCGACTATTCGCAAGGGAGCGACTGGCGAGCCGCGTCGCCTGCTGTTGCGCATAGGAACAAAGAAAATCGGCCCGCCGCGGGAGGAAACGCAGGCGCGGATCGAAGCGATCAATGACCTGCCGCTCTTGGAAGCGCTGGTCTACCGGCTGCTCGACGTGAACTCCTGGGACGAACTCCTGCCGTAGCCCGCCCCCCGCGCCGGGCCTCTCCCTTCACCTGTTTGCAAGGCCGAACGAGTCCGGGCGGCGTAGAATGACGGCCCCCATACTGTTCGTTGTTCTCCGCGAGAGTGTCTCGGCATGAAGAAGTTTCTGCTGCTGCCCGTGATCCTGGCCGTCGGCTTCGGCGTCCTGATCCTCATCAACTCCGAGCCCGCCGGCGGCGGCGGGGCCGACGACCCCAACGCCATCACGACGCCGTCCGGGCTGAAATACGTCGACGAGAAGGTGGGCGACGGCGAGGAGGCCAGGGACGGCGACAAGGTCGCCGTCCACTACACCGGCCGGTTCAAGAGCGGCAAGCAGTTCGACAGCAGCTTCGACCACTCCCCGCCGGACCCGCTTGAGTTCACGATCGGCCGGCCCGGCATCATCCAGGGCTGGCAGGAAGGCATCACCGGCATGAAGGTCGGCGGCAAGCGCAAGCTCATCATCCCGCCGGACCTGGCCTACGGCAAGAACGGCCGGGAAGGGATCCCGCCGAACGCCATGCTGATCTTCGAGATCGAATTGGTGGCCATCCGCTGAGCGCCGCGGCGCGGCCGGGTTCGTACAATGCTCGCCTGTGGCGGAGCGCAACGACACCAGCGAGGGCATCATGGCGACCAGCAACTCCGGCCTGGCCTACGAGGATTTGGCGGCGGGCGACGGCGACGAAGCCAAGGCGGGCGACACCGTCGAGGTGCATTACACCGGCTGGCTGACGAACGGCACCAAGTTCGACAGCAGCCGCGACCGCGGACAGCCGTTCGCGTTCAAGCTCGGTGCCGGCCGCGTCATCAAGGGGTGGGACGAGGGCGTCGCCGGCATGAAGGTCGGCGGCAAGCGCAAGCTCACCATCCCGCCCGCCCTCGGCTACGGCTCGCGCGGCGCCGGCGGCCTCATTCCGCCCGACGCGGAGCTGATTTTTGAGGTCGAGTTGCTGAAGATCAAATAACCGCCGCTTGCGGCTTCGCAATTGCGAAGCCGCAAGCGGCAAATACGAGGACCCGCGATGACCTCCCCGCGCGCGCGCACTCTTCTCCTCGCCCTGACGACCTTCCTCCTGCCCGGCGGCGTCCGCGCCGAGGACGCCAAGCCCGACAAGCTGCGCGTCTACGTCGGCACCTACACGCAGGGGACCAAGAGCCAGGGCATCTACCTCCTTGAGCTGGATCTTGCCGACGGCGCCCTGACGTCGAAGGGCGTGGCCGGCGCGGCGGTCAACCCGTCGTTCCTCGCCCTTTCCCCGAACCGGCGCTTCCTGTACGCCGTCGGCGAGGTGAACGACGTCAACGGCAAGAAGGGCGGCGGCGTCAGCGCCTTCGCCGTCGATTCCGCCAGCGGCAAGCTGACGCTGCTCAACCAGCAGTCGTCGGTCGGCGCCGGGCCGTGTCACATCACCGTCGACGCCGGGGGGAAAAACGCCCTCGTGGCCAATTACGGCGGCGGCAGCGTCGCGGTGCTGCCCATCGGCGCCGACGGCAAGCTCGCGGAGGCGTCGTGCTTCGTCCAGCACGAAGGCAGGAGCGTCGACAAGGGGCGCCAGGAAGGGCCGCACGCGCACTCGATCAACCTCGACAAGGCGAACCGCTTCGCCTTCGTCGCCGACCTCGGCCTCGACAAGGTGCTCGTCTACCGCTTCGACGCGGCCAAGGGGACGCTGACGCCGAACGACCCGCCGGCGGCGAAGGTCGCCCCCGGCGCCGGCCCGCGCCATTTCGCCTTTCACCCCTCGGGCAAGTACGCTTACGTCGTCAACGAGATGAACTCGACGGTGACCGCCTTCGCCTACGACGCCGGGCACGGTACGTTGAAGGAGATTCAGACGATCTCCACGCTCCCGGAAGGCTTCAAGGGCGACACGTCGACGGCGGAGGTGCAGGCCCACCCGTCGGGCAAGTTCCTCTACGCCTCGAACCGCGGCCACGACAGCCTCGCTATTTTCGTGATCGACCCGCAGACGGGGAGGCTGACGGCGGTCGGCCATCAAGAGGGGATCAAGGTGCCGCGCAACTTCGGCATCGACCCGACGGGCCGGTACGTCCTCGCGGCGCATCAGGCGGGGAACAAGGTGCAGGCGTTCCGCGTGGATTCCGCCACCGGGAAACTGACGGCGGCCGGCGACGGCGTCGCGGTGCCGGCGCCGGTGTGCGTCAAGATGGCGGCGGTGGCGGCCGGAAAGTGAATCCCGGGAGCCGGGCACGAAGGCCCGGCTCCCGGTCCGAAAGAAGCCCCACTGCGAAGCGCCCGCCGGAGTGGCCGACCCAAAAGCCACTGGGCCCGGCGAGCTTTGGTGCCTCTACCCCCCGAGGGGGCAGTGCCGGCTTCCCGCAAACCCGGCACGCAGCAGAGCTCGGCTAGCTTGTCGCGCCGGCCTCGCGGGCCGGCGGCGTCCTGTCCTTCACTTGTGTGGCGGGGGTATAGCCGCGGCCGGCGCGCGTGTCAAGAGGGAGAGAGCCTGATGTCGTCGTCCCAGGGCGATCCGCGTACCGACGTGACCACTTCCACACCCCAGGTCGGCGGCGGCGCCGCGGCGGGCAATGACGAGTTGCGCCCCGGCACCCGCCTCGGGCAGTACGAACTCCTGGAACGGCTCGGCGCCGGCGGCATGGGCGAGGTGTTCAAGGCGATCCACCCGACCATGCAGCGCGTCGTCGCCGTCAAGGTGATGGCGCACCACCTCGTCGCCGACGCGCGGGCGCGGGCGCGCTTCCTCCGCGAAGTCCGCAGCGCCGCCCGGCTCGTCCACCCGAACATCGTCATGGCCTTCGACGCCGCCGAGGAGGGCGAGCGCTGCTTCCTCGTCATGGAGTACGTCGAGGGCTGGGACCTCGCCGCCCTGATGCGCACCTGCGGTCTGCCGCCGGTCGCGCTGGCCTGCGAGATCATGCGCCAGGCGGCGCTCGGCCTGGAACACGCCTACGAGGAGGGCGTCGTCCACCGCGACATCAAGCCCGGCAACCTGATCGTCGCCCCGCGCCGCGCCGCCCGCGACGCCTCGGCCTCCAGCCAGCTGCGCGACGGGCCGCACCCCGGCACGCCGCCGGGCTGGCCGACCCCGCCGATCGTGAAAATCCTTGACCTCGGCCTGGCCCGCCTCATCGAGGCCCAGAACTACGACGGCCCGCCGCTCCCCGGCCACACGCCGCTGACGCGCGAAGGCTTCGTCGTCGGCACCCCCGAGTTCATGTCGCCGGAGCAGGCCAGCAACAGCCTGCAAATCGACATCCGCTCCGACATCTACAGCCTCGGCTGCACCTTCTACTGTCTGCTGAGTGGCAAGCCGCCGTTCACCGGCAACTCGCTGCTGGAGGTCATGGTCCAGCACATGCAGCTCCAGCCGGAGCCGGTGGCGGCGCGACGGCCCGACATCCCGCCCGGCGTGTCGGCGGTGCTGGCGCGCATGATGGCGAAGAAGCCCGAACACCGCTACCAGACGCCCGCCGAGTTGGCCGACGCGCTCCAGCCGTTCGCGCTGACCCCCGGCACCCTGACGCCGGTCGGGCTGATTCCCCCGCCGCCGCCGCCGGTGCCGATGCCCCCGCCGTCCCCGAGGGCGGCGGCCGGCACCCCGACGGAGATGCTGCCCACCCCGGCCCGGCCGGCGGCACCCGCGCCCGCGAGGGTGCCCCAGCCGCCCCCGCGGCCGGGGTTCTTCGCGCGGCTGTTCCGGACCGCGGCCAACTGCGCCGGCCTGTTGCTGCTGATCGTCCTGACGTCTGTGGGCGGCATCCTCTTCCTGTTGCGCGACCGACTCACCGGGGACGCGGCGAACGACGACGGGCCGCGCCAGGTTCCGGCGCTGAACATGGCGCTGGTTCCCCTCCCCGCCGGGCCGTTCGCGCCGTCCTACGGGGCGCCGCGGACCTCTCTGTCGATCCGGCGCCGTTTCGAGATCGCCACCACGGAGGTGACGCACGAACAGTTCTTGCAGTTCGCCAAGGCGAAGGGCTATCAGCCGCCGGTCGCGGTCGAGTCGGACGTGGTGCAGCGGGACGGCACGCGGCAGCGGGTCCGCGGGGCCTCGTGGGACAATCAGCCGCCCGACGCCGCCGCGACGACGCCGGCGGTGTGTGTCACCTGGGACGAGGCCCTCATCTTCTGCAACTGGCTGAGCGAGCGCGACGGCAAGCCGCCGTGCTACAAGCAGTCGGACCGCCTCGGCGGCGGCTGGGAGTGCGACGTCGACGTCGACGGCTATCGGCTGCCGACGGAGGCGGAGTGGGAGTACGCCGCGCGCGGCGGCGCGCCGGCGCTGTTGCCGAGTGCCGACGCGGAGCTGCGCCTCCACGCCTGGCTGCGGGAGGATGCGGACGGGCCGCGGCCGGTCGGCGGGAAGAAGGCGTCCGGCCGCGGGCTGCACGACCTGTGGGGCAACGTCTGGGAGTGGTGCTGGGACCGCTACGCGAACGAGGTGGGGCCGTCCACGCCCCCGACGGGACCTGCCGCCGGAAACGACCGCGTGGCCCGCGGCGGCGGCTGGAGCGACACGACGGCGGCCCTGCGCAAGCCGGGGGGCACCCGCCTAAAGCTGAAGCCCGAAACGCGCGCCACCGACCTCGGCTTCCGCGTGGCGCGCACGCTGCCGTAATAAAGGATCGTGAAACACGTTGTTCGCATCGTCCGAGCCGCGCACGGAGCGCAGCGGAGTAAGCGGCCTTCTCCGCGGCGTCGGGCCGCTTACTCCGCGAGTACGCTCCGTGCGCGGCTCGGACGGACACGCGCGTGCGCGGCCCGGACGAAACTCCTCATTGCGCGAACGTCACCTCATAGCGCACGTTGAAGGACGCGACTTTCTCCTGCCCGCGCGGCGGCGATCCCTTTATGACAACCCGCGACGTCTGCCCGTCGAACGTGACGACGAACGGCTTGCCCGTGACGGGGTCGTCCGGCAGCGGCACCGTGACGTCGGACAGCGCCGTCGGCAACTTGCCGTCGTGCGTCGCGACGTACATGCGGACCGCCTCGACGAGGCGCAACATCGCGAGGCGCTGGTCGAGCCGAGCCTGGGCGCGGTGGACGTTATGGACGCCCTCGGACACCAGTTCCCCGAGCAGGCTCTCGCCCTTGCCCTTCGGCGGGGCGGGAAGCAGCTTCTCGGCCTGCCAGAAGGGCAGCGCGACGGTCTTCACCAACTCGTCGCGCCGCACCTCGAAAGCGCGCTTCTCGTCGAGCAGGACGACCTGCAAAGGAGAAAATTCTTTGACGCGCGCCTCCGCCGAGCCGTAGTCGAGAAGGCGAGTCCGGGCGGCGGCGACGTGAGCCTCGTCCTTCGCCCGAGCCTCCGCCCAGGTCCGGACGGCCTTTGCCGGGTCGTCGTACTGGAGCGCTTTTTGGAACACCGCGACGACCTTGGCGAGCTGCGCCGGCGTCATCGGCGACGTCTCGTCGAGGTGGGCAAACAGACTCAGCGCCATCACTCGTCCGTCCTGCCTCCCTTTGCGGAGGTCGAGGAAGGGGGACGGCAGGTCGGTCAGCGCCCAGTAGAGGTTCGGGCAGCCGGGCTGGCCGAGCATCTCGTCGAGGGGGCCGACGGCGAGGCTGGCGACCGCGACGCCGACGAGGTCGCCGATGAGCGTGGGGTGGTCGCCCAGGTGGCGCGCCATGCCGAACATCGTCTTGGCGGTGACGAGCGCGTCGTCGAGGCGGCCGTCCGCGACCTCGGCGCGGAAGCGCACCTTCAGGGCGGCGGCCACGCGGCGCATCTGCTGCACTTCCGGCAGCAGCAGGTGGACGCCCTCGCTCTTGGCCTTGAGGAGGATCTGCCAGTCGGGCGTGTCAAGGCGGGCGGCGTCGTCGGCCTGGCGGAGGGCGCCGCTCCCGTAGTTGCGCAGCTTCTCCAGGGGAAGCTCCTTCAGCGGCGCCGCCAGCCACTTGTCGCGGTCCTCCTCCGACTGCTTGTTGAAGAAGAAGTGGTTCTGCTCCATGAAGCACTTCATATACCCCTGAATCGGGTTGCCGGGGTTCATCTCGCGCAACTCCGGCAGGAGCTGATACTTCAGAGCCGGCTTCGGGGCGTCGGCGGGCCGGACCGTCAGTTTGATGACGGTCTCTTGCGCGGGGGCCGAGAACGGCCATGCGACGAGCACGGCGCAGACGACGAGCGTGCGAGCCATGAGGGCTCCTCCTGGGAAAAGGGAATGTCCCCCGCTTGCGGCTTCGCACCCGCGCCTTGGAGGCGC
>JBBROG010000049.1:0-38606 GCA_038229635.1 Gemmatales bacterium
AGGTCCACAGTGAGGGATTGGTGGTGAACTAGGCTGCGTCCCGCGAGGGGCGTTTGTGAAGGCTTGAGCCGTATGCGGGGAAACTCGCACGTACGGTTCTTAGGGGAGGGAGCGGCGGTGACGCCGCTCTCTTACCCGACCCGCAGAGGCAGAGCCGATGGTCGGGTCAATCAGTACATCGAACCGTGTGGCTGGTGGTTGACGAACGGCGACGGTGTACCAGCAACATGATCTTGCTGCACGGAACTACCCGACGAAGGGCCGAACAAATCCTCGATCTCGGGCCGGACCCGCGTTTCCGCGAACCCGGTGGGCAGGCGACGGAAGACGGCTTCTCGATGTACCTCGAATCAGGTCCGTTCCATTTCGGGATGCCGGACGAGTACGCCCGTGGGAAGGCCAGGGAGTTCCCGGACGAGGGCGGGGCTGTTATCCTGGTATTGGAAGTGCCGGACGAGATCGTCCGGAAAGCAGCCACCGAGTGGTTTCCACTCAGCCAAGGGTTGATTCAGTTCGACCCCGGTTCCGGTCTCGAGGAGCTGACGGCGGCCTGGGAGGTGGTGGTGAGGTCGGCACAAATCCGGAGCGTCACATGAAACCCGCCATCCCCCTTTCCGAGCGCCTCGAGCGGGCGCGGGAGATCCAGCGGGAGTTGGAGAGTCTCTTGAGCCCTGCCATCCCCTTTCCTGAGCGCGTCCGCCAGGTGTTCAAGCCCACCCCCCGCGGGGTCGTCGGGCTTGCCGATGACTTCCTGGCGTTCTGTCGGCACCAACCGCTCCGGCTCGACTTTCAGAATAGTCATTGCTACGTCCGCCCGGCCGGCGGGGCGGCGCAAGATGCCATCGAAGTGCCACTCCAGAAATCGGCCTTCCGCGCCCTGCTGGCCCGGATCGCTGCGCTCTGCAACCAGAGCAGCCCCGACTCCGTCACGCCCTACCGCGGCGAGGGCGAACTCTCCTTGCGTACCAACCCGTCGGCGGCCTTGCACGTCGCGTTCACGAACACCCCCTCCGAGCAGCGCCTTGATGTGAGGCCCCTGGCAAGCCCCGTCGTCGACGCGAGCAAGTTCACCGTGCTGTTACGCGACAAGCGTACCGTCACCGTGTACGGCCACGCCTTGCAGTATGTGCCGAACGCGGCGAACCCGACCGACTACGGCTCCTACGGCATTCTGTCTCGGGTCGGCGGTTCCGAAGTCCTCGTCGCGTTGTTCCGCGTCTCGGAAGTCACGGGCGTATTCAGCGGCGACATCCTTGATGCCGCCGGGAGCGCGTAGATGGCCGAACCCACCGCTGCACCTGACCGGGGCCGCCATGTTGGTTTCTGGGACTTCAAGCTCACTTGAGGCGGCCCCGGCAGGTGAGCTTGGTCGTTCGGCGACGGAGGGCGCACCGGATGGATGACGACACAGCCGCACGCGAGCAGCTTCTGCGGCGGGCCTACGCGGCCTTCAACGCCCGCGACATCGACGCCGTCCTGGCGACCATGTGGCCGGACGTGGAATGGCCCAACGGCATGGAAGGCGGGTACGTCTACGGTCACGACCAAGTCCGCGCCTACTGGACCCGGCAATGGGGCGTGGTCGATCCCCGCGTCGAGCCGCTGCGGTTCACGCATGGTCGTGGCGAGGTCGTGGTCGATGTCCATCAGGTCGTCCGCGACCGCTCCGGGGCTGTGGTCGTCGATGTGGTTGTGCGGCACGCCTATCGGTTCGAGAGCGGCCTCGTTAAGGGTATGGAGATCCGTAGCCCAGACGCCGAACCAGGCGCTGCACCTGACCGGCGGGGCATGACGGCTTTTCGGGATTCGTAGCTCCCCGAGCGGGCCGGGCAGGTGAGCTAGCCGGAAAAGGGGACGGGCACGAAGGCCATTACGTTAAGGGCTTACTGAAGAGCTTGGGCTTGCGAAAACGCCTTGTTTTCAGGCTTTCTCGAAGCCCAACTCAGCCATTACCCCCTTAACTTAATGGCATTCGGAACGGAGGCCGTTTGTTCGTCCGAGTCGCGCACGGCGTGTACTCGGACGAACAACACGGCCCTGGGATTGGCCACTCACTCCGCCGGCGGCTTGCTGCGCACCAGGTAGCCGTTCGCGAGGAACGTGCCGCGCACCTCCAGCACCAGGTTGAACACGCGGCCCGGCTCCGCCAACGGTTTCACGCCGCGCACCTTCGTCGACACCGCCTTGCCGTCCTGCCAGCGCAGGATCGTGTCGCCCGCCGTCAGGTCCGCCGCCCCCTTGGTGCCGCCGTCGGCCAGGGCCAGCGGCTGCTTGCCCGTCGTCACCAGCCGGCCCGCCGCCGTTTCCACTTCCACCAGCGGCGAGTTGCCGACGAACACCGACGCCACCTTGACCGGTGCCGACGCGCCGGCCGACGGCACGTTCAGCACCACGTCGCCGGCTCGGATCGTCTCGATCGGCCGCGTGCCGTCGGGCGTGGCCACGGCGGTGCCGGCGGGGAAGCAGCCCGGGTGGCACGGCTTGATCCGGGCCTCTTGGACTTCCAGCGGGATCACCTCGGTGACCTTGCCCGCCTTGTCGCGGACGACGAGCCGGTACGCGTCGGCGTCCTTCTCGGGGACGACCAGGAGCAGCCGGTCGCCCAGCCCCTCGCCGACGACGAGGAACAGCCGGCGGCCGCGCTTCGCCGGGTCGGCCAGCGGGTGCGGCTTGAGCGTCGCCTCGATCCGCTTCGGCGGCGGCGGCGGCGGTTCCAGCGCATCGGTCTTCGCCCTCGGAGGGGGGTCGCCGAACAGGTTGTGCTTCGACGTGGCCAGGTCGAGGCTGACGCCGACCTTGTCCGTACCGGCGGGGTGCAGCTCGATCGAGTAAGCCTGCGAGCCGTCGGCCAACGTCAGCGGGTACTTCAGGCCGACAGTCTGTAGGAAAGCGCCGTGACGCACCCGGGCGAGCGGGGCCGGCGCCTTCGGTTCGTCGTCGGCGGGGCCGGCGGCAACAAGGGCCAGGGCGAGGACGACGAACAGCGGACGGCGCGAGCGAGGGGACATGACGGCTCCTTGGGGTTTGAAATGGTGCCGTGACGCTAGGCGAAGAGGGCGCTGACGACGCGGCCGGCGTTCTCGGTGAGGCGTTCGTCGCGGCCGTTGTGGAAGTAGGTCAGCTTCGTGTGCTCGAAGCCGAGCAGATGCAGGATCGTCGCGTGCAGGTCGTGGACGTGGCTGCGGTTCTCGACGGCGCGCAGGCCGATCTCGTCGGTGGTGCCGATCACCTGTCCGCCCTTGACGCCGCCGCCGGCGAACCACATCGTGAAGCCGTAGGGGTTGTGGTCGCGGCCCGTGCCGCCCTCGTTCATCGGCGTGCGGCCGAACTCGCCGCCCCAGACCACCAGCGTCTCGTCGAGCAACCCGCGCTGTTTCAGGTCCTTCAAGAGCGCCGCCGTCGGCCGGTCGCTGCGCAGGCACAGGCGTGCGTGGTTCCCCTCGACGTCGCTGTGGGCGTCCCACTGGCTGCCGCCGCCGCAGTAGACCTGCACGAAGCGCACGCCGCGCTCCACCAACCGCCGCGCCAACAGGCAGCGCCGGCCGAACTCGGCCGTCTCCTTGCGGTTCAGGCCATAATCCTCCTTCGTCTTCTCCGTTTCTCCGGACAGGTCGACCGCCTCCGGCGCCGTTGCCTGCATGCGGAACGCCAACTCGTAGGCGTTGATGCGCGCGGCCAATTCCGAATCCTCGGGGCGGGCTTGGCGGTGGCGCTCGTTGAGGGCGTTGATGAGTTCGAGCTTGTCGCGCTGGCGGCGCGGGTCGACGTCCGGCGGCGGAGCCAGGTGCAGGATCGGGCTCGGGCCGCCGCGGAAGTAGGTGCCCTGGTAGGTCGCCGGCATGAAGGCGGTGCCCCAGTTGCGCGGCCCGCCCGTCGGCTCGCCGGCGTCGCTCATGACGACGAAGCCCGGCAAGTTTTGGTTCACGCTGCCGAGGCCGTACAGCACCCACGAGCCGAGGCTCGGCCGGCCCGCGAGGACCGAGCCGGTGTTCATCTGGCAGACCGAGCCGACGTGGTTGAGGCCGTCGGCCCAGCAGGAGCGGACGACGGCGAGGTCGTCGGCACACGTCGCGAGGTGCGGCAGCCAGTCGGAGACGTCGAGGCCGGCGCGGCCGTGCTTGCGGAAGGTCCGCTTGCTCGCCATGAGCGTGTTGCCGCCGGTGCCCATCGGCGTGAGGACGTTGCCGAAACTCGCCGGCAGCTTTTGGCCGTGCAGCTTCGTCAGCGCCGGCTTCGGGTCGAACAAGTCGATGTGACTCGGTCCGCCTTCCATGAACAGGAAGATGACGGCTTTCGCCCTGGTGGCAGCGTGAGGCGCGCGCACCGCGAGCGGGCTCGGGCTTGCCGTTTCGCGCCCGCGCGCGTCCTGCTCGAGCAAGGCCGACAGCGCCAGCGCCCCGAAGCCGGTGCCGGCCAGGAAGTCGCGCCGCGAAGCCAGGGAGTTGTTCTCAATCGACATACAAAAACTCGTTGAGATTGAGCAGCGCGTGGCACAGGTCGGCGACCGCGTCCGCGAAGGACGCCCCGTGCCGCAGGAAGTCGCGCATCGTGGCGCGTTCGTCGGCGTCGGGGAGGCGCCCCAGCGCCAGCCGGTGGGCTCGGTCGATGACCTTGTCGGGGTCGTCGCCGACCTCGTTCCGCACGCGCCCGGCGAAGGCGCGGGCGACGTCGAGCGTCAGCTTGCCGTTGAGCAGCATCAGCGCCTGTGGGGCCGTCGTCGTCGTGAAGCGGCGGGCGCAGGTTTCGTTGGCGTCAGGAGCGTCGAAGGTGCCGAACAGCGGGTAGCGCAGGTTGCGCTTGGCGAAGACGTAGACGCTGCGGCGGTCGCGCTCGGCGGGGTCGGCGCTGGTCGGCCAGCCGCCGCGCGTCGCGCCCATTTCCGACGGCAGTTCGGGGGCGACGCTCGGCCCGCCGGCCTTGGCATTCAGCAGCCCGGCGACGCTGAGCATGGCGTCGCGCAGCGCCTCGCCTTCGAGGCGGCGCCGGTTCGTGTGTCCCAACAGACGGTTCTCCGGGTCGAGGCGTGCGGCAGTCTCGTCCCCGCCGCAACTCTGCCGGTACGCGGCCGAAGTCACCATCAGCCGGTGCATCTCCTTCAGCGACCAGCGGCGGGCGACGAACTCGCGCGCCAGCCAGTCGAGCAGTTCCGGGTGCGTCGGCGGCTCGCCCTGGGCACCGAAGTCGCTCGGCGTCGCCACCAGGCCGCGGCCGAAGTGGTGCTGCCAGAGGCGATTCACCAGCACCCGTGCCGTCAGCGGGTTGTCCGGCGCCGTCAGCCAGCGCGCCAGCTCGGAGCGTCGCCCCGTCGTCGCGGCCTTCGGCGTCACCAGCGCGGTGCGGGCGTCGCAGGTCGACGGGAAGCCGGGCTCGACCTCCTGGGCGGGGTGGCGCCAGTCGCCGCGCTTCAGCAGGCGCGTCGGCGGCGCGACTGAGCCGACGTCGGTCAGCGTCATGGCGCTCGGCGGCGCCGGCGGTTTCGGCCGGGCGACCTCGCTCATCCGCTTGCGCAGATCCTCCCAGCGCTGCTTGACCTCGCCCTTCATCGACTTCGCCACCTCGTCGCCGGCGACGTTCACCTGCTTGCCGACCATGAAGGCGATCTGCTCCTGGAGCGGCGTCCGCTTCTCCGGCGGCAGGTCGAACATCTCCTGGTATTCCGTCGGGAACCGCTTCTTGCGGCTCGCCAGGAAGTTCTTGCGGACCGGCTCCTCCAACTCCTTCATCCTCCGGCGCACGTCGGCGGTCTTCTCCTCCCATTCGCGCAGGGCGCGGCGGTAAGTTTCGACCTCCTCGCGCTTGCCGACCGGCACCTCGGCGGGCTGGTAGGCGGCGAAGAACGCCTGCAAGCGGTAGTAGTCTTCCTGCGAGATGGGGTCGAACTTGTGGTCGTGGCAGCGGGCGCAGCCGACCGTCAGGCCGAGCACGACGGCCGCGGTGGTGTCGGTGAGGTCATTGAGGATCTCTTGCCGGCGCTGTTCGAGGTTGACGGCGTTGTACTCGTCGGGGTAGTGGCGGTGGAAGCCGGTGGCGACGAGGGCGTCGGCGTCGTCGGGGAACAACTCGTCGCCGGCGAACTGCTCGGCGAGGAAGCGGTCGTAGGGCTTGTCGGCGTTGAAGGCGCGGATGACGTAATCGCGGTAGCGCCAGGCGGCGGGGCGGAGGTCGTCGGACTTGAAGCCGTCCGTCTCGGCGTAGCGGGCGAGGTCGAGCCAGTACGCGGCCCAGCGCTCGCCGTGGCGCGGCGAGGCGAGGAGGCGTTCGACGAGCTTGTCGTAAGCGTCCGGACTCTTATCGCCGAGGAAGGCGTCGACCTCGGCGGGCGTCGGCGGCAGGCCGGTCAGGTCGTAGGTCAGGCGTCGAATCAGCGTGCGGCGGTCGGCCTCGGGGGCGAAGGTCAACCCGGCCGCTTGCAGCTTCGCCAGCAGGAAGGCGTCGAGGGCGGAGCGAGCCGCCCCCCTGTCGCCGGCGGTCCCAACGGCGGGCACGGGAGGGCGCGACGGCGAACGGAAGGCCCACGGCTTGTCGTCGGCGGCGAGGGATGACGCGAAGGCGAGGAGGGCGCCGAAGGGCACCACATGGCGTAGCGAGGCAAGCCAGGGGAGGCGGTTCACAGCGGTCGAACCTCCTTGATGTCGTCCGCCGACGGCTCGTCGGGTCGGGGGGAAAAAGAGCCTGCGGCGGGGGGTGAGGGGGACGGGAGCGCTCGCGCCGTCCCACGGATCAGGATACCCGCCCCGGTCGTGAAGTCAAACCGAAAGCGTCGTCGTTCCGGGGATGCGCGTCGCGACCCCCATAGGCATCAAGTTAACGACTTTAGTCGCTTGGAGTACCGCTAAACTTGATGCCTAGGGGGGTCGCGCAGCGCACCCCCGGAACGCGCTACGCCCACCCCGGAACGTGTTATTTCTTCGGCGCGGCCTCCGGCGGCAGCAACTCCTTCGGCGCCTGCCCCGGGTTGTTGCCGTTGTAGAGCCGCACGACCCCTTCCTCGCCGCCGGCCGCGAGGACCGTCCCGTCGGCGCTGACGCCAAGCGCGTACAGGAAGTCCTTGCCGCCGCCGAAGTTCCTCGTGTTGCCGCCGTTATCGACGTTCCACATCTTCACCATCTGATCGCCGGAGCAGGTCGCGAACTGACCCGTCTTGCCAGCGAAGACGAGCCGCGTCACCTGCTTCTGGTGCGCGTTGATCGTCCGCGACTGCTCGCCCTTCTCGTAGTCCCAGACCTTGACGACGTTGTCGGCGCCGGCGCTGGCGAGCAGCTTGCCGTCCGCCTTCCAGCCGACGTCGAGGACGTGGTGCGTGTGCCCCTCGAACGACTTGACGAACTTGCCGGAGGGGATTTCGTGGACCTTGACGAACTTGTCGGCGGCGCACGAGGCGAGCAGCTTGCCGTCGGGGCTGAAGCTGACGCCGAAGACCGTGTCGCTGTGGCCGTTCTTGATGTCCAGCACTTGCTTGGCGGAGGCGACGTCGAAGACCTTGATCTCGCCGTCCTCGGTCGGCGCCCCTCCGCCCGTGGCGAGGAGCTTGCCGTCCGGCGAGAAGGCCAGGGCGACGACCGAGGCGGCGAAGCCGGTCAGCCTCTGGCGCGGCGTGCCGGCGGCGACGTCCCAGAGCGTCACTTCGCCGTAGCCGCCACTGGCGAGGAGCTTGCCGTCGGGCGCGTAGGCCAGCGCCTCGACGAGTGACAGGTGCGCCGCCCTGACCGGCTTGCCGTCGGGCGCCTTGAGCGCCGGGTCGAACAGGGAGCGGACGTACTTGCCGGTGACGGCGTCGTAGACGTGGATCTGGTTGCCGCGGCCGGCGGCGACGGCGGCCTTGTCGGGGCTGACGGCCAGGGCGCGGACCGGGTGGACGCTCGCGGGCGGCGCGCCGACGACGATCTTCGGCCGCTCCCTCGGCCCGGTGCTGACCGGCGGTTTTGCCCCCTGGTCGATCCACAATTTGAGGAGGGCGAGTTCCTCGGGCGCCAGCGGCTCCTCATTCTTGGGCGGCATGGACGGCTTCTCGGTCTTGCCGGCGAGTCGGACGAGGAGGCTCTCCGCCGACTTGCCGGGCACGACCGGCTTGCCGCGCTTGCCGCCCTTGAGGACGGTGTCGTAGGAACTGACGTCGAAGCGCCCCTCCTTAACGTTGCCGCTGTGGCAGAAGGCGCACTTGTTGACGAAAATCGGTTCGATGTCTTTTTCGTAGACGATCGGCTCCTTGCGAGCGAGCGCGACGACCTTGATGGGCTGCACGGCGGGCTTCTTTTCGTCCTGGGCGGGCGCGAGGGTGGGGAGGAGGGTAAGGAGGGAGAGGGGCAGGAGGGAGCGCATGCGGCGGGTCTCCGTAGGCCGCGCGCGGCTTCGCGATTGCGAAGCCGCGCGCGGCATTATTTCACGACGTTGACGTTGAACTTCGCTTCTTGCACGATCGGCACTTTGCCGTTGACGAGCGCCGTCGCCCGGACGACGAGGCCGTTGCGCGGCCCCGGCGCCGCGTCGGCGGCCGCCTTCAGCACCAGCTTCGCCTCGTCCTTGCCGGCGGGAATGACCACCTCGTCGGCCGTCACGCCCGTCAGGTTCGGCGGCAGGACGAGCTGTACCTTGAAGTCGCCGGCGTAGTCGTACTGCCGCGCCACCTTGATGACGACATCGGCCCGCGCCCCGACTTTCAGGTTCGGGTTGGGCAGCGTCAGCGCCACCGTGGCGACGGTCTTCGGGAGAATCGTGATCGTCAGCGGCGCCGACGCCTGGACGACGTTCACGTTCGGCTTCTGCTTCGCCGTCGGGTCCTTGTTGTAAGCCACCTGCGCCGTCGCCCGCAGGACGAGGTTGTACGTCCCCGGCGCGGCGCCGGCGCTGACGACGACGGGGAACGTGGCGTCGTCCTTGCCCTGGGCGAGCGGCATCGGCTGGTTGTTGTTAAACTGGATATTCGGGATCGGGTCCATCAGAACGACCTGGAGCGGCTGCTTGAAGTCGGGCCACAGCCGGGCCAGTTTCAGCGCCAGCGTCGCCTTGTCGCCCTGCGCGAGCGCCGGCTTGTCGAGGCTCGTCGTCAGGGCGAACGGCGCCTTGTCGCGCACCGCCAGCGCCAGGGAGCGGTCGAGGCGGCTGACGGTCGGGATGTTCTGCCCCGGCTGCACCGCCCAGGTGATGCCCCCCGGCCGCGCCTCGTGCGTCACCGCCTTCCCCTTGACCGTCGCCGACCCCCGGACGGTGAACGTGCCCGTCCACGCCGGCGCGTCGGCGGCGGCGCTGACGACCAGCGACGTCACGCGCTGGTTGCCGGCGAGCGTCTGCGGGGCACAGGTGACGCCCTTGGGCAACCCCTCGGCGGTCAGGGTGACGTCGCCGGCGAAGCCGTCCTGACGCCAGGCGAGGACGGTGAAGCTCTCGTGACCGCCTTGGAGCAGGTTGCCGCTGTCGGGCCGGATGTGGTCGCCGGGCATGACGACGAGGCGGAAGTCGGGATGCTCGGGCGCGATCCGCACGCGGTAGAACTGACGCGGGCCGCTGAGGACCGAGGCCGTCTGGCTGACCACAAGCAAGAGATAATCGCCGTCCGCGGGGGCGGTGAAGCGGTAGACCGCCGGGTCCTCGGTGCGGACGAAGAACTTCAGCCCGGCGGCGTCGTTCGGCGGCGCCGGGGCGTCGTCGACCTCAACGAGGTCTGACTTCGTCGCCGGGTTGCGCACGACGAGCTTCATGTCGGTCGGCGCCCCGAGGCGGTCGCTCAACACCTCGATCGCGAGGACGTCGCCCTTTTTCGCGGCGAAGGCGTACCAGTCGCGGTCGTTGCGCCGGTCGACGCGGCCAGCGATCTCGCACGGCACCGGCACCTTCTGCGGCGCCTCGGGCTTGTCGTTCGGCTCGGCTTCGAGGACGAGCGGCGCGCGGGCGTAGGTGATGAGGAACGGGTTGGAGACGCCGGCGGCGTTGCGGACGCGGTACTCGAAGCCGCTCTGCGCCGAGACGAGCGGCGGCAGGTGTCCGCTAAAGGCGAGGCGGTCCGGCGCCCGCGGGTCGGCCGGCGCCGCGACCGTGGCGGTGATCTTCTCCAGCACGCGGCCGTCGACCACGGCGGACGGGTCGGCGACGCCTCCGGGGAGATTGCGCCCATAGACGGTCACTTGCGTCGCTTTTCCCGGCTCCGCCACCGGCGGGAAGACGGCGTCGACCCACGGGGCGGTCGACACGGTCAGCCGGTAGAAATGCTCGGCGCTCCCCTGTGTGTGGGTGAACTCGAAGAGGCGGGCGTAGTAGTCGCCGTCCTGCGGCAGGGTGACGTCGAGGAGGGCGTCGTTGTTGTTGTAGCGGCGGTTGAAGCCGAGGCGCTGCCCTCGGGTGTCGTACACCTCCAGGGCCGGGTGCAGGCGGCTGTCGATGCTGGAGGCGAGACAGCTGAGGACGACGCGCTGTCCTTTCTTGCCGGCGAAGACGTAATAATCGACGTCGGGCGGGGTCTGAATGGCGCCGCTGACGGTGCTGTTCAATTCGATCCGTTGGGCCTCGGCGACGTCGTTATTGGGCTCTTTCTCGACGGCCTCGGGGAGGTCGCCGACGACGAACGCGCGCGGGTTGCTGACGCCGTACTTGTTGACGAGGCGGACGTCGTGGATGCCGGGCGGGACGTCGGCGCCGAGGACGACCTTGAACTTGGCGACGGGCGGCTTGGGCGGCGGCATCGGAGCCGGCTTCTTCGGGTCGGCCGGCTTGGCCGGCGGCGGGGGCGCCGGCGCGACGACCGGCTCGGCCTTGATCGACGGGTGGCTGAAGAGAAGAGTTTGCGGCTCGTCGAGGTCGGTGCCGGTGAAGGTCACTTCGACGCTCGTGCCGGCCTTGGCGCCGGGCGGGACGAGGGTGGCGAGGCGAGGATTCGGCAGGGCGTTGCCGGGGAGTTGCTGCTGCGCGCGCGCCGCCTCGCCGCCGCACAAGGAGGCGAGCAAGACCAGCGCGGCCGCGCCGCGGCGCGGTCCCCAGGCGACACGCATACGGTCCCTTCGCATCGATGTGACTCCTTGGTGTGTCTCTCGGCCCCTGAGGAAGGAGCCTCGGGCAGGCAGGCGCGGGTGGCAGGCGGGAGGGCGGGTGGGTGGCGGGAGCGAGGCCGGCAGCCCCTCTCCTCGTCTCGCAATGGTATCCCGTGCCGAGGAGGGGGTCAAGCGCCCGAGCCGCGCGGCGTTTCGCCGGCGCTTCTTGTGACGTCCCCGGCGCCCTGGTAAGATAAAACCTCCCACCGGCCTTCCGGCCCCCGGCTCATCCCTCGTTGACGAGGACGACAGACATGGCGGAACAAAAGGTGATCCTGGTCGTCGATGATGACTACGAGTTGAGCGACGGCCTGCGGGCCGTGCTGGAGAAACAGGGCCACCGCGTCATCCAGGCGCGCGACGGGCAGCAGGGCAAGCAGGCGGTCTACCAGCACCGGCCCGACCTCGTCATCCTCGACATGATGATGCCGCGCATGGGCGGCTACCCCGTCCTGGAACACTTCCGCGACAAGAAAGACGCCCCGCCCATCATTATGATTACCGCCAACGAGGGCAGCCGTCACAAGGCGTATGCCGAGTGGCTCGGCGTCATCGACTACATCCGCAAGCCGTTCGCGATGGAACGCCTCCTCGAAGCCGTCAACCGCGGCCTCAACCCGCCGCCGCCGGAAGACGAGGCCAAAGACGGCGCCGCCGAATGACCGCCCTGTCCCCCCGAGGAGTCTCCCCCATGATTCGCTTCCTGACGCCCGTCCTCGCCGTCCTCGCCCTCACCGCCGCCGCGCCCGCCCAGGACGCCAAGCAGCTGTCGATCCGCTGGCAAGGCCAGTCGTTCTTCGAGATCCGCTCCAGCGCCGGCACGCGCATCGTCATCGACCCGCACGGCATCGAGAACTTCGGCCCCAAGTCGGTCGACGCCGACCTGGTCCTGACGACGCACTTCCACACCGACCACACGCGCTACGACGTCGTCAAGAACCTCAAAAAGGCGAAGGTCCTGGATGGGCTCAAGGGCGACATCCGCAAGGCGACCTGGAACAACCTCGACGAGAAGTTCAAGGACGTCCATGTGCAGACGGTCGGCACCTACCACGACGACGTGAGCGGCATGCGCCGCGGGCTCAACGCGGTGCTGGTGATCGAGGTCGACGGCTTCCGCATCGTTCACCTCGGCGACCTCGGCCATCTGCTGACTGAGGCGCAGGTGAAGGCCATTGGCGCGGTCGACATCCTCATGATTCCGGTCGGCGGCGTCTACACGCTCAACGGCACCGACGCCAAAAAAGTCGTCGAGCAGCTGAAGCCGCGCTATTACATCCTGCCGATGCACTACGCCGTGCCGAGCGTCTACGAAGACCTGCTCAGCGCCGACGAATTCCTGGAGGACCAGAAGCACGTCAAGAAGATCAACAAGAACGAACTGCTGATCGACGTCGGCGCGAAGGCGCCGGACGCGCCGACGGTCGTCACCATGCACTGGACGGATCGATAAAGGAGCCGCTTGCGGCTTCGCATCCGCGCCGCCCGCACGGCGCGAACGCGAAGCCGCAAGCGGCGGGTTCTGTACCCACCATGCCCACGCTGCTCGTCGTCGGAGGCGGTCTGTTCGGCTCCCTCGCCGCGGCCGCCGCGCGCGACCGCGGGATCGAGGCCGTGGTGTTCGACGCGGCCCTTCCCGGCGCCGCCTCGCCCGCCGCCGCCGGCCTGTTCGCCGAGCGCTGGGCCGGCGCGAAACTGCGCGAACATCATCACCGCGCCCTTCCCCTTCTCGACCGACTCTACGGCATCCGCACCGTCACCCTGACGCACGACGACGGCCGACCCGAGCCGCTGCTGTTCGTTCCCCCCTCAGCGATCCTGGAACCGGCGCCGGTACGCGGCCGCGTGACCGCCGTCAGCGACGGTTGGCTGGAGGCCGACGGGCGGCGCTACGAGGGCTGGGTCTACGTCGCCGCGGGCGTGTGGTGCGCCGACCTCGTTCCCGGCGTCGACGTCCACGGCCGCGAGGGCGCCGCCTTTCTCTTCCCTGGCGAGCGGGCGGGACGCATCCGCCGGACCGACACGGGCCGCCACGCCCTCGCCTTTCCCCGCGACCCCGGCACGACGTACTTCAGCGACGGCACCGCGGAGCGCGAGTACACCTTGGAACACGACCGACAAACGCTCGAACGAGCCGCTGCCCTGGGTTTGCGCGAGCCTGTGAGAAGACTGGCAGGGCGGCGCCCGTACACGAAGGGCGGGCCGCTGTTCCTCCGGATGGGGCGGCGTACCTGGCTGGGGACCGGCGGCCGTAAGATGGGCACTGTCCTCGGAGCTTCGTTCGCCCGGCGATTGGTTGAGGACGAGCTGCGCTAAGGGTTCGCCGTCGCCCGGCACGGCTTCTGCGCACCGAAGCGGTCGTCTCCGAAACGGCGTCGCCCCAAAACGGGCCGGCGCCGCCTCGGCGAGTCTCAGGGCCGTGCTATGCCGACGCTCCGACTCCTCGCCTTCTTGTTACTCCTTCTGGCGCTCGCGGGCTGCCGCCGCGGCTCTGCGCCGCCCCCGACGCCGACGCCGCAAGTCACCGTGGCCCGGCCGGTCCAGCGCGACATCACCGACTTCCGCGACTTCACGGGGCGCATCGACGCCGTCGAGACGGTCGAGATCCGCGCCCGCGTTAAGGGCTTCCTCCAGAAGATCCATTTCAAGGAAGGGGTCGTCGTCGTCCGCGTCCCCATCGGCAAGGCGAAGCCGCGCCTGCTCGTCCCCGAGGAGGCCCTCGGAGTCGACCAGCGCGGCCGCTTCGTCCTCGTCGTCGCCGAGGACGGCACCGTCGAGCAGCGCCTGGTCAAGACGGGCGCGACGGTCAAGGGACTTGTCGCCGTCGAAGAGGGGCTGAAGGCGGAGGACCGCGTCATCGTCAACGGGGTGCAAAAGGCGCGGCCGGGGGCGAAGGTCGAGGCGCGCGAGGAGACGCCGCGGGCGGGGGGGAGCGGGTCATGATCTCCAAGTTCTTCATCGACCGCCCCATCTTCGCCAACGTCATCGCCGTCGTGACGATCCTCTTCGGCGTCGTCGCCCTGTACCGCCTGCCGGTGGAGCGCTACCCCCAGATCACGCCGCCGACGGTGCGCGTCAGCGCCGCCTACCCCGGCGCCGACGCCCAAGTCGTCGCCGACACCGTCGCCGCTCCGGTCGAGCAGCAGATCAACGGCGTCGAGGGCATGGCCTACATGTCCAGCACGTCCGCCAGCGACGGCAGCTACTCCTTGACGATCAACTTCGAGATCGGCACCGACCTCGACCAGGCCCAGGTGCGCATGCAGAACCGCCTGTCGCTGGCCGAGCCGCAGCTGCCCGAAGAGGTGCGCCGCCAGGGCCTCACCGTCCGCAAGCAATCGACCAGCATCGTCCTCGCCGTGGCGCTCACCTCGCCCGACGGCAGCCTCGACGGCCTGTTCCTGTCCAATTACGCCACCTTGCGCCTCCGCGACGACATCAGCCGCGTCCCCGGCGTCGGCGACGTCAACGTCTCCGGCGCCGGCTCCTACGCCATGCGCGTCTGGCTCGACCCCGACAAGCTGCAATCCCGCGGCATGGCGCCGCGCGACGTCGTCGCCGCCCTCCAGGAGCAGAACGTGCAAGTCGCCGCCGGGCAGCTCGGCCAGTCGCCGGCGCCGTCGGGGCAGGCGTTCCAGTACACCGTCACGACCCTCGGCCGCCTCGCCGACGTCGAGCAGTTCGAGGGGATCATCGTCAAGACCGGCGCCAACGGCCGCAACACCTTCCTGCGCGACGTCGCCCGCGTCGAGCTGGGCGCCCAGAGCTACGACCAGTTCTCGCAGGTCGGCGGCCGCGAGTCGGCGAGTTTGCTGGTCTATCAACTCCCCGGATCCAACGCCCTCGACGTGGCCCGCGCGGTGCGCGCCGCGATGGAGCGCCTCCGTCCGTCGTTCCCGCCCGGCATGGCCTACGACATCCCCTTCGACACGACGCGCTTCGTGGAGGCCGCCGTCCACGAAGTCTACCTGACGCTGTTCGAGGCCGGCGCCCTGGTGCTGGTCGTCATCCTCGTCTTCCTCCAGAGCTGGCGGGCGCTGCTGGTGCCGGCGACGACGGTGCCGGTGACGATCGTCGGCGCCTTCGCCTTCCTGGCGGTCCTCGGCTTCACGGTCAACTTGCTGACGCTGTTCGGCCTGATCTTGGCCATCGGCATCGTCGTCGACGACGCCATCGTGATCGTCGAGAACGCCGCCCACCACATCGAGCGCGGCGAGGCGCCGCGCGAGGCGACGATTAAAGCGATGCAAGAAGTCACCGGCCCGGTCATCGGCATCACGCTGGTGCTCATGGCGGTCTTCCTGCCGACGGCGTTCCTGGGCGGCATCACCGGGCAGCTGTACCGCCAGTTCGCCCTGACGATCGCGGCGACGGCCTTCATCAGCGCCGTCAACGCAGCGCCCGCTACCTGCGCAAGCCGCCGGAGCGGCGCAACGTCTTCAGCCGCGCCTTCAACGCGGTGTACGCCCGCGTCGAACACGCCTACGCCGCCGTCGTCGGCCTGCTGGTGCCCTGGCCGGCGGCGGTGCGGATGCGCTTCCGGCCGATCCTGATGACGTCGTTCGCGTTCATCCTCGGCGTGCTGCCGCTGGTGTTCGCGACGGGGGCGGGGGCGGCGAGCCGGCAGTCGCTCGGCACGGCGGTCTTCGGCGGCATGGTCGCCGCGACGACGCTGTCCGTGTTCTTCGTGCCGGTGTTTTACGTCGTCTTCCAGGGACTCGGCGAGTTAGGACGCGCGAAACGATAATTCGAGTAATTTAGATCCTCTTCCTTATCTACTGGATCTTCAGCCCGCGCACCCACTCCGCCTGCTGGGCGATTTGCTCCTCCTCAAGTCCGCTGGAGCGGTGGATCTCCGCGCGGGCCATTTTGCCGCTCGTCATGTCGAGCGCCATCACGTCGATGAGGCCGTTGCTGCCGACGCCGCAGCGCACCTGGATCGGCGCCCCCTTCGGCAGGTTCGCCGGCAGCTCCTCGATCCAGCACTCGCCGACCGGGATGCAGGCGTCGGCCTGCTGCGCCTCGCCCTGCAACACCTTCACGCGGACGTGGACTTGCCCCTCTTTCACCGTGTAGTAGACGCGGCTGGCGGAGGTCGGCAGCTGCGTGTTCTTGGGCACGAGGATGTCGTTGACGCGCTCGGCGACCTGGCGCACCTCGACGCCGAGGCTGTGCGAGTTGACGTTGATCTCGACGACGCCGGCCAGCATTGCGGCGACGCCGGGGCCGAGCAGCTGCGCGTCGTCGGCGTTCCGCGCGGCGACGATGCCGGCGTGCAGGGCGGCGCCGCGGGCGACGACCTCGCTGACCGCCAGCGAGCTGTCCGGCTCGCGGCCCGTCAGGTCGCGCAGCATCCGCACCGTCATCGGCATGTGCGTCGAACCGCCGACGAGCAGGATGCGGTCGACCTGGTCCCACGCCAGCCCCGTCTCGCGCAGCACCTGCTGACAGGTGAAGCGCGTCCGCACCAGCAGGTCCGACGTCAGCCCCTCGAACTCGTCGCGCGTCAGCGTCACCGACAACACCTTGCCGTTGTGCGTGCAGGTGAGCGTCGCCTGGGCCAACTTGCTGAGGGTGCGCTTGGCCCGCTCGGCGGCGGAGGCGAGGTTGGTCAGCGACTTCGGGTCGGCGCGCGGGTCGTCGCCGTGCTGCTGGACGAAGCGCTGGGCGACGAAATCGACGATGCGGTCGTCCCAGTCCTTGCCGCCGAGGCGCACGTCGCCCTCGATGGCCAGCGCCTGGAAGCGGCCCTGCTGGAGGCGGACGAGGGTGACGTCGAAGGTGCCGCCGCCGAGGTCGTAGACGAGGACGTTGCGCGACTCGCCGGGCAGTACGGTGTCGGGATGAAATTCGCCGGCCCGGCGCGGCGGCTGGAACGAGTAGGCCAGCGCGGCGGCGGTCGGCTCGTCGAGGATGTCGAGGACTTCGAGGCCGGCGATGCGGCCGGCGTCCTTGGTCGCCTTGCGGCGCGTGTCGTCGAAGTAAGCGGGGACGGTGATGACGCACTTCTTGACCGGGCCGATGCGGTGCTCGGCGTCCTGGACGAGCTTGCGCAAGATGATCGCGGAGAGGGTTTCCGGGCGGAACTCCTGGCCGGCGACGGGGCGGCCGTAGCTGGCGTGGCCCATGCGCCGCTTGATGAGGGTGGCGACGCGGTCGGGCTGTTCGAGGGCGACGTCGAGGGCCGCCTGGCCGACGACGGCGTCGTCGCCGTCGAGGAGGACGGCGCTGTGGGTGAGCATGTCGCCGTCGCCGTTGGGGAGCGTGACCGGGTGCCCCTGGTCGTCGAGGGTGGCGATGGCGCAATAGGTCGTGCCGAGGTCGATGCCGACCAGCTTGCCGCTGCCGTTCGTCATTGCGAGGGTCCCTTCCTTCGAGCCGCGCCGCGCTGTCTGCTGTCTGATTCTAACTCGCATATGCGGAGGGAGGAAGGGCGGGGCAGTTCTCGCGGCGCGTCTCCGCGCGCGATAGCATGACCTGCGCCTCGCCCGCGCCGTCAGGAGACTCCCATGCCTCGTCCGCTTGCCGTCGTGTTCCTCGTCCTCGCCGTGCCGTCCGCCCGCGCCGCCGACGCCTTCGACCTCTACACCAACCCCGTCCTCGCCAAGGTGCCGTCGGCCGACGGCGTCAAGGACGTCAAGCAACTCACGCCCGACCAGATCCTCGACCACGACCGCCTGCTGCCCGGTCTATCCGGCACCCTCGTCGTCGTCCGGACCAACGACGACCGCTGGGCCAAGCTGCTCGTGCAGTCGGCGCGGCAAAAGGTCGACGCCGGCAAGTCGCTGCCGATGCTCCTGGTCGAGCGCTTCGTCACCTACAAGGAAGGTCGCGAGCAGGCAGTTCAGGCCGGGTCGAGCAACGTCAGCCTCTTCCCCGGCTTCCGCTTCAGCCTCGACCTGGGGCAGGTCGTGCCCGAGGCGCTGGGCGGCGACCTGCGCTTCGTCGCCGACGGCGATAAGGTCTTCGTCGAGCCGCTCGGCAAGGCGAAGCTGTACCTGGTGACGAAGCCGCTGCCCGACGCGGCGCCGAAGAAGGCGGACAAGGTCGTCGTCGGCGACAAGTTTGAGGCGCGGCTCTTCAACGGCACCTACCGGCTCCACGACGACGGCCGCCGCTCCGGAAAGCTGACGTTGAAGGTCGCCGACGACGGCGACGTGACCGGGGCTCTTTATTCGGACAAGGACGGCGAGAAGTACGAGGTGCGCGGCCGCGTCGGCGTGCCGAATCACGCGATCGAGTTCACGGTGACGTTTCCGCGCTCGGAGCAGACGTTCAAGGGCTGGCTGTTCACCGGCGACGCGAAGGCTCTGGCGGGGTCGTCGCGCCTCGGGACGGGCGAGGCGGGGTTCTACGCCGTTCGCGTCGAGGAGTAGCGACGGCCTTCCGGGGGGGTGTCACGGAAAAGGCGGTGCCGGTGACACCCCCGTGACACCCCCTGACACCCGATGACACCCCGTGACACCCCCACACACGCCTGTGACACCCTGCCACAACGGCAGGAAGACCGACGGGCAGGCGTCTCTTTTTGGACTCGAGAAGGCGAGACCTGTTATGATGAATCGCGCCTTCCGCCACGAACGTCTCACCGAGAAAGGCCGCCGTCATGGGGGTCGAAACGATGGGCCGCGTCCTCACCGAGGCGACGATCGAGAACTTGGAAGACCTCGTGGCAGTGAAGCTCGGCGTGCGCGCCGCCGACCAGGTCCGGCGCGTCACCGTCAGCGACGCCCTCGCCGACACCGGGGCCACGCTCCTGTCGCTGCCTCGGCGGCTGATCGATCAGCTCGGCCTCGCCAAGAAGTACACCAAGCGCGTGACGAGCACCACGGGCCGGGCCGATGTCGATATTTACGGCCCGGTTCGTCTCGTCATCCAGGGCCGAGAGTGTCCGACGGACGTGATGGAACTCCCGGACGACAACCCCGTGCTGATCGGCCAAATTCCCCTGGAGTATCTCGACTTCGTCGTTGACATGCGGGCGCACCGCCTTATCGGCAACCCGGCCCACGGCGGCGAACACATGTTCGAGCTTTACTGAGTCACGACGGGAACCGAGTATGGGATTCGTAGCGGCTCCACCCCCGCCCCCGTCGGACAGGAGGGTTCGCGATGATTACGATGCTCGGCAGCCCGCGCCGCTGTTGCGACGGCCTGACGCGACGCGAAACGCTCAAGGCCGGAGCCCTGTCGCTCCTCGGCGGCGCCTTCACTCTGCCGAACCTGCTCGCCGCCGAGGAGACGGCGCGGGCGCGCAACGGCAGGCCGGGGCGGGCCAAGAGCGTCGTCCTCCTCTACCTCCTCGGCGGCGCCGCCACGCAGGACATGTGGGACATGAAGCCCGCCGCCCCCGCCGAGGTGCGCGGCGAGTTCAAGCCCGCCGCCACCAGTGCCCCCGGCATTCACATCTGCGAACACCTACCGCGCATGGCGAAGTGGATGCATAAGGCCGCCCTCGTCCGCTCCGTCAACCACAAGGCCGGCTGCCACAACTGCCTGCCGTCGTACACCGGCCACCTGGCGACGATGCCCGACCAGCACCCGCGCGACACCGACCCGCCGAGCATGGGTTCCGTCTGCGAGTCCCTGAATCGGCGACATGACCTGCCCGCTTACGTCTACATGCCCACCTGGCTCGGCTGGGGTCAGGCGTTCCGCCGCGCCGGCCCCTACGCCGGCTTCCTCGGCAAGCGCTACGACGCGCTCACCACCGAGTGCCAGCCCTACGCCGACAAGGACGGCCCCGCCCCGAAGGCCGGCCACCCGCGCACCGTCCGCGGCGTGCCGTTCCTGCCGCACAGCGTCCTCGACGCCGACCTCACCGTCGACCGCTTCGACGCGCGCCGCACCTTGCTCCGGCAGGTCGATGACGGCGTGCGCCGCCTGGAGGCGCAGCCCGGCCTTGGCGCCTTCGAGCGATCCCAGAAGCGCGCCTTCGAGATCCTCACCGCCTCGCCGGTCCGCGCCGCCTTCGACCTGCGGAGGGAGGACCCGCGCCTGATCGAGCGCTACGGTCGCACGCTGTTCGGGCAGAGTACGCTCATCGGGCGGCGCCTCGTCGAGGCCGGCGTGCGCTTCGTCAACGTGACCTGGGACCTGTTCTGGGACCGCATTCAGATCGACTACGACGCCTGGGACACGCACACGCGCAACTTCCCCATCCTCAAGGAGAACAAGCTGCCGGGGCTCGACCAGACCTACTCGGCCTTGATGGAAGACTTGTCGGAGCGCGGATTGCTGGACGAGACGCTGGTGGTCGTGATGAGCGAGATGGGGCGGACGCCGCGCGTCAACGGCAACGGCGGCCGCGACCACTGGACCTACTGTTACTCCGTGATGCTCGCCGGCGCCGGCATCAAGGGCGGCAGCGTCTGCGGCGCCAGCGACGCCCAGGCCGCCTTCGTGAAGGACCGGCCCGTCAGTCCGGCCGACGTCTGCGCCACGATCTACGAGTGCCTCGGCATCGACCCGGACATGCCGGTGCAGGACCGCTCGGGGCGGCCGGTGCCGGTGGCGCTGGGCGGCGAACCGATCCGCGAGGTCCTGGCGTAGGACATGCCGACCGCAGACCAGCGAACCGGCCCGAGGCGCGCGCCTCGGGCCGGTTCGTTTTTCGGCGGTCCATCGACGAAGTCGCGTATCAAACCCCGTTGTGCGGGTAGTAGTAAGGGTAGAGAGCGGCCCTCGTCCCGAGAAAGGAAAGGACATGGCGATCAGCCAGAGGAGCGAGGTCATCCGGCACCTTCGCAGGGCCGTGCTTCTGCGGGATGGAGCGGGGCTGACCGATGGGCAACTGCTGGAGGACTACATCAGCCGCCGTGACCAAGCGGCTCTTGAAGCCCTGGTGCGGCGTCATGGCCCGATGGTGTGGGGCGTGTGTCGCCGTGTCCTCCGCAACCACCACGACGCCGAGGACGCCTTCCAAGCCACCTTCCTTGTTCTCGTCCGCAAGGCGGCTTCCATCGCTGCAAAGGAGTGCTTGCCAATTGGCTCTATGGGGTGGCTCACCAGACGGCGTTGAAGGCGAGGGCGACAGTCGCCAGAAGAAAGGGGCGGGAAAGGCAGGTGGCGGAAATGCCCGAACCCGCCGTAACGGAACAAGAACTTTGGCACGACCTGCAACCCCTGCTCGACCAAGAGTTGAGCCGCCTGCCCGACAACTATCGTGTCGCCATCGTCCTGTGCGATCTGGAAGGTAAGACCCGCAAGGAAGCCGCTCATCAACTCGGCTGCCCCGAAGGAACGGTGGCGGGGCGGCTGGCGAGGGCGCGGGCGATGCTGGCGAAGCGGCTGGCTCAACGGGGTGTGGTCCTGTCGGGCGGGGCATTGGCAGTGCTGGTGTCGCGGAACGTGGCGTCGGCGGGCGTGCCGACCTCGCTGGTGTCTTCCACGATCAAAGTCGCAACTCTGTTTGCGGCGGGGCAAGCGGCGGCGGCGGGGGCCATCTCTCCCACGGTCGCCGCTCTGACAGAAGGAGTGCTAAAAACCATGCTGTTGAACAAACTCAAGGTCGCAACGGCGGTGCTGTTGGTCGTTCTCGCCTGTGTCGGTGGCGGCACGGTGGCGTTCCCGCCGATGGCGGCGGGGCAACAGCCGACCACCACGGAGAAGCAGGACGAGAAGAAGGACGCCGGGAAGGGAGCCGAAGACGCCTTCCCCGGCGAATGGATCAACGTGGACGAGAACACGGGGGGTCTGACGAGAATCACCATCACCACGAAGGACGGTTCCTGGAGCATTCGGGCTTGGGGGAGAGCCGGCGACAAAGAGAGCGACCAAGGCACGACCACTCTCCACTTGCTCCGCGACCATGAAGGGAAGGGGGATACTGACGAGGAAAAGACGATGAAAAAGTATGGCTTCGTAACTTGGGACCACAAGTTCAAGGATACGCACCTGACCTTGCGGGTCGAGAAGGATCGCCTCGTCGGTGAGGAATACAACATCTTCAAGGACAAGTCCGACCGACCGCACTACCGATCCCGCTACGAGTTCAAGAAGAAGAACTGAACCGAAGCTGGCTGCTTCGGCATGACGACGCCGTGAGTATCCTTGCCGGAACTCACGGCGTCGTTGCTTAAATTGGCGCACCGTTCAACAAACCACGTCGCGCGCGCATAGTAATCGGCAGACAGGCGCGAGGCGACCCGATGGACGAGAGCCGAGACCGCGACGAGTGTCTGATGGCGCGAGTGGCGTGCGGCGAGCGCACCTGCCTGGAAGTGCTCGTGCGCCGCCACGCGAACCGCTTGCTCACCTTCATCGCGCGCATGGTCGGCGACCGCCACCGCGCCGAGGAACTGTTCCAGGACGTCTTCCTGGCCGTCTGGGTGAAGCGGCGCCAGTACCAGTTCCCGCGGCCGTTCAAATCGTGGCTGTACGCCATCGCCGCCAACAAGTGCCGCGCCGCCGCGCGCGGGAGGCGTCCTACGCCTGTCGCCTTCGACGGTGACGAGGCGCCGCTGACGCCCGCCGCCTCGGGGCCATCGCCGGAAGACACCCTCGTCGCCACCGAGACGGCGGCCCTCGTCGGCGCCGCCGTCGCCCGGTTGCCGGCGCGGCAGCGCGCCGTCGTCGTCCTGCGCGTCTGGGAAGGGCTGTCCTACGCCGAAATCGCCGACGTCGTCGGCCGCACCGAGGCCACCGTGCGCTCGCACATGCACCACGGCCTCGCCGCGCTGAGAGAATACCTCGAACCCCGCCTGCGCTGAGAAACCTCGGCTTGCCGTTTCGCGCTCACGCCGCGCCACGCGGGCGCGAAACGGCAAGCCGTCCGGAGCCGCGTCATGACCCCCGAACACGTCCAAGACCTTGTCGACGACTACCTGCACGACAACCTCGAACCGCACGATGCCGCCCGCGTCGAGGCCCATTGCGGGGCTTGCCCCGGCTGCAAGGCCGCGCTCGACGCGGCGCGGCGGCGCCTGGCGGCGCTCCGCGCGCTGCCGGTCCACGAGGCGTCCGAGGAGATGATCGAACGGACGACGGACCGCGTCGAGGAGTACGGCGCCCGGCGGCGCACGCTCATTCGCCGCCTCGGGGTCGGCGTCCTCGGCGCCCTCGCGGCGTCGGCGGCTTTGATCGTCGCGATGCAAACCTACTACAGCCATCTCATAACATCGCCTTGGGATCTGAAGGTGCTCGGGCAGAGCGAACTGCTCGCCGGCTCCTCGGCCGCCGTGCGCGTTTGCCTCCTCGATCGGGTGCGGAACCGGCCGGTGTCCGGCGTCCCGGTGATCGTGACATTACGGAATAAGGCGAGTGGCAATACGGCCGAAGTCGTCCGCTTCACGACCGACGCCGCCGGCACCGGCGCGACGCGCTTCGTCGTGCCGGAGTGGCCCGACGGCGACTGCGAACTACTCGTGCAGGCATACGCCGAGGGGCCGGACCCCGAGGCCGTCGCCCGCCCTGTGCGGGTGCGCCGCTCCTGGAAGCTGATGCTGTCGAGCGACAAACCGGTCTACCGGCCGGGACAGACGATCCACCTCCGCTCCCTCGCCCTGCGCCGCCCTGACTTGAAGCCCGTCGCCGCCGAGCCGGTCGCGTTCACCGTAACCGACCCCAAGGGCAACGTCATCTTCAAGCACGAGGGGCGCAACAGCGCCTTCGGCATCACCGCCGCCGACTGCGAACTGGCGAACGAGATCCTTGAAGGGGCGTATACCGTGGCCTGCAAGGTCGGCGATACGGAGAGCCGGCTGGCCGTCGACGTCCACACGTATGTCCTGCCGAAGTTCCAGGTCGGCGTCGTCCTTGACAAGCCGTACTATGCCCCCGGCGACACCGTCACGGCGACCGTGAGTTCGGACTACTTCTTCGGCCAGCCGGTCGCGGGCGGCGAGGCGCGGCTGGAAGTGCAGGCGCCGGAAGTCGGCAGGCCGCTGTTGCACAAGGCGGCCGGCAAGACCGACGCGGCGGGGCGGACGGTCTTCACGTTCGCGCTGCCGAAAGAGTTGACCGGCCTGCCGCAGGACTCGGGCGACGCGCGTCTCTCCGTGCAAGTTCAGGTGGCCGACGCGGCGGGACAGCGGCAAGGGCGCGCCGCCAGCCTCGTCGTTACGAATCGGCCGCTGCGCCTGGAGATCATTCCCGAAGGCGGCACCCTCTTCGAGAACTTCGCGAACACCGTCTACCTCTTCGCCAGCTACGCCGACGGCAGGCCGGCGAAGGTCCGCGTCGAAGGGCCGAATGAGATCAAATTTGTCACGAACGAGTTGGGCGCCGGTTCCTTCGAGGTCACGCCGTTCGACGCGGCGGGACTCGAAGGGGTCTTCCGCGCCCGCGACGATAAGGGCGTCTTTGCGGAAAAGGAAGTGCATCTCGCCTGCGGCCAGGACGGGCGCGATTTCCACGTCCGCGCCGACAAGGCGGTCTACGACGGCGGCGACACGATGAAGTTGACGATGATCGGCGGTATCAGCGTGGAGCCGATCTTCGTCGACCTTATCAAGGACGGCCAGACGATGCTGACCCGCGTCCTCGACGTCCAACACGGCAGCGGCCGTGAGGACATCGACCTGCCGCCCGACCTATCCGGCACGCTGCAACTGTGCGCCTATCGCATCGACGGGAACGGCGTCCCGGTCCGCAAGACGCGCACGCTCTACGTCCGCCCGGCCTCCGGTCTCAACGTCAAGGCGACGCTCGACCGCGAGGAGTATCGCCCCGGCGGCAAGGCGAAACTGACCCTGGAGCTGCGCGGCAAGGACGGCAGGCCGGCGCCCGGCGCCCTCAGTCTCGCGGCGGTGGACGAGGCCGTCTTCTCCGTCCTGAAGCAGCGGCCGGGGACGGAAGGCGCCTTTTTCGCCCTCGAAGAGGAGTTATTGCGGCCCGTTACCACGCTCTACCCGTGGGCGCCCGACCTGGCGACCGGAGTGGCGCCCGAGGAACGGAATCGCCTCGAACAGACGCTGTTCGCCCGCACGACACAAACGACATCCTCCAAGGAGTCGGCAACGTCGGCGCCGCACACGCTGGCGGGGTCGAGTTACCCGGCGAAGGTTGCGCAGCTCGAGCGCGACAGAGAAGCCGGCAGGCGGCGCGTGACGATGGCCTGGGTCGTTCTCGTCGTCGGCGCCCTGATTCTGGGGGACTTGTGCCTCTGGGCATTCCTACGGCCGCTCTGGGTCGTCGGCCTGGGGCATCTCATCGGTCTGGTCCTCGTGTGCGGCACGCTGGGCATGATGGCCGTCGTGGAAGAAAAATTCGCGGCCACGGCAATGGGAATGGCGGGGGAGAAAATGTCCCCGACGTCCGCCGCGGGAGACCGTCCGCCCCCCGGCGCCGCCGGAGGCGATCAGCCGACCCTGCGCGTCCGCCAAGAGTTCCCCGAGACGCTGCTGTGGCGCCCGGAAGTCATCACCGACGACGCCGGTCAGGCGGCGCTTGACATCGACCTCGCCGACTCGATCACGACCTGGCGCCTGAGCGCCAGCGCCGTCACTGCCGACGGCCGCCTCGGGGCGACGCAGGCCGGCATCAAGGTCTTTCAGCCGTTCTTCGTCGATCTGAATCTGCCCGCGTCGCTGACGCGCGGCGACGAGGCCGCGGTGCCGGTTGTCGTCTACAACTATCTCGATAAGCCGCAAACGGTCGAACTGACCCTCGCCGACGCCGACGGCTTCGAGCGCCTCGAAGAGCCCGGCAAACGCCTGGCGTTGGCGGCGCGCGAGGTGCGGTCCACCTCGTACCGCCTGCGTGCCCGCAAGGTCGGCCGGCACCAGCTCGAAGTCGCTGCGAAAGGCGCCGGCGTCGCCGACGCGGTGCGCCGCCCCGTCGAGGTCGTCCCCGATGGTCGCCGCGTCGAGCAGGTGACGAACGGCGCCCTCAGCCGCCCCGCCGAGATGACGCTGACCGTCCCCGAAAACGCGGTCGAAGGGAGCGGCAAACTCCTCGTCAAAATCTACCCGTCGAGTTTCAGCCAACTCGTCGAGGGGCTCGACGGCATCTTTCAAGTGCCGCACGGCTGCTTCGAGCAGACGTCGTCGACGACGTACCCGAACGTGCTGGCGCTCGACTACCTGAAGCGGACGGGCAAGGCGGCGCCGGAGGTCGAGGCGAAGGCGCGGCAGTACATCCACCTCGGCTATCAGCGTCTTTTGAGCTTCGAGGTGTCCGGCGGCGGCTTCGACTGGTACGGCCGTCCGCCCGCGAACGTCAGCCTGACCGCCTACGGTCTGATGGAGTTCCGCGACATGGTGCGCGTCCACGACGTCGACCCGGCGCTGATCGCCCGCACGCGCCGCTGGCTGCTCTCCCGGCGCGCCGCCGACGGCTCGTGGACGTTCAACGGACGCGGCGTCCCTTCGGATTGGCTCGGCCTCACCGCCTACGTCGCCTGGGCCGTCTTCGGCGGCGAGCCGGCCGCGGATGATGGGGTTCCGACGCGCGACTACCTGCTGCGGCATTCCCCGGAAACCATCGACGATCCCTACGTCCTCGCCCTCGTCTGCAATGCCCTCGACGCGCTCGACCTCGAAGGCGAATCCGTGAAGCCGTACCTCGACCGCCTCGCGCGCCTGAAGAAGACGACGGAGGACGGTAAAGTCGTCTTCTGGGAACAGGCGCCGGGGCGGCGCACCACCTTCTACGGAGCCGGCCGCTCCGCGAGCGTCGAGACGACGGCGCTGGCGGTGCTGGCGCTGCTGCCGCACAACCACGACCCGGCGGCGGTCCGCGGCGGCCTGGCGTGGCTCGCGAAGCAGAAGGACGCACAGGGCACCTGGCCGTCGACACAGGCGACGGTCCTGGCGCTGAAGGCTCTGCTCGCCGGGAGCACGAAAGTCGCGGGCGGCGACGGCGAACGGCGTATCGAGATCGTGCTTGACGGCAAAGCGCGCGCGGTCGTCGTTCCCGCCGACCAGGCCGAGGTGATGCGCCAACTCGACCTGTCGGAAGGCTTGACTCCGGGGAATCACTCGCTGGCTCTGCGCGAGACGAGCGGCACGGGCGCGGGGTATCAGGTCGTCTTCCGCCATTATGTCCCCGGCGCGGAAGTGCCCGCCAAACCGGAGTCGCTGACGATTCAGGTGGCTTACGACCGCGCCGAACTGACGGTCGACGACACGCTGACGGCGACGGCGACGGTGTCTAACCGCATGAAGGAAGAGGCGCCGATGGTGATGCTCGATCTGCCCGTACCGCCCGGCTTCGTCCTCGCCGGCGACGACCTGGCGAAGGCCGCCGAAGCGGGGACGATCGGTAAGGTTCAGGTGCCGCCGCGGGGCATCGTTATCTACCTGCGCGGCCTGGCGGCGGGTCAATCGCTGACGCTGACGTACCGGCTGCGGGCGACGATGCCGGTAAAAGTCGGCGTGTCCCCGGCGCGCGTTTACGAGTATTATGACGTCGATAAGGAGGGGAAGAGCGCGCCAGTGCGGCTGACGGTGAAGCCGCGCTGACGCGGACACGACGGCGCTCGGGGGGGCGAATGAAGGGCGGGCTGGCTATAATGCGGTCGAGGACTGTGTCGGGGAGGACGAGTCATGCCGGTTCACGACTGGAAGCGCGTCGAGGCGGGCATCTTCCACCACTTCCATCACCGCTGGATCGCGGCGATCACGGACGCCCTCAACGACGGGCTGTTGCCGGAGGAGTTCTACGCCCTCGCCGAGCAGCAAGCCGTCGGCTTCGGCCCCGACGTGCTGACCCTCCAGAACGAGCGGCCCGGCGGCGAGGCGGCGAACGGCTCGTCGGGGCTGCTCCTCGCGCCGCCCAAGACACGCATCAGCGCCCGATCGCGCCGCGAGTTCATGCGCCGCAAAAAGAGTAGGATTACGGTCCGCCACGTCAGCGGCGATCACATCGTCGCCGTGGTCGAGATCCTTTCGCCGGGGAACAAGTCGAGCAAGCACGCCTTCAAGGCGCTGATCGACAAGGCGTGCGAGCTGCTGGAGTACAAGGTCCATTTGCTCCTGATCGACCTGTTCCCGCCGACGAAGCGCGACCCGCGCGGCCTCCACGCCGCCCTGTGGGAGGAGATCGACGACGAGGAATTCGTGCCGCCGGCGGACAAGCCGCTCACGCTGGCCGCCTACGAGTCCGGCCTGACCACGCAGGCTTACGTCGAGCCGGTGGCGGTCGGCGACGTCCTGCCGGACATGCCGCTCTTCCTGGAGCCGGGGGCACACATCCTCCTCCCGCTGGAGGCGACCTACGCCGCGGCGTTCGCGGCCGTGCCGCGCCGCTGGCGCGGCGTGATCGAGGCCCCGTGACTCCCGGTCAGCCGAGGCCCCAGCGCGTCGGCAGCGCCCGCGCCGCCAGCCACAGCTTGCGCCCCTTGCTCAGCCGCACGCGGCCGCGGAAGACGTCGTAGTCGCGCCGCGCGATCTCCTCCAACAGCCCCCTATAGATGTCCGTCATGACCTGAAAGACGGCTCGCCCCGGCGGGCGCAGCATCTTTCGGAGCGGACGCGCCGCCTCGTAGTAGGACCGCGCCCGCTCGATCTCGAAGCGCATCAGCGCCCGGAAAGGTTCATCGCGCTCGCCGCGCCTCAGTCGGTCCTCGTCGTAGCCAAAGCGTTTCAGGTCTTCTTGCGGCAGGTAGACGCGCCCGCGCGCGGCGTCCTCGGCGAGGTCGCGCAGGATGTTCGTCAGCTGCAAGGCGATGCCGGCGGCTTCGGCGGGGACTTTCGCTTCCTCGCGGTCAAAGCCCCAGACGTGGATGCACGCCAGGCCGACCGCCGAGGCGACGTGATAACAGTATCTATAGAGACCGGCGAACGTCTCGTAACGCACCGGCTCCAGGTCCATGCGGACCCCATCGACGACGGCGTGCAGGTACTCCGGCGGGACGGCGTAGGCGGCGACGGTATGCGCCAGGGCGGGGTGGACGGGGTGACTCGGCGTGCCGGCGAGGGCCAGGTCGAGGCCGCGGCTCCAGGCGTCGAGGGCGGCGCGCTTGTCGGCGACGGCGCCGGGCTCGTCGCTGAGGTCGTCGGCGACGCGCAGGAAGGCGTAGAGGGCACACATGGCCAGGCGCTGCGGCCGCGGCAGGAGGCGGAAGGCGGGGTAGAAGTTGCCCGCCTCGCGCTTCGCCAGGCGCTCGCAGTAGACGTAGGATTCGGCCGGGGTGGGGGGCATGGGCCGCTTCATTCCTCGGCGGAGGCGTCGAGTACCGACGTCCCCGCGTGCGTTTGTCTTTTTTGGAGGACCGCCAGCCGCGCCCGCAGGCGTGCCAACTCCTTTTCCGCCGCCTTGCGGGCCTTCACCTCCGCCTTGCGGGCCTTCACCTCCGCCTTGCGGGCCTTCGCTTCCGCCGCCGCCTGCTCCTCCGCGGCCCGGCGCCCCTGCTCGGCCGCGTTGCGGGCCTCGACCACCTCGCCCAGGTCCTCTTCGAGCGCCTGTCGCGCTTCCTCCGCGGCCTGCCGCGCCGCCCGCTCCGTCTCCAGGGCTTCGGAAATCGCGTCGTAGTCGCCCAATTCCTCGCCGGTCTCGGCGTCGTACAGCACCACGCGCGGGCCGCGCACGCCGAGCAGCAGCCCCAGGCCGAGGAGCGGCAGACGTCCCAATTCGTCCGGCTCCATGACGACGTACTTTCGCGGAGTATGGCGGTAGCCGATCAGCTTCAGCGTGCGGACGTCGTCGCGCTCGCTCGCGTCCACGATGACGTACTGCCGGACACCCGCGCGGTGGTAGTGGTTGACCTTCTTCCCCACGTCGTTGACCCGCGTGTCGGGCGAGGTCACTTCGACGGCGAGGACCGGGCGGGCGCCCTCCTTGCCGACGTGGAACGTCCGCCAATCGCGGTCGGGGTTCTTGACGCGGCGGAGGACCGTGATGTCCGGCCCGTGGGCGCGCAGGCCGCGCACGCCCCATGAGACGCGGCAGTCGTGCAGCACGACAACGCCTTTGCGCCAGCGCCGCCGCCGCGAGCGCAGGACGTCGCGGAGGTAAACCGTGTCGCTGTCGTGGGCCGTGCTGTTCACGATGAAATCCTCCTCCTCGGGGTGCAGCACGTCCTCCAGGGTCAGCGGGATTTGGTCGAAGTCCACCTCGCCGTCGGCGCCGACGCGGCGGACGTAGCGCCAGCCGTAGCGGAACGGGTCGTCCTCCGGCAGGTCGATGGGCGACGGCGTTGGCGCGATCCGGCTCATGGCAATTTCTCCGTGCGGGCGAAGCCCCTCCGGCGGCCGGAATGATAACGCGGAGGGCGGGGCGAAGGGAGGTCAAAGTGACACGACCGCCGAGCGCGCCTGGCGCCACAGCGCCCCGGCGACGAGCGCCGCCTTCTCCCACTTCGCCAGCTTCGGCCGCCGCGTCAGCGTGTCGTAATCGCATTCCTCGATCTTCCCGAGGATCGCCAGCCCGCCGCGCGCGAACAGGTCGATGTCGGCCCGCACATCGGCCGGCATCTTCCCCACCAACGGCCGCCCGCGCCGGAACAGGCCGCGCGCCCGCTCAACCTCGAAGCGCATCAGCTCTCGAAACGTCGGCGTGCAGCGCCGACTGTGCAAATCGGCCTCCGCGACGCCGAAGCGCTTCATGTCGTCTTCGGGGAGGTATATTCTCCCGATATCGAGGTCGCGCGACACGTCCTGCCAGAAGTTCGCGAGCTGCAGCCCGGTGCAGATGTCGTCCGATAGCGCCGCGCGTTCGTCGTCGAAGCACGCGCACAGGTACAGCACCAGCCGGCCGACGGGGTTCGCGGAGTTGCGGCAGTAGCCGAGGAGCTGTTCGTAGGTGCGGTAGCGCTTGACGAGCTGGTCCTGCTCGAAGGCGAACAGCAGGTCGAGGAACGGCCGCGGCGGGATGCCGAAGCGGCGCACCGTCGGCCGCAGGGCGATCATGACGGGGTGGCGCGGCTCGCCGTCGTAGACGCGCAGCAGTTCTTCGCGCCACCAGCGGAGGAGCGCGAGCGCCCGTGCCCCGCCGCCGGTCTCGTCGCCGAGGTCATCGGCCCAGCGGCAGTAGGCGTAGATCGCCTGGAAGTGCGGCACGAGGCGGCGCGGCAACAGCAGCGAGGCGACGCTGAAGTTCTCGTAGTGAGCGTGCGTCAGGCGGGCACAGTAGCGGCGCGCCTGCCAAAGGGTATACGGGCGCGGCGAAGCGTCGGGGCCGAGGCGCGCAAGGTCGGCGAGGAATCCGTGGTGCATGACGGGATTATAGGCGAACGACCTGTCTCACGGTTTTATGCACCCGCCGAATGAGACAGGGCCTTACTTCGTCCGCGGCTCTCGCAGCCTCCGAGAAGAGCGTCACGCTGGTGGTGACGCAAGGGCTTCGAGCGTCCTCAACCAGGCGTCGAAGTGGGGGCAAAGCCGGCGCGTCGTCTCCAGCCCGACACACTCGGCCAACTCCACCCCGGTCGTCTTCTTCAACCCTTTGTAATCCGGGAAGTGAGCCCTGATTCGCCATGAAGGGGCAGTCTGCACACCGTCGTTGACCAGTTCCGGGGACCCGGCCTCAACCACAGCGGCCTTCAAAGCGGCAATGCCGCGCTCGGCGTCGGTGAATTCCAAGGCGAAGGAGTCGAGGTCACACAAGAGGATCGTTTCAAACTCGTGCAACTGGAGGTGAGGGAGGAAGCGCGGGTCGTTGACATCGGCCGCGAACGCCGCTTCCAGGGCACGAACCCGATCGTAGGGCAGGTGACGGATTTTCTCCGCCTCGTCCCGGCCCGGGAATCCGGCGTACAGGGCGTACAGGTCGAACATCGTCGTGAAGCGGACGTTGGGACGATTGTGCTGTTTGAGGAGGTTCCCGAGCTCCTTGCGCATGGCGCCATAACTCTTCCCGCCGCCTCGGTGAGTCCGGCCGTGCCTCTTCCCGCTCGCGGCTAGGACCGGGCCGAGAACCTGCACCCCGAGCCGGGTCAGGTGCGGGGACAGGACCTTGTTCACATAGCCCTGCTCCGTCTGGCCTTCGACGTAGAAGAGGAGCTGGATCATCCGTACGGCCCCCCGCCGATCACGTTCTTCTCCCACAATTCGCCGACCGTGTACTCCTCCAGCCACTGTTTCAGGGACTCGGCGTCGAGCCGTTGGAAGCTCGACGTGCCGTCCCGTTGATCGACGGTGATGATGTCCCCGGCGTCGAAGTGGTCGATCAACGTGGCCGACTGCGTGGCGACGAGGAGCTGACAGCGCTCCGAGGCCAACTTCATCAGGTCCGCGAGGATCGCCAGGGCGGACGGGTGCAGGCCCAACTCCGGTTCGTCGAGGAGGATCATCGCCGGCAGGTCCTCGTCCGGCTGGAGGAGCAGAGTGCAGAGGGCGATCACGCGCAGGGTGCCGTCCGAGAGTTGGTGCGGCCCGAACTCGTACTCCGACCCTTTCGACCTCCAGTCCAGCTGGACGTTCCGCGGGTTCAACCGCAGCGGCTCCAGGACGAAGTCGTCGAAGTTCGGTGTGATCTGCCTCACCGCGGCGAGGATCCGGTGATAGACCGTCGGATACCGCTGCCGGTACAGATAGAGCATCGCGGCAAGATTGCCGCCGTCAGAGTAGAGGAAGCGGTTGGCGTCGAGGAAACAATCGCGCCGCATCGCGGCCTCGGGCGAAGTGTCGTGGAAGTGGAATACCCGGCAGCGCGCGAGGAAGCCGCGAATGAACTTCTCCCTACTCCCATCTTCTTCACCCGGTTGCTTCGGCCCAGACCCTTGCCCTTCGCCGAAATCGCTCTGCTGTGGCCGCCGCACGCCAGACGGGTAGACTTCCACGCGCTGCTCAGCAATCGTCAGACTGTTCAAGATGAGCGACAGTCGCAAGGAATAGTCGCTGCGGCCCTGTTCATCGTCGAAGCGGAAGCACACCTCGATTGCTTTCGTCCGTCTCGGGCCAAAGTAAAGGAGTGATACGGCGCCGCCGAGCTTTCCGACCTGCTCGTGCAAGCGTCCGCCGATCATCTCGTTCACAAGCTTGAAGAAGCCGATGAGGTTCGACTTGCCGGACCCGTTGGCTCCGATCATCACGTTCAGGCGGCGAAACTCCAGCGCCGTGTCGCGGATCGACTTCCACCCGGCCAAGTGAAGGCGGGTTAGCTGTGCCATGCTGGTTTCTCCCTAGTTGCCTTGAGAGGCTTCGTGGTCATCCTACCAAGGAGGAAGCCGGGGCGGACAGATCCTTGACGCCCCCCGCCGCCGTCCTATCATGGTTCTCGGAGGACGACTCCTCACCTCGACCCTTGCCGGTCGGGGTTCTTTTTGCGACCTATTCGTGAAAAGTTTCACGATCCTCTCCAGCGAACGGAGGGTCGGATGGACTTCGACCTGGGCATTTACTACCCGATCTTCTTCTACCTCGCGGTGATCGTCGCGTTCGCGGCGGGCGTGCTGGTGCTGACGCACATGCGCCTGTTCAAGCCGTTCAAGCGGACCGCCGTCAAGCTGATGCCCTACGAATCCGGCATGGACCCGATCGGCGACGCCCGGCAGCGCTTCGACGTCAAGTTCTACCTGATCGCCATCCTGTTTCTCGTGTTCGACGTCGAGTTGCTGTTCCTCTACCCGTGGGCCGTGGCGGCCTACGGCGAGACGCCGCTGATCCCGGCCGAGTTCAAGGGCCTCGTCTTCTGGGAAGTGATCGTCTTCCTGGTGACGTTGGCGGTCGCCTACGTCTACGCCTGGCGGAAGGGGGTGTTTAAGTGGCGCTGAGCCTTCCCGACGACGTGATGGTGACGAAGCTCGACCACATCGCCAACTGGGTGCGCAAGAACAGCCTGTGGCCGATGCCGTTCGCGACGGCGTGCTGCGGCATCGAGCTGATGGCGACCGGCGCCAGCCGCCACGACCTCGCCCGCTTCGGCGCCGAGGCGATGCGCTTCAGCCCGCGCCAGTGCGACCTGATGATCGTCGCCGGCCGCGTCGTCATGAAGATGGTGCCGGTGATGCAGCGCATCTGGCTGCAAATGCCGGAGCCGAAATGGTGCATCTCGATGGGCGCCTGCGCCTCGTCGGGCGGCGTCTTCGACACCTACTGCACCGTGCAGGGCATCGACCGCTTCATGCCGGTGGACATCTACGTCCCGGGCTGTCCGCCGCGGCCGGAACAGCTGATCCAGTCGGTCATCGACTTGCAGGCGAAGATCCAGCGCACCGGCACGTTCACCGGCGCCGAGTTCGACCGGCGCACGCGGCCCGGCTGTCCGGCGCCGATGGGGCCGGACGTGTCGCCGAAGGATAAGATCGTCGCGCCGGGCAGCTACGAGACGGCGACGCGGCAGCGGGAGGGTTAAATGACGCACGACGAGACCCTCGGCAAACTGCGCGAGCGCTTCGGCGCCGACGCCTTCACGACGTCCGAGTTCCGCGACAACAAGCGCGTCGTCGTGCCGGCGGGGCGTGTCACCGAGACGCTCCGGCTCCTGAAGGAAGAGTGCGGCTTCGACATGCTGTTCGAGCTGACGGCGACCGACTACCTCCGCTACCCGGACGCGAAGGACCGCTACGGCGTCGTCTACGGCCTGCTCGACACCAGGGCCGGGACGCGGCTGTTCGTGCGGACGTTCGTCAACGACCCGGACCCCGAGTTGCCGTCGGCGTACCCGCTCTGGAAAGGCGCCGACTGGCTGGAGCGCGAGGTTTACGACATGTACGGGATCGTCTTCGAGGGACACCCGGACCTGCGCCGCATCCTGATGCCGGAGGAGTTCACGGCGTACCCGCTGCGCAAGGACTACCCGCTGCGCGGTAAGGGCGAGCGGCACAACTTCCCGGTCCTCACGCGGGCGGAGGGATAAGGCTGAGTACGCGGTACTCAGTCCTCAGTACTGAGGGATGTCATGCCCCTGGAAGCACTGGCGCCGGTCGCGGACGACGGCGCCGACGCGGACTATCGGTGGACGCTGAACTTCGGGCCGCAGCACCCGGCGACGCATACCACGCTGCGCCTGCTGCTCACCCTCGACGGCGAGACGGTCGTCAAGGCGGTTCCGGACATCGGCTACCTCCATAGCGGCTTCGAGAAGCTCGGCGAACACCTCGATTACAACCAGTACGTCACCATCGTCGACCGGATGAACTACATCTCGCCGGTCATGAACGAGATCGCCTGGTTCCACGCCGTCGAGAAGCTGATGGGCATCGAGATCACGCCGCGCTGCAAGTACCTGCGCGTGATCTTCGGCGAGTTGGCGCGCGTCTCGGACCACCTGCTCTGCACGGGCGCCGCGGCGCTCGACCTGGGGGCGTTCACGGCGTTCCTGTACGGCTTCTACCAGCGCGAGAAGATTTACGACATCTTTGAATTCGCCTCGGGGCAGCGCTTCCACCCGAGTTACTTCCGCGTCGGCGGGCTGACGTGCGACGTCGACGACGCCTGGGTCGAGCGCGTCCGCGACTTCGTCAAGGGGTTCGGCAAGGCGCACGCCGACATGACGCGGCTGCTCAACCGCAACCGCATCTTCATCGACCGCACGAGAGGGATCGGCGTCCTCTCGAAGGAGGAGGCGATCAACCGCGGCGCCACCGGGCCAGTGGCGCGGGCGAGCGGCGTGGTGCGCGACCTGCGCAAGGACGAGCCGTACCTCGCCTACAAGGACTTCGACTTCAAGGTGATCTGCGCCGCCTCGGGCGACTGCTTCGCCCGCTTCCTCGTCCGCATGGAGGAGATGCTGGAGTCGATCAAGATCATTCAGCAGGCGCTGGAGAACCTGCCGGGCGGTCCGGTGAGCGTCGACGTCGAAGGCAAGGCAGTAATGCCCGACCAGATGTCGGTTTACCGCAGCATCGAGGGGCTGATCCAGCACTTCGAGCTGGTCATGCCGAACCGCCAGTGGCAGCCGCCGGTCGACGAGGTGTACGGCGCCGTCGAGTCGCCCAACGGCGAGCTGGGCTTCTACGTCGTCAGCGACGGGACGGGGCAGGCGTACCGGGCGCGGACGCGGCCGCCGTCGTTCGTCCACTTCGCGATGTTCCCGTACCTGATCGAGGGGCACCAACTCAGCGACATCGTGGCGGTGCTGGGGAGCCTGAACATCATCGCGGCGGAGCTGGACCGATGAGCGTGCTAAGCGAAGACCTGCGTCAGAAGATCCTGGCCTACCTGCCGCGCTACCCGAGCAAGCAGGCGGTGACGCTGCCGGCGCTGCACCTCGTCCAGGACGAGATGCGCCAGGTGCCGCTGGAGGCGATCCGGGAAATCGCCGACCTCCTCGACCTGAGCCCGGCCGAGGTCCACGACACGATGACGTTTTATAACTTCTTCCGCACGGAGAAGGACCCGCTCGGCAAGACGCGGCTGTGGGTCTGCCGGGGCCTGGCGTGCGCGCTGCGCGGCGGCGAAGAGTTGTTGGGCGACATTTGCGAGCGATTGCACGTCAAGCCGGGCGAGACGACGGCGGACGGCAAGGTGACGGTCGAGTTCGCGGAGTGCATCGGCGTCTGCGAGGGGGCGCCGGCGGTGCTGATCGACGACGCCGGCCGCGGCGACGTCACGCCGGAAAAGGTGGACGGGCTGCTGGCGGAACTGCGACAATGACGGCTGTCCCCGGAAGGAGGGTCAGGCCATGCAGTTAGAAGACTACTTCGAGTTCGAGAAGTTCGACAGCGAACACGGCGAGGTCGAGCGCATCCGGATCAAGGGGCACCGCGTCGCGATCGAGATGGTTGTCGAGGAGTTCAAGGCCGGGGCGCAGCCCAAGGAGATTCTCGAACGGTTCCCGACGTTGACGATGGAAAAAGTGTACGCTGCCATCACCTATTACCTCCATAATCAAGAGGCGGTGGAAGCCTACTTCGAGCGCGGAAAGCGTATTGAGGACGCCTATTATCAGGATTACCTCCGGGGCGGGCCGTACTGGTTGAGGGACAAGGCCCTCATCGGCAAGGCCGCCGACGACGGCACTCCTCATGGATAAGCCTCGGTTTCTGTTCGACGAATGCACCGACCCGGACCTGATCGAGGCCCTACGTCGGCGCGAGCCGAACGTCGACATCATCCGCGTCAATGACTCCGGCGCTCCGCCGAGCGGGACGCCGGATCCCGACCTGCTGCTTGCCGCGGAAACCTTGCAGAGGGTGTTGTTGACGAATGACAAGCGAACAATGCCAGGTCACTTGAAGGATCACTACGCCGCAGGTCACCGGACGGCCGGTGTCATGATGTTGCGACCGAATATTTCACTGGCTCGCTACATGCGTGAGATCCTGAACCACTGGGCCACGACGTCGGCCGACGACTGGATCGACCGGACCGTGTATATCCCTTGAGAGATGAGCGCCGATGCCCGACTTTGAATCCGTCCTCCTGCGCCGCGTCCTCAGGAACGCGGACGTCGCGCTCGACGCCTACCGCGCCGACGGCGGCTACCGCGCGCTCGCCAAGGCCGTCAACGAAATGGCGCCCGCCCAGGTCGTCGATGTCGTCAAGGCGTCGGGGCTGCGCGGCCGCGGCGGCGCCGGCTTCCCCACCGGCGTCAAGTGGACCTTCCTGCCGAAGGACCACCCCGGCCCATTCTACATGTGCGTCAACGCCGACGAGAGCGAGCCCTGCACCTTCAACAACCGCATCCTGATGGAACAGGATCCCCACCAGGTCCTCGAAGGCATCATCCTCTCCTGCTACGCCGTCAAGGCGACGACGGCCTACGTCTACGTCCGCTACGAGTACGGCCCCGCGACGCGCGCCATGCAGCGGGCCATCGACGAAGCGTACAACGCGGGTCTGTTGGGAAGGAACATCCTCGGCAAGGACTTTTCCCTCGACGTCTTCGTCCACCGCGGCGCCGGCGCCTACATCTGCGGCGAGGAGACGGGGCTCATCGAAAGTCTCGAAGGCAAGCGCGCCTGGCCGCGCATCAAGCCGCCGTTCCCCGCCGTCGAGGGCGCCTTCCGCAAGCCGACGCTCGTCAACAACATCGAGACGATGGCCTGCGTCACGCACGTCGTCGACCGCGGCGCCGACTGGTTCAAGTCGATCGGCGTGCCGCCCGACCCGAAGAACCCGCGCGACGCCGGCAGCTACGGGCCGAAGCTGTATTGCATCAGCGGCCACGTCAACAAGCCCGGCTGCGTCGAGTTGCCGATGAGCGTCACCGTCCGCGAACTGGTCGACAAGCACGGCGGCGGAGTGTGGAAGGGGAAGAAGGCCAAGGGCTGCATCCCCGGCGGGCTGAGCATGGGGCTGATGACCGAGGCCGAGTTCGACACGCCGCTCGACTTCAACGGACCGGGCAAGGTCGGCTGCCTCGGGCTCGGCACCGCCGCCGTCACGATCTTCGACGAGGACACGAGCCTCGTCGACGTGCTGTACAACGTCACGCGCTTCTTCGCGCACGAGTCGTGCGGCCAGTGTACGCCGTGCCGCGAGGGGACCGGCTGGATGTACAAGATCGTCAGCCGCATCCGCGCCGGGCACGGGAGATTGGAGGATTTGAAGATCCTCGAAGAGGTCGGCCACGGCATGGGCATCATGCCGGGGACGACCATCTGCGGCCTCGCCGACGGCGCCGGCTGGCCGGTCAAGATGGCGGTGCGGAAGTTCCGGGCGGAGTTGGAGGAGTACATCCGCAGCGGTAAGAAAAGCGCGGCGCCGGCTCTCGTCGGCGCACATTGAATCGACCAGCCCGAAGCGGGTGCGAGGGCGGCGCCCGCCACGCCGCGGCGACCGGGGAGGGGGGGAGTGTGATGGTTAGCGACCAGAAAAAAAG
>JBBROG010000050.1:0-38399 GCA_038229635.1 Gemmatales bacterium
CCCGCGCTGACAGGGCACCGACCCCCATTTTAAAGAACCGCCGGTAGACGGGGTCGGGTGGCGCCTCCCCGCCGCTTGCGGCTCCGCAGCCGCGCCGGGGCGCGGCGCCAATGCGAAGCCGCAAGCGGCAATCAAGGCCGTCCCCGTCCCTCGGCCGCGCACGCCGCCCGCGCCAACGACAGGTCGCGCTTTTCCGCGGGCGTCAGGTAACTGAACGGCGCCGCCAGGTCCGCCTCGCGCAGGTGGCGCTCGGCGGGGCGACGCTGGTCGAGACTCGTCCAGACCTCGTGCAGATACCAGGACGGCCGCGCCTCCTCGCGCCGCCGCAGCCGCGCCAGGCTCAGCTCGCCGGCCGCCTTGCACAGCACGCCCTCGACCGACGGCTCGTCGTCGTCGGTCTCGCCGAGGGCGGCGCGCTCGCGAGCCAGCAGGAACAGGCCGATGCCGCGGTGCAGGTGTTCGGCGTAGTCGTCACCCTCGTCCTCGGCGATCTCCATCAGGCGGCTGTGGCAGTGGATCAAGTGCTTCGACGCTAACTCGGGGATGTCCTGCACGTCGGCGATGAAGCGCTCGAACTGGTCGCGCGCCTCCGGCGCCTTGTGCAGGCGCAGCAACAACTCGGCGTAGTGGGCGCGGACGACGTGGTGTTCCGGGTTGGCGGCGACGTACCGGGCCAGGTGCGGCTCGGCGGCGGCCGTCTCGCCCTTTTCGAGGTAGGCGGCCGCGAGGCTGAGGTGGCCGCGCGCCAGGTGCGGGTCGGCGGCGAGGCTCTGTTCGTAGCAGCGAATCGCCCGGTCCGCCTGGCCCTGGCGCATCGCCTCCTGTCCCTGAGCCCAGAGCTGCCGCGCCGCGCCCGCGTCGGCCGTCTCCGCCGCCGGCGCCAACGCCTGACAGCCGGTACACGCGACGCAAAGCCACAGCCAGCCATGACGCAGACCCATGGCGCAACCTCTTGGTGGGGGAGGGAAGGACGGCGGGACCGCCGCGGGGCCGCGACGGCGAGCGGGGAGAATCACGACGCCGAGGAGATTATCGTTCGGAGGGATAGGACGGATTGAGCGAAAGAAAGGATTCAAGAGAAGGGGCGCAATCTGGCGATACCGCCGCTCGCGGCTTCGCAAGTGCGAAGCCGCAAGCGGCAATCGAGGTCAATCGGCCTGCATACTCTCGCTGAGCTTGCCGAGCGCCTCGCTCTCGATCTGGCGGACGCGCTCGCGCGTCAGCCCGAGGCACTCGCCGATCTCCTTCAAGGTTTTCGGCTCCTCGTCGTTGAGGCCGAAGCGCATGCGCAGGACCGTCGCCTCGCGCTGGTCCATCTTGTTGAGCAGCGTCAGCACATGCTTGAGATCGTCCGCCTCGACCATTTCGACGTCGGGCGTCTTGGCGTGGCCGTCCATCAGCATCTCGTCGAGCGACCACCCCGATTCGGGCTGATCGCTCTGCGGCGTCGCGTTATAGACGCGGATCGCTTTTTTGATGATGTTCAGCTTTTTCTTGGGCAAATCGAGGAAGTGGGCGACTTCTTCCTGGCTCGGCGCGCGGCCGAGTTCTTCTTGCAGCTTGTTGGTGGCGCGGCGCCACTTCGCCAGCAGCTCCACCATGTAGGCGGGGATGCGGATGGTCTTGGCAGTGTTCACCAGGGCGCGCTTGATCGACTGCTTGATCCAGTAGCTGGCGTAGGTACTGAAGCGCGTGTTCATGCCGGGGTCGAACCCCTCGACGGCACGCAACAGTCCGAGGTTGCCTTCCTCGATGAGGTCTTGAAGGCCGAGGCCCTTGCCCGTGTAGCTGCGGGCGATGTTGACCACGAGGCGGAGGTTGGCGCGCACCATGCGGTCCCTCGCCGCACTGTCGCCGTCCTCGATGCGATACGCGAGTTCCTTCTCTTCGGCGGCGCTGAGAAGAGCCGTCTCGTTGATCTCGCGGAGGTACGTTTCCAGCGGCGACTGGACCGAGTCGCTTTTCGGTCGGCGCGGTCGTGTCATAGGAGTTTCCCAGCGCAGGTAGGTAAGCCAGTCAACTCAGCAAAAAGCTTACGGCAGGAATCGCCGGAACGCCAATCGCCGACGCCGGAAAGGGCCAACAAGCACGCTTCTTTGCGTGCCCGAGACCACTTTCGCGCGGGCGTTGAACGACTCGTCCCGGCTGACAGGATGTGATATCGACGTGCCTTCGCGCCCCCCTCCAGCCCGCGCACGGCCTCCTGGCCCTCACGTTACCTGGCTTGCCCGCACTACCCGAGCAAACGGCTCCGCCCGCAGAACGGACTCGCGGGTTTCGCGCGCGCGCGAAACCCGCGAGGGGGGAGAGCGCTCACCGACCGAAGCCGACGTAGAAGTTGAAGAGTTGTTGCCGCGCGGCCCGTTCCGCGTGTTTCGGCGCCGACTGAACGTTGAGGTGTCCGTCGGGGACGCTGACCGAGACGTGATCGGCGCTGATCTCGGCCTTCTGGCCGCAGCCGTCGTAGTTCACTTTCGCCTGCCCGTTGAGGACGACGCCCCCGTTGCCGCAGGTCACGGCGGCGGCGGTCGCCTTGAGGCACTTGCCCTGGATCTGCACCTGCTTGCCGGCGACGGCGACCTTGAACGACTCGCCGGCCACCTTGACGACCAGGTTCTCACAGGTGACGGTCGTGCCGTCGCTTCCGACGCCGCTTAGTTCGAGCTGACTCTTGCCACCGACCTCCACGACGCGGAGGTTCCACGCCATCGGAGCCTGGAGCCGCTCGACCGCCGGCGGAGGAGGAGCGATGGCCTGGCACATCTGCGAGGGCAGCGGCGGAGCGCTCTGGGGCGCCTGGGAAACAAACTGGTACTGCGTCACGGGGACGTAGTAGCCCGTGGGCGTGAACTGCGGAGCCTGGGGCGCCTGCGCGACCGGAGGCGCCGGCGGCAGGCCCATCGGAATTTCAGAGACGGTCGGCTGCGGCGGAGTGGGAAATGTAAAGTCGAGGGCGATGGGGCAAGGTCCCGTCGCTTGCCGGGGATAGGCAAGCACAGGGGAGGACAACCTCGGTTGATCACCAGGGCAGCAGTCGCCCTTCTTGCAACAGTCTTTCCCCTTGGCGCAGCCGGTCGCGGGGCACTTGGCGTCGTCGGCGACGACGGCGCTCCCGGCGAGGGCCAACACCAGGGCGCCCAGGGCGGTCCAGGATCGAACGCGGGTCATGGCTTTCTCCTCCTTGAACTCCGATGCGGGTCGGACGTCGGACGCGGCGATAACAAACTTGAGCCGATCTGTCTACGCGAGCCGGAATCGGCCTTGTTCTTTCTCCACCTTCCCCGGTATACGCCACTCCTAAAGGATCCCGGAAGGTCCGCGTCCGGAGGGCGGCGATGCCACGCACAAGGCGGCGACTGACGACGGCTCTGGCGGCGGCCTGCCTGCTGCTGTCGGGCTGCTACGGCGTCTCCCACAACCCCAGTTCCTTCCCTTACCTGCTCCCCTTCGGCGACATCGTCCGCACCCACGCCAAGCCGCCGGGCCTCGGCTACTACGCCAACTTCGACCCGCACGCCGTCCGCGTCGAGGTCCGTCCCCTCGAGAGCGTCAGCCCCGTGCGCCAGCAGTACGTCCTTGTGGCGACCGTCTACGACGACAAGGGAACTCCACGCCGCAACCGCCGCGTCGAGTGGCTGCTGGAGGGCGCCGGCAACATTCTCGAAGTCGACGAGAGCGGCTTTTTCCCCGGACGCGGCTACAAGGTCGATAATCACTACGCCGTCAGTTACACCAACTACGCCGAACACCGCATGACGCGCGGCAACAGCGACCCGAAGGACGACTTCGTCCTCCGCCCCGGCCAGAGTTGGTGCGTCATCACGTCGGCCGTCGAGGGCGACACGCACGTCACCGTCTACTGCCCCGAGGTCCACGACTGGCAGCACAACAAGGTCATCACCACGACGCACTGGGTCGACGCCGAGTGGGCCTTCCCGCGCCCCGCCGCCGCGCGCACCGGCACGCAGCACGTCCTGACGACGAACGTCGTCCGCAGCAGCGACAAGCAGCCGCTCGCCGGCTACCGGGTGCGCTACCGCCTCCTCGACGGGCCGCCGGCGGTCTTCGTGCCGGGCGGCGCGGAGGCCGTCGCCGTCAGCGACCTGCGCGGCAACGCCAGCGTGGCCCTCGCCCAGGCCCAGCCCGGCGCCGGGCCGAACCGAGTCGCCGTCGAGGTCATCCGCGCCCCCGACCCGAGCAAGTCGAGCGACGCCGGCCTCGTCCTCGCGCGCGGCGAAACGACGGTCGACTGGCAGGCGCCCGTCGTCAGCCTCGACGTGACCGCCCCGCCGTCGGTGATCCTCGGCCAGGAATTGCCGTACTCCATTTCCCTCACCAACAGCGGGCAGGTCGAGACGAAGGCCCTCACCGTCCGCTCGGCGATCCCCGAAGGGCTGGAAGCAGTGCGCAGCGAGCCGCCGGCGTCCGCCGAAGGGAAGGAACTCGTCTGGACGCTTGGCGAGGTGCCGGGGAAGCAGACGCGGCTGCTGCAAGCGGTCTTCCGCGCCGCGCGCCTCGGCCCGGTGACGAACCGCGTCTCCGTGACCACGGCGGAGGGCCTGCGCGGCGAGAAGACGATCACGTCGGAAGTGACGCCGCAACCGCGAGCGGCGCTCAAGGTGACGGTCAGCGCCCCGGCGACGGCGGCCCTCGACGGACCGACGACGTACCTGATTACCGTGAGCAACCCCGGCACGGGGGCGGCGACGAACGTCGTTCTCAACGTCGCGCTGGGGGACGGCCTGGCTCACGAGTCGAAGGCGAACCCGATCGAGGCGTCGCTGGGCAAGATCGAGCCGGGGACGAACAACTCGGTGCCGCTGACGCTGACGGCGAAGGCGGTCGGCCCGCAGGTCGTGCGCGTGACGGCGCGCGGCGACAACGGCTTGAAGGACAGCGCCGAACACACGCTGACGGTGCGGCGTTCGGCGCTGACGCTGGAGAATAAGGGTCCGTCGTGGCGCTACGCGAGCCGGCCGGCGACGTGGACGGTGCAGGTGAAGAACGCCGGCGAGGTCGCGCTGGCGAACGTCGCGGTGCGCTACGCCCTGCCGCCGGAATTGGAGTTCAAGAGCGCTGGCGCCGGCGGGACGCTTCAGGGACGCGAGGTCGTCTGGGTCGTCGGCGAACTCGGGCCGGAGCAGCAAAAAGACCTGGAGGTCACGGCGACGTGTCGGGCGCTGGCGGAGAAGGCGGTGACGGTGGCGACGGCGACGGCGGAGCGCGGCTTGCGGGTCGAGGCGAAGGCCGAAATCCAGGTGCGCGGCCTGCCGGCGGTGCGGATGCGCGTCGTCGACGCCGCCGACCCGGTCGAGGTCGGCGGGCGTACGGAGTATCGCATCGAGGTGACGAATTCGGGGACGCTGCCGGGGACCGACATCAAGGTCGTCGCCGACGTGCCGAAGGAGATGAAGGTGCTGGCGCCGAGCGGGCCGACGGCGGGCAAGGTCGAGGGGCAGCGCGTGACGTTCGCGCCGCTGCCGTCGCTGGAGCCGGGGCAGACGGTGACGTTCGCGGTCCCGGTGGAGGCGCTGGCGCCGGGCGTGGTCTACTTCCACGCCGAGCTGTCGGGGGCGGCGCTGAGTCGGCCCGTCGTCGAGGAGGAAAGCACGACCATCCTGCCGGCGCCGGGGGGGAACTGACGCTGTTTAGCCGCACGCCCGCAGGGCGGCGCGGCCGTCGCCCCGCGGTCGGGTGGCGGTACATGCGGGGCGGCGATACGTGCGGGACGGCGATAAATACGTGCGGGGCGGCGATACGTGCGGGGCGGCGATAAATACGTGCGGGGCGGCGATACGTGCGGGGCGGCCGGCCCGCCGCCCTGCGGGCGTGCGGCTAAACAGCGTCAGTCGTCGGACTCCATCACCGCCAGGAACGCCTCCTGCGGGAGTTCGACCTGGCCGACCTGCTTCATGCGCTTCTTGCCCTCGGCCTGCTTCGCCCACAGCTTGCGCTTGCGCGTGATGTCGCCGCCGTAGCACTTCGCCGTCACGTTCTTCTTCATCGGCGCGATGCTCTCGCGGGCGATGATGCGCGTGCCGATCGCCGCCTGCAACACCACCTCGAACAAATGCCGGTCGATCTCGGCGCGCAGCTTCTTCAGCAGCCTGCGGCCGCGCCGGTCCGCGAACGCCCGATGCACGATCGTCGACAGCGCGTCCACGCGCTTGCCGTGGACGAGGATGTCCAGCCGCACCAGGTCCGCCGGCCGGTAGCCGAGGAACTCGTAGTCCATCGTGCCGTAGCCGTGCGTCACCGACTTCAGCTTGTCGTAAAGGTCGTAAATGATCTCCGCCAACGGCATCTCGAAGACGAGGATCACTCGCGCCGGCGACAGGTACTCCGTCCGCACGAAGACGCCGCGGCGCTCGGTGCACAGCTGCATCAGGTCGCCGATGTTCGGCGACGGCAGGAGGAAGCTGATGCGCACGAACGGCTCGCGGAACTCCTCGATGTCGCCGGCGCCGGGCACCTCCTGCGGGCTGTCGACGGTCAGCGTCTGGCCCTTGCGCGTCAGGATTTCGTAGGTGACGTTCGGCGCCGTCGTCACCAGGTCCAGCTCGCTGTCGCGCTCGACGCGCTGCTGGATGATCTCGCGGTGCAACATGCCGAGGAAACCGCAGCGGAAGCCGAAGCCGAGGCCCTCGCTCGTCTCCGGCTGGTAGGTGAAGCTCGAGTCGTTCAGCCGCAGTTTGCCCAGCGCCTCGCGCAGCCCCTCGAAGTCGTTGTTGTTCACCGGGTAGAGCCCGCTGAACACCATCGCCTGCGGCTCCTTGTAGCCGGCCAGCGCCTGGGCGGTCGGGGCGAAGGCGTCGGTCACGGTGTCGCCGATGTTGATGTCGGCGAGGTTCTTGATCTGCGCCATGAAGTAGCCGACCTGCCCCGCCGACAAGGAGTCGGCGACGGTCGGCGACGGGCGGAACTGGCCGATCTCGATGACATCGTGCTCGGTGGCGCCGCGCATCAGCTTGATCTTCTGCCCCTTGCGCAGCACGCCGTCCATGATGCGGACGTAGACCACGACGCCCTTGTAGATGTCGAAATGGCTGTTATAGACCAGGGCCTTGAGCGGGTCTTCGGTGCGCCCCGGCGGCGGCGGGACGCGCTCGATGATGGCGGCGATCACTTCGTCGACGCCTTCGCCGGTCTTGCCGCTCGCCTTCAGGATCTCCTCGGCCTGGATGCCGAGCGCTTGCTCCATCTCGCCGGCGACCTCTTCGGGGCGGGCGATGGCCATGTCCACCTTGTTGAGCACCGGCACGATGGTCAGGTCGTTCTCGAGGGCGAGGTAGGCGTTGGCGACCGTCTGGGCCTGCACGCCCTGCGTGGCGTCGACGAGGAGGATGGCCCCCTCGCAGGCGGCGAGGCTGCGCGACACCTCGTAGTTGAAGTCGACGTGGCCGGGCGTGTCGATCAGGTTCAACTCGTAGCGCTGGCCCTGGTACTGGTAGGAGAGCGTGACCGGGTGCATGCGGATGGTGATGCCGCGTTCGCGCTCGAGGTCCATCGAGTCGAGGGTCTGGGCGCGGAAGTCGCGCGCCGTCATCGCGCCGGTCTTGAGGAGGAACTGGTCGGCCAGGGTGCTCTTGCCGTGGTCGATGTGCGCGATGATGGAGAAGTTGCGGATGAACTTCGGGTCGGTCGTCATGAGTCGGCTTTCACCTCGGCCCGGAAAACAGGGATCGGCTCCCGGGGCGCCGAGAGCCGACAACGCACGGCCCAAGTCTCCCCGCCAGCTTAGCAGGTCCGGCGCGGGGCGAATAGGGCCACTTGATGTGGGCGGCGAAGGGCCGGCCCGGCATTCGCTATCATGAAGGAAAGTGGGAGAAACGTGTCCGCGTGCGGGGGCCGGCCATGACGAGTCAGGGGAATCCAGTCGCCAGCGCCACCTGGGGCCGAGCCGGGCGCTTTCGGCGGCCGCTCTACGATTCCTACTGCTTTTCCCGCCTGCCCGCGACGGTCCGCCACCTCCTCCTCGGCCGCGACGCCGAGAACGCCCTGCCCGACGACTGCTTCGGCTCGCTGCCGCGGCAGTACGACACCGTTGTCCTGCTCTTCCTCGACGCCTTCGGCTGGCACTTCTATGAGCGCCACGCGGACGCCCTCGCCTTTCTGAAGCGCTTCCGCGTCGAAGGCGTGGCGACGACGATCACGGCGCAGTTCCCGTCGACGACGGCCGGCCACGTCACCTGCATCCACACCGGCGTCCCCGTCGGCCAGAGCGGCGTCTACGAGTGGTTCTACTACGAGCCGCGCGCCGGGGCGGTCATCGCGCCGCTGCCGTTCTGCTACGCCGGCGACCACAAGCGCGACACCCTCCTCGCCGACGGCCTCACGCCCGCCGACGTCTTCCCGCCCGGCACCCTCTACCAGGACCTCGAGGCGCAGGGCGTCGCCTCGTACATCTTTCAGCACAGCGACTATACGCCGTCCACCTATTCCGATTTCGCCTTCCGCGGCGCCCGCCGCGTCAGCCCGTTCAAGACTTTCGCCGAAGGGCTCACGAACCTGGCGGCACTGCTGCGCGAGCCGGCGGGCGGCGAGAAGCGCTACTTCTTCCTCTACTACGACGCCATCGACCACATCGGACACAAACACTGTCCGAATTCAGAGTATTTCGACGCCGAGGTGGAGGCGACCTTCCTGCTGCTGGAGCGGTTGCTCTACCAGAAGGCGGCCGGCAAGTGCGGCAAGACGCTGCTGCTGATGACGGCGGACCACGGCCAGGTGTGCGTCAACCCGCGCACGACGGTCTTCATCAACGAGCAGTCCGCCCTGCCCGACCTCGACCGCTCCCTGCGCCTCCAGCCGCGCGACGGCAAGCCGATCAAGTTCGCCGGCTCCTGCCGCGACCTGTTCCTGCACGTCCGCGACGAGGAGTTGCCCGAGGTGGAGGACAAACTGAGCCGCCTCCTCGTCGGCAAGGCCGAGGTGTGGCGGACCGAGGAACTGATCCGCGACGGGCTGTTCGGCCCCCAGGTGTCCGAGCGCCTGCGGCAGCGCCTCGGCAATCTGGCGCTGCTGCCCTACGAAGGCGAGTCGGTCTACTGGCACGAGGGGCAGCGCTTCGACATGAGGTACTACGGCCACCACGGCGGGCTGACGCCGGACGAGATGGACACGGGCGTGTACGTCGTGCCGCTGTGAGCCGCAAGCGGCCCGGATTTTTGTTTCCTGTACCCCGTCTCATCCGTTAGAGTAATACTGTCCCGCCCGAGACTACGCCCGCCCCGCCGGGTTGAATCCTCGTAGGTGCCCTCCCGCAGCTATAATGAAGAGTCATCCTCACACCCCGATTGCACACCGAAGACAGGAGGAGCGCGCGCTATGGTCGCTCGCCATGCCCTGCGGATCATTTTGCTGGCGCTGATGACGGCGTCCGCCTTTTTCGTACCGGGCGCCCGCGCCGACGAGGCGAAGTCGGCGAAATCTCCGGAGCTTCCCGCCGCCCTGGTCAAGCCCGCCCCCGACGGCGTCGAGGACTTGCGGGCTATCCAGAAGCAGGTGCGCAGCGTCGTCGACAAGGTCATCCCTTGCACGGTGAACATCCGCGCCGGCCGGGCGCAGGGGAGCGGCGTCATCGTCAGCGCCGACGGCTACGTCCTGACGGCGGGCCACGTCTCCGCCGAGGCCGGCCGCGACGTCGTCCTCACCCTCCACGACGGCAAGACCGTCAAGGGCAAGACGCTCGGCGCCAACCGCGCCATCGACAGCGGCATGGTCAAGATCACCGACGCCGGCCCCTGGCCGTTCGCCGCTATGGGCCACTCCGCCGACCTCAAAAAGGGGCAGTGGTGCGTCACCACCGGGCACCCCAACGGCTACGTCAAGGGGCGTCCGCCGGTCGTCCGCCTCGGCCGCGTCCTCGACGGCAACGACAACCTCGTCCGCACCGACTGCACCATCGTCGGCGGCGACTCGGGCGGTCCGCTGTTCGACATGCGGGGGCGCGTCGTCGGCATCCACAGCCGCATCGGCGGGCCGCTCACGGCGAACATCCACGTCCCGGTCGACACCTTCCGCGACACCTGGGACCCCCTCGCCAAGGGGGAGGTGTGGTGGCGCCCCTGGCTCGGTTTCGAGGGCGACGTCGAGAGCACGAACTGCAAGGTCGAAAAAATCGGCAAGGATTCGCCCGCCGAAAAGGGCGGCTTGCTGCCCAACGACGTCATCACCCGCTTCGACGGCAAGGAGGTCAAGACGTTCGGGGCCTTGAAGACCCTCCTGAGCAAGAAGAAGCCGACCGACCAGGTCGAAGTCGAGGTCCAACGCGGCGACGAGACGGTCACGCTGAAGCTGGTGATCGGCAGCGGCAAACAAAGCTGAGCGTTTTTCTCCCCTCTCCCCTTTGGGGAAAGGGGGGTTCATACCCCGAGAGAGTTACCCGCACCCATGCATTTCACGATTCCCTCCCGCGCCCTCGGCGCGGCCCTTCTCCTGAGCGCCGCCCTCGTCCTTGGGGGTTCGCCGGCTCATGGCCAGGCGCGCAAGTCGTCCAACGAGTTGTCGCGCAACAACGCCCAGGTCTTGGCGGCGTTCCGCGACGTCGCCGCCGCCGCCCGCAAGAGCGCCGCGCGCGTCCTCTGCAACGGCAGGCCGGCGGCGCTCGGCACGGTCGTCGGCGCCGACGGCTGGATCCTCACCAAGGCCAGCGAGTTGAAGGGATCGCCGGTCGTCAAACTCGCCGACGGCCGCGAGCTGCCCGCGCGTCTCGTCGGCGTGGAGGAGGCGTTCGACCTGGCCATGCTCAAGGTCGAGGCCCGGGGCCTGACGCCGGTCGTGTGGCGCGACAGCAAGGAAGCTCCGGTCGGCAGCTGGGTGGCCACGGTCGCGACCGACGAGCAGCCGCTCGCCGCCGGCGTCGTCAGCGTCGCCGCCCGCAAAGGCGTCATCCACCCGACGCCCCCGCCGGGGAGCGGCTATCTCGGCATCGTGCTGGAGGCCGCCGAGGGCGGGGTCAAGATTCTCGACGTCGCGGCCGGCTCGCCCGCCGAGAAGGCGGGCCTCAAGGTGAATGACGTCGTCCTCGCCGTCGGCGGCAAGGACGTCAAGGAGATCGACGCCTTGACGGGCGAGATCAGCCTGCGCAAGCCTGGCGAGACGGTGACGCTGCGCCTGCGCCGCGCCGGCGAGGTGAAAGAGATCAAGGCGGCGCTCGGCAAGCGGCCGGCGGACCAGCAGGCGCGCGGCGACCTCCAGAACAGCATGGGCGGCCGGCGCAGCGAGCGCCGCTACGGCTTCCCCGTCTTCCTCCAGCACGACACGGTCCTGGAGCCCGAGCAGTGCGGCGGTCCGCTCGTCGACCTCGACGGCAAGGCGGTCGGCATCAACATCGCGCGCTCCGGCCGGACTGACAGCTACGCCATCCCGTCCGAAGAGGTGCGGCCGCTGCTCGCCGACCTGAAATCGGGCAAGCTGGCGCCAAAGCCGACTGTGGCCGCGAAGTCGCCGGCGCAGGAGAAATTCGAGGAGGCGAAGGCCGCCGTCACGCGGGCCGAGGCCGAGGCCGCCGCCGCCGACAAGAAGCTGGCCGAGGCGCGCGAGGCGCTGAAGAAGGCCGAAGCGGACCTGAAGAAGGAACCGGAGAAGAAGGGCCAAGATTGACCCCCGTGTATGGAGGAGATTCACCGATGCGGAAGTTTGTCGCGATGATCGCCGCCCTCGCCGTCCTGGCCGCTTGCGCGGCCGGGGGGAACGCCGAAGGGAAGAAGGGAGACAAGAAAGTGCCCGCCGCTCTCAATTTCAAGATGAAGGGGCTGGACGGTAAGGAGGTCGACCTGGCGCAGTACCAGGGCAAGGTCGTCCTGATCGTCAACGTCGCCAGCTACTGCGGCTACACGAAGCAGTACGCGGGCCTGGAGGCGCTTTACGAGAAGCTCGGCGACAAGGGGCTAGTCGTCCTCGGCGTGCCGGCGAACGACTTCGGCAAGCAGGAGCCCAAGTCCGACGCCGAGATCGCCACCTTCTGCCGGGCGAAGTACGACGTCAAGTTCCCGATGCTATCGAAGGTCGTCGTCAAGGGCGACGCCAAGGTGCCGCTCTACCAGTACCTGACGTCGAAGGAGACGAACCCGAAGTCGGCGGGCGAGCTGAAGTGGAACTTCACGAAGTTCCTCATCGGCCGCGACGGTCAGATCGCCGGCCGCTTCGAGCCGAACGTCGCGCCGGAGTCGGAAGAGTTGACCAAGGCCGTCGAGGCGGCGCTGGAGAAGTGAGTTTAGCCGCCCGCCCGCAGGGCGGCGGGCCAGCCGCGTCGCCCCGCGGGCGGGCGGCTAAACACGGCGAGCGGCCGGTGGTGGACGCCGCCCTGCGGGCGGGCGGCTAAACGGGGAGGCCGGCGTCCCCCGGCCGCCCGCCGATTTCACGGCGCCTCCCACCCTCCGGGCGCCGGTTCCGTCGGCTGCCGCCGCGCCGCCAGGCGCGAGGGCAGCGTCCACACGGACGTGATCCCCTGGGCGATCTGCCCCCAGTGCGCCTCGAAAAACTCCTGATTCGACTGCCCCGCGAGCCGCCCGTCGTAGAGGGCGTGCCGGCTGCGGCGGCCGAGGACGCGGCACGCGCCTTTGAAGAGCTGCAAACGCACTTCCCCCGTGACGTAGCGCTGCGTCTGCGCGAAGAAGCCCTGGAGCGAGCGGCGCAGGTCGTGGAACCATAGCCCCGTGTAAACCAACTCGGCGAAGCGGCGCGACAGCCCTTGCTTCACGTCGATCAGCTCGCGGCTCTGGACGACGCTCTCCAGGTCGCGGTGCGCCGCCAGCAGCACCGTCGCCGCCGGCGTCTCGTACAGCTCGCGGCTCTTGATGCCGAACAGCCGGTCCTCGATGACGTCGCTGCGGCCGACGCCGTGCAGGCCGGCGAGGCGGTTCAACTCGCGCACCAGGGGCAGGGTTTCCAGGCGCGTGCCGTCGAGGCTGACCGGCACGCCTTCCTCGAAGCCGACGGCGACGACGGCTGGCTCGTCGGGCGCCTCGCGCGGCGGGCGCGTGAGGACGAAGACGTCGGCGGGCGGCTCCTCCCACGGGTCGATGAGGTCGGGCAGGTAGAGACTGGTGCCCCAGAGGTTGCGGTCGCAGGCGACGAGCCGCGCCGGCGGCTCCTCGATGGGCAGGCGGCGGCGGCGGGCGTAATTGAGCTTGTCTTCCAACGTCCGCAGGCCCCAGAGGCGCACCGGGGCGGCCACCTCCAGGGTCGGGTCGAGGGCGGCGATGGCGATCTCCATGCGCACCTGGTCGTTGCCCTTGCTGGCGGCGCCGTGGCCGACCTCGCGGCAGCCCTCCTCGCGGGCGACGCGCACCAACTCCTGGGCGATGACGTAGCGCGCCAGCGCCGAGCCGAGGAAGCAGGTGCCCTGGTAGACGGCGCCCGCTTGCAGCACCGGCAGGGCGAAGGAATTCAGGAACTCGGCGCGGCGGTCGAGGACCAGCGACGACGCCGCCCCCAGTTCCAGCGCCAGTTCGCCGAGCGGTTCGAGGTAGACTTCCTGACCGAGGTCGAGCGACAGGGCGACGACTTCGCGGTTGCGCTCGTGGACGAGCCAGTGCAGCGCCAGGCGCGACTCAAGGTCGCCGTTGAACGCGAAGATGGTGCGGGGCATTCGTTAAGAACTAGCAGATTCCCCGTCACAAGGCAACGTCGTCGACGACGCTGCGCAGCACCTCGCGCTTCCAGTCGGGCTGATGGACGGGCCAGCCCTGCACGGTCCAGCCGTTCTCGCTCATTACGCGCGGCCGGCCGAAGTGGTTGACGTGGTGCTGGCACTCGCGCTCGACGGACTCCAACTCGCGGCGCACGCGCCAGGCGTTGCTGCGGCGGCGATGGACGCTGCCGTTGTCGACGACGGTGATGACGCACGGGTGCGGCAGGTCGAGGAGGCGCCAGGCGATGACCTCGTGGCTCGCGGTCGTGTAGCGCTTTTTCAACTCCAGTAAGTCGTGGTCGAGGTTCGAGGCGTCGTCGCGCAGCCAGGCGGTCGGGACGAGGAGGCGGTGGGCGAACAGGTTGGCCAGCGACTCGCCGGACATGGCGCGCGTCTCGTCGGGGGCGACGCCGAGGCGCCTCAGGAGGTCCGCCTTGAAGTGTTCGCCGATCTCATGCGCCACCGTCCACTGGTGGCGCTCCTCGGTCGGCTCGGGGCGGAGGAAGATCTGCTTGCGGCCGAGGGCGCGCTGGGCGCGCCCCCGCTGCTGCTGGCGGCGGTCGAGGCAGACGACCATGCCGAGGTGGCCCTGCGCCAGCTTGATGGCGTCGACCGGCGGGCCGATGAGGCCCGCCGCTTGCAGCAACTCGTCGACGGCGCGGTCGACCGCGTCCGTCACCTCTTCGCGCGTCAGGTCGTCCATCGTCCCGCCCTCCCCTCGGCCGTCCCGCGTGGGAGGAGGATAATCGCCGCGCGGCCGCGCCCGCAAGGTCGGTAGGGCGTTACCTTGTCGAGATCAGGTACGGCTCATACTGACCGCCGACGTGGCGCACGCCGAATTTCGTCTCCCGGATTTCTTCCTCCGGCTTGTTCGCGGCCTTCAACTCCATGTCGAGCAGTTTCGCCTCCAGTTCCGTCGGGAAGAAGACGACTATTTCGGTAGATGTTCTCTTCAATCCCAGCGCCGAAGCGAGAGAAGTGATCGACCGCGCGTCTTTGTCGCGCAAGAAGAACTGCTGGAGCTTGGCGACGTCCTCGGAAACCGGCTTCACCGGCCTCGCCTTCAGGTCACGGATCACGAGGTATTCGCCCTTCTTCTCCGGGTCGGGGACGGCGAGGATGGCGCCGAGGCCGTCGAGTTGCCGGGCATAGTCGTTGCCGTCGCGCGTGTTGAAGTCCATCGACCAGCGCATGAGTCGCTTGAGGCGAGCATCCTTGGCCGCATTGTCTTCCTCCTTGCCGGGTACAGCATCTTTCTTCTTTTCCTTGTCGATTTCGGCGACCTTGTCCTTCCCCTTGCTGACCCCGGCAGCCTTGTCCTGTCCGTTGCCGTTATCTGTAACGTTCTCCTTTCCCTTGCCTGTGTCAGTAGTCTTGTCCTCCTCCTTGCCGCCCCCGCCTTGCTTCGCCTTTCCGTTGTCAGAGTCGGCACCGTTGCCCCCTGACCCGTCCTCGTTGGGAATTACTCCGGGCGCCCTCTTTGTCTCTGTGAAGGAAATCGTGTTGTTCAAAATGCCCAAACACAAGGCACCCACGACAAGGAGGATGAGCCCCGCGGCTATTGCCGCGGCGATTCCGCCCTGACGGTAAAATCTTCGTGCCTGTGTGCCGGCGCTTCTCGAGGAGGCTTGCTCACGCACAACCGGCGCCGTGACCGGCGCCGGACGGTCTCCCCGCCGTCCTGGCCGGCCGAACGGGGTGAGCGCCCGCACCACCTCGGACGGCGTCTGGAAGCGGTGCGCCGAGTCCTTGGCCATCATCCGCGCCACCACTACCGCCACTCCCTCCGGCACGTCCGGACGCAGTTCGCGCAGCGGCGTCGGCTCCTGGTACAGGTGTGCCATGAGGACCTTCATCAGCGTGTCTTCCTGGAAGGGCGGGTGGCCGGCGAGGAGACAGTACAGCGTACAGCCGAGGCTGTAGATGTCGGCGCGGATGTCGGCCGTCCGCGCGTCCTGCACCTGCTCCGGCGCAATGTAGGCGGGCGTCCCCATGAGGGCGCCCGGCGGCGTCAGATGACTCACCGACGTCCGATGACTCACCGACGATTGCTCGGAGACCACGCGGGCGAGGCCGAAGTCGAGGATCTTGACGCGACCGCGCGGCGTGAGCATGAGGTTATGCGGCTTGATGTCGCGGTGGACCATGCCCTGCTCGAAGGCATACTGCAACCCGAGCGCCGCCTGGCAGGTGTAGTTGCAGGCGTTCCGCAGCGGGAGCGGTCCGCGGCGCTTGACCACCTGGGCCAGGCTCTCGCCCTCGACGTACTCCATGACGAGCAGGTGCAACCCGCCGGCCTGCTCGGCGTCGTGGGCGGTGACGATGTTCGGGTGCGACAGCCGCGCCGCGTTGCGTATCTCCTCCCCGAAGCGTTCTGGGACGCCGGGACGTTCGAGTAGCTCCTTGGAGATCACCTTGACCGCCCGCAACTGCTTCATCACCTTATGCTCGGCGAGGTAGACGATGCCCATTCCGCCCTCGCCCAATTCGCGGAGGATCAGGTAGCGCGGGTGGTTCGCCAACTCCGGGGGGAGGTCCGCGACCGCCGCCGACGGCGGGGACGCGCTCGCGCCCTGATTCTCGCGGGCGAAGGCGGACACGACCGCCTCGGCGCAGAGGGGAAAGCGCGCTCGGTACTCCTCCGGCGTGGGCACTTCGCCCAGGGCGATTCGGCACTCCAGCTCGATGCCGAGCAACTCGCGCATCGCCACGAGGCGGTCGGCCTCGGCGGCGCGGGCGACGTAGCGCGCCAGGGGCGGCCGGTGCCCGGCCTTCCATTCCTCCTCGAACGACAGGCAAATCTTTTCCAGGCGCCGCAGGGCGGAAGGCGCCGGCGCCAGCGGGTCGGACCGCAAGGGACCGCTCATGCAGGGCTCTCCTTCTTCCACAGGCCGCGAACCGTCTTCAGCCAGTTCGGAAAGCGGCCGACGCCGGCGAAGAAACTGTTGAAGGCGCTGAGGGCCACGTCTTCCTCGTCGGCGGAGCGGCGGATGGCGACGCTTCGCCGGGCGCGGGCCAGCCGGACGAGCTTGCCGAAGTAGCGCGCCCATAGCGCTTGCGTGGCGCGCTCGTTGCCTTGCGCGAGGCGCTCGATCCAGTGCGTGACGGAACGGGTAGGAATAAAAATATATTATACGTCCTTAATGCTCCGATGGCGCGGCCTACGGGAAGACTTCGGCGGCCGTCCCGTCCGCGAATCGGTAGATGAAAAAGTCGCGGTCGAGTGTAAAAATCCGTCGAACGTTCAGGCGTTCGGCCGCCGCGATGAGCGAGGCGTCCGCCAAGTCCATCGGGAGATCGCGGTACTTTCCCATCAACAGGGCCATGTGATCCCAGTCGGCCTCGGCGAGGTTGTGCAGGGTCAGCCGCCCCGTGCCGAGAAGCCGCCACAGAGCCTCCTGCCCGACGTAGCCTCCCGCTTTGTGAAGGAGGTACATCGCCTCTGTCAGGCATGGCCACGTGGTTTTGAGCGGGCCGCTCGGGAGGCGCGCCGCCGCGCCGGCACAGGTCGCGTGGTTAGGGTCGTTCCGGTTCAGCAAGGCGACCAGCGGCCCCGTGTCCGTGAGAATCACGGTTGCCCCCGCCGGTGCTTTTCGGCCAACCCTTCCGCGAACCGGCGGCCGCACTCTTCGGAAAGAGGCTCGGTCGTGCCGGAGAAGGTGCCGACGTATCCCGCCAGGAAGTCGGCGAGAGTGCCGCCCTCCCCCGCGGGCGTGTCGCCCGGAGCCGGGACGAAGAGTCGGCGAAGGCCGTCGAGGGCGAGACGTTCCGGCGTGGTTCCCCGGCGGCGTGCCTCGTCAGCAAGGCGACTCTCCAGGTCCGCGGGGAGTGTAATGGTCGTCATGGGACACCTCCGACGCCATTGTACTTCCCCGCCAAGGTGAGGACCATGACTTGCCGATCAAGCAGCAGAGAGTCTTGTGCCCGGCGCCGGCTCGGTGCCGACGACCCGGGCGAGGTCGAAGTCGGCCGCGACGACGCTACCGCTGCGAGATGACGACGGGGACGTACTTCCCGCCGACGTGGCGCACGCCGAATTTCGTCTCCCGGATTTCTTCCTCCGGCTTGTTCGCGGCCTTCAACTCCATGTCGAGCAGTTTCGCCTCCAGCTCCGTCGGGAAGAAGGCAACGATCTCGGTCGGCATTCTCCTCAATCCCAGCGCCGAGGCGAGAGAAACGATCGACCGCGCGTCCTTGTCGCGCCAGAAGATCTGATGGAGCAAGGCGACGTCCTCGGGGACCGGCTTCACGGGCCGCGCCTTGAGGTCGCGGATCACAAGGTATTCGCCCTTCTTCTCAGGGTCGGGGACGGCGAGGATGGCGCCGAGGCCGTCGAGTTGTTGGGCGTAGTCGTTGCCGTCGGTCGTGTTGAAGTCCATCGTCCAGCGCATGAGTCGCTTGAGGCGAGCATCCTTGGCCGCATTGTCTTCCTCCTTGCCGGGTACAGCATCTTTCTTCTTTTCCTTGTCGATTTCGGCGACCTTGTCCTGCCCCTTGCTGGCTCCGGCAGCCTTGTCCTGTCCGTTGCCGTTATCTGTAACGTTCTCCTTTCCCTTGCCTGTGTCAGTAGTCTTGTCCTCCTCCTTGCCGCCCCCGCCTTGCTTCGCCTTTCCGTTGCCCCCCGGCCCGTCCTCGTTGGGAATTACTCCGGGCGCCCTCTTTGTCTCTGTGAAGGAATTCGTGTTGTTCAAAATGCCCAAACACAGGGCACCCACGACAAGGAAGACGAGCCCCGCGGCTATTGCCGCGGCGATTCCGCCCTGACGGTAAAATCTTCGTGCCTGCGTGCCGGCGCTTCTCGAGGAGGCTTGCTCACGCACGACCGACGCCGTTCGAGGGTCTCCCGGCGCGCCCGCGTTCGTATTCGCGAGGGACACGGTTCCCGTGTCGGACGACGTCGCCCGGTGGGGCGCGGCGACCGGCGCCGGATCCTCTTCCCGCCGTCCCAGCTTGCCGAACGGGGTGAGCGCCCGCACCACCTCGGCGGGCGTCTGGAATCGGTGCGCCGGCTGCTTGGCCATCATCCGCGCCACCGCTACCGCCACTTCCTCCGGCACGTCCGGCCGCAACTCGCGCAGCGGCTTTGGCTCCTGGTACATGTGTGCCATGAGGACCTCCATCAGCGTCTTTTCCTGGAACGGCGGGTGGCCGGCGAGGAGGCAGTACAGCGTACAGCCGAGGCTGTAGATGTCGGCGCGAATGTCCGCCGTCCGCGCGTCCTGCGCCTGCTCCGGCGCAATGTAGGCGGGCGTCCCCATGAGGGCGTCCGACGGCGTCCGATGACTTACCGACGAATGCTCGGAGACCACGCGAGCGAGGCCGAAGTCGAGGATCTTGACGCGACCGCGCGGCGTGAGCATGAGGTTATGCGGCTTGATGTCGCGGTGGACCATGCTCTGCTCGAAGGCGTGCTGCAAACCGTTCGCCGCCTGGCAGACGCAGTTGCAGGCTCGCAGCACGGAGAGCGGTCCGCGACTCTCGAGCACCTGGGCCAGGCTCTCGCCCTCGACGTACTCCATGACGAGTAGGTGCAACCCGCCGACCCTTTCGGCGTCGTGGGCGATGACGATGTTCGAGTGGACCAGCCTTGCCGCGTTGTGAATCTCCTCCTTGAAACGAGCCAGGACGCCGGGACGTTCGAGCAACTCCTTGTTGATCACCTTGACCGCCCGCAACTGCTTCATCTCCTTGTGCTCGGCGAGGTAGACGACGCCCATGCCGCCCCGGCCCAATTCGCGCACAATGCGAAACTTCGGGTGGTTCGCCAACTCCGGGGGGAGGTCCGCGACCGGCGCCGCCGGGAGGGGAGCGCTCGCGCCGCGATTCTCGCGGGCGAAGGCGGCCGCGACCGCCTCGGCGCAGAGCGGGAAACGCGCCCGGTACTCCTCCTCGGTGGGAACTTCGCCCAGGGCTTGCCGGCACTCCAGTTCGATGCCGAGCAACTCGCGCATCGCCACGGGGCGGTCGGCCTCGGCGGCGCGGGCGGCGTAGCGAGCCAGGGGCGGCCGGCCCCCGGCCTTCCATTCCTTCTCGAACGACATGCAAATCTCTTCCAGACGCTGCAGGGCGGAAGGCGCGGGCGTCGGTGGGTCGGACCGCAAGGGACCACTCATGCGGGGCTCTCCTTCTTCCACAGGCCGCGAACCGTCTTCAGCCAGCGCTGGGCGGTGCGGACGGTGACGCCGAAGTGTTCGGCAATCGCGTCGGCGTCGTGGCCTTCCATCTTCATGACCGCGACGGCCCGCAGGTTGTCGTCGGGCAAGGCGTCCAGCAGGCGCCGAGATTCCTCGGCGACCAGGGCGGCGAACTCGGGCGACGGCTCGGTGCCGACGACCCGGGCGAGGTCGAAGTCGGCCGCCCTGTCCGTCCCGCCGCGCTTCAGGCGCGTCTCGTGGCGGGCCAGCCGGTACGCCTTCCGCGCCGTCAGGGTGACGAGGACGCGCCACAGGTCGTCGCGGTCGTTCAGCTTCGGAAAGCGGCCGGCCCCGGCGCCGGCGAAGAAACTGTTGAAGGCGCTGAGGGCCACGTCTTCCTCGTCGGCGGAGCGGCGGACGGCGGCGCTCAGCCGGGCGCGCGCCAGCCGGACGAGCTTGCCGAAGTAGCGCTCCCACAGCGCTTGCGTGGCGCGCTCGTCGCCTCGCGCGAGGCACTCGATCTAGTGCGTGACGGAGTCGTCGGCGGACATCGGGCGACACTCCTCGGCGAGTCGGGGATGGAGGGATCATAACTCCGCCTTCGCCGAGAAGGGAAGTGCAATTTCCTTTTTGGCCGGGCGTGTCGTTTTTCTGAGCCGCCGGGCATGAGAGGGGTGACGGGCCGGAACGACTTGGGTTGTCATCGCGGGAAAGGAGATCGTGCCATGTCCGACGAACACATGCGACGCTTGGTGCATCGGGTCGTCTTCGTCCTCGCCTCCCTGGCGGTCCTCGTCAACGTGGTCGCCTGGTGGTTGCGGGATTAGCGAGTGCCGCTCGGCCAGCGCCCCCGGCGGCCGAGCGGCGGGCCTGACGCCCGCCGAAGAGCCCGCCGGCGTAAAGCCGGCGGCTCGCCTACCGGGACGACGCTACTTCTGCGAGATGACGACGGGGACGTACTTCGCGCCGATGCGGCGCACCTCAAATCTCGTCTCCCGGATGTCGTCTTCCGGCACGTTGCGGTATTTCAGCTCCATGTCCAGCAGACGCGCCTCCAGCTCCTCCGGGAAAAAGGCGACGATCTCGGCCGGCAGTTTCTTCAATCCCAGGGCCGTCGCCAGCGAGACGATCGACCGCGGATCCTTGTCGCGCCAAAAGATCTGGTGGAGCGTGGCGACGTCTTCCGAGACCGGCTTAACCGGCCGCGCCTTCAGGTTGCGGATCACGAGGAATTCGCCCGGCGTCTTCGGGTCAGGCACCGCGAGGATGGCGCCGAGGCCGTCGAGCTGCCGGGCGTAATCGTTCCCGTCGCGCGTGTTGAAGTCCATATTCCAGCGCATCATCCGCCTGAGGCGGGCACTGCCGCCGCCGTCGCCGTCGCCGACGCCGTCGCTCTTGCCCTTGCCCTGCCCGGCCCCTTCGCCGCCGCCGCTGCCGCGCCCGCCCTTCCCCTTGCCCGCCGCCAGGCCCTTCAGGAGCTTGTTGTTCGTGTCGCGGGTCAGTTCGAGAATCTTGTCGACCTGCTCGCCCCCTTCCTGAACGAGGCGCTTCGAGTTGTCGTCCTGGAAGTCCGGAAGTTTAAGAGCCTCTTCCCGCGCCGCCAGGAGGTCTTCGGGCTTCGGCGCGACGACGACGGGGTCGGGGGTTTCCGGCGGCGCCTCGACGGCGTCCTTATCGCCGGTGGCTCCGTCGGCCGGGCCGGAGCCGACGCCCTTGGGGTTGCCGCCGCCGCCGCCGGGCAGGTCGGCGATCTGCACGACGTCGGCCGGCACCGGCCGGCCTTCGTTGCCGAGGCCGAACTTGAAGGCCAGATACCCGACCAGGGCCAGCAGCCCGAAGATCAGGCCGTGGACGGCGATCGATGTGATGGTCGACAGTGGGAACTCGTGGTGCGGCGAGTAGCGCTTGAACACGGGTTCTTCGATGGGAACGCGCACGGCCCGGTTCTTGATGGCCTTGCTCATCGGACAGCCTCCTCGGCGCGGAAGGGCGCCGATCAACGTCGGGCGGAAACTCTTCCCCCTTCACCATACCCGATGACGCGCCGCGCGGGCAACAAAAATGCTCGCCTCCCTTCGAGTGTGCCTCTTCGGTTAGAATCCGGGTGCCGCTCCTCGTGGTAAGGAGTCGTGACAGGGAGGGAGACATGGGCGTCTTCGACCAGGCCGCGCGCTACGCCACGGAAGAGGAGCCGGAGGCGGTCGTCAACCGCTTGTTCCGGGGGGCGGCGGTACGCCCGCGGTTCCACGAATGGAGGGACACGCGAACGACTCCCCGGCCGGGTGATCCCGACCGCACCGCGGACCGGGTCGCCGCCCTCGTCGACGACAACTCTCCGCACCCGCCGTGGTTGCTGCTCGCGGAGTTTCAGTCCCGGCACGATCCGGACAAGCTCGACGTGACTCTGGTGGAGGCCGGTCAACTTCGCCTCCGCTGCCGTCACGGGGACGACCGCCAGGGCAAGTACAAAGTGCTCACGGCCTTGATCTACCTGTGCGATACCTGCCCCGAGCCCGTGCTGGACATGACGCTGGGCGGCGCGGGAACACGGCACAAGCCGTTGTTGTGGATCGTTGCGGAAGACAACGCGCGGGAAACTTTGGAAGCGGTGGCGGGCGGGTCGCTGACGTGGGGCATGCTCTTCTGGGTTCCTCTGATGAGCGGCGGAGGCGATCCGGTCGTCGTCGAACGATGGAAGGAACTGGCGTCGGCGCTCCCCGAACGCCGGCGGCGCGGCGACCTGGCGCTGGTCGTCGTGGTGTTCGCGGAGTTGGCCGGATGCGCCCCGGCCTGGAAACAAGGACTGGAGGGGTGGGATATGACCGAATCCGCATACGTCAATAGCATCATCCAAGGGGCCTATGACCGTGCCCGACTCGAACGGGCACGAGAGGATTTGCAGCGCGTCTTGCGGACACGCTTCCCCGTCGCCCTGACTCCCGAGGTGATCGCCACGATCAACGAACAGCCGAGTCTGTCGGTCATGGACGACTGGTTCGAGGCCGCCCTCGGCGCCTTCTCGTGGGAGGGATTCCTCGCCGTCTTGCGGCGGTGAAGGCCGGCGGCAAGGGAGTTGTGTCCGCGCGCGACGTTCGGTTACAATCGTCGAGGTAGCCATCCCCTCGCGAGGGCAGCCATGTCCGCCGAGCGCCCCGACCCTGAGCCGTCCGCCGCCGTCCCGCCGGAAGAGGCCACCCTCGACGGCGTTCGCGGCACCGCCGAGGCGATCACCCACGCCCCCGAGGCGGCGCCTCCTCCGGTCGACGTCGCGCCGACCCGTCTGCCCGGCTACCGCATCCTCGGCGAGTTGGGCCGCGGCGGCATGGGCGTCGTCTACAAGGCGCACCAGACGAAGCTGAATCGTCTCGTCGCCCTCAAGATGGTCCTCGCCGGAGGGCACGCCTCCGCGGCCGACCTGGTGCGCTTCCTGGCCGAAGGCGAGGCGGTCGCCCAGCTGCAACACCCGAACATCGTGCAGATCCACGAAGTCGGGAAGCACGAAAGCTTGCCCTTCTTCTCGCTGGAATACGTCGACGGCGGCACGCTGGCCCAACGACTGCGCCAGGGGCCGCTGACGCCGCGCGACGCGGCGGGCCTCCTCGAATCCCTGGCGCGGGCCATGCACTACGCCCACGAGCGCGGCATCGTTCACCGCGACCTCAAGCCGGCGAATGTTCTATTGGCCGCTTGCGGCTTGGCGCCCGATGCGAAGCCGCCAGCGACGCTCGTCCCCAAAATCACCGACTTCGGCCTCGTCAAGCGCGGCGACGGCGGGCTGACGCAGACCGGCGCCATCCTCGGCACGCCGTCGTACATGGCCCCGGAACAGGCCGAGGGCAAGAAGCAGATCGGCCCGGCCGCCGACGTCTACGCCCTCGGGGCGATCCTGTACGAGTGCCTCACCGGCCGCCCGCCGTTCCAGGCGCCGACGCCGATCGACACCGTCCTGCAGGTCGTGTCGCGCGAGCCGGCGCCGCCGTCGCAGCTCCAGCCGGGACTCCCCGCCGATCTGGAGACGATCACGCTGAAATGTCTCCACAAGGAGCCCGCCAGGCGCTACGCGAGTGCCGACGGCCTCGCCGACGACCTGGCGCGCTTCCTCGCCGACCGGCCGATTCAGGCGCGGCCCGTGAGCCAGCGCGAGCGCGCCTGGCGCTGGTGCCGGCGCAACCCGGCGCTGGCGGCGACTCTGTCGACCGTCGCCCTGCTGCTCGTGCTGCTCGCCGCCGGCGCGTCGGTGGCGGCGGTGTGGCTGAACCGGTCGCGCGACGCGGCGGAGCAGAACCTGGGGCGCGCCGTCGGCGCCGAGGCCGAGGCGCAGGAAGGGCTGTGGGCCTCGCACCTCGCCCAGGCCCGCGCCGGCCGCTTCAGCCGCCAGCCGGGACAGCGCTTCGACAGCCTGGAGGCGCTGACGAAGGCGGCGCGACACCGCCCGAGCCTGGAGCTGCGCAACGAGGCCATCGCCTGCATGGCGCTCGCCGACATCCGAACGACGCCGAAGGGCGCCGGGCCGACCCCGGAGGAGATCCATCCCGTTTGGGGGATTCATGACGTCACCCTCGACGACGCGGGCGACGCGACGATCACTCGTAAGGCCGACGGCGGGCGCGCGGCCCGCCTGCCGAGCGCTCACGGCAAGGCGGCGACGTTCAGCGGCAGCCCCGACGGCGCTTACCTCGCCGTCCTTCACGCCGCCGACGCCGGCGGTTCGGCCCGTTGGGTCGTCTGGGATTGGCGGCGGCAACAGACCCTGGCCAGCCTCGAGCATCGCGACAAGCGATGCTGGGGGTGGGGCGCGGGAGGGGCGTGGTTCTTCGCCACGGACGGCCAGGGACAGACGACGGTCCACGACCTCGTCGGAGGCCGGGTTTTGCGGCGGATGAAGCTGACGGAAGGGCCGTCGGAGAACTGGGCCGTTCACCCGGACGGCCGTTCCGTCGCCGTCGTCGGCGCGAACGGGATCGTTCGGGTGGTGGAATGGGAGACCGGCCGGCTCACGACGACTTTGGCGGAGGACGCCGTCTACACGCTGGCCTGGCACCCGCACGGGCGCTGGTTGGCGGTCGGCGGCGGCGACGTGCGCCTCTGGGACGTCCCGACCGGGCGGTTGCTCGGCGTCCTCGCCGGGCGCGGCCACAACGCCCTCGCGTTCAGCCCGAACGGCGACGTCCTGGCGTCCTGCGGCTGGGGCGGCGTCACCAAACCTGTTCGACAGCGTGACGCGCCACCCCGTCCTGGAGATCAACGGCACGTTCGGCGGGCCGTTCGTCGGCGGCCGCTGGCTGGCGAGTAGCCATTCGCCCTCGGGCTACTTCGAGACAGTCGTCGCCCGCGCGTGTCGCTCCCTGGATAGCGGGCGCCACCGCGATTTTTGCATGCCCGCCGGCTTCAGCCCCGACGGCCGCTGGCTGGCCCTCTGCGGCGGCGAGGAAGTCCTCCTGGTTGACGTCGCCAGCGGCGCCGCCGTCGCCACCCTGCCGGTCGGCTACAGCGACAGCGTCTTATTCACGCCTTCGAGCGACGGCGTCCTCACCTACGGGAGCGAGCGCGGCCTGGAACTCCGGCCTCTGCGCCCCGCCCCTGGCCGGGGAGACGCCTGGGCCGTCGGCCCGCCGCGCCGCCTCGGCGTTCGGCCGTCGAGCGGCAAGTACAACTGGATGGCCGAGGGACGGCCGGGGCAGGTGGCGGTCTCACTCTGGGGGGAAGCCGCCGCGATCGTCCTCGACGTCGACCGGCCCGAGCGGAAGGTGCGGGTGAATCACTCTGGGGCGCGCTCCGTGGCCCTGAGCCGCGACGGCCGCTGGCTCGCCGTGGGCAACTGGCAGGGACAGTTCGTGGAGGTGTTCGACGCCTCCTCCGGCGCCCGCCTCGCGGAATTCAAGGACGTCCCGTCGTCGGAAGCGTCGCACGTGACTTTCAGCCCCGACGGCCGCCAGCTCGTCGTGGCCACCAGTTTCGCCTACTACTTCTTCCGTACCGGGTCGTGGGACGTCACCCGCGTCGTGAAGCGCGCCGAGACGAACTTGCCGCTGCCGGCGGCCTACTCACCCGACGGCCGGTTGCTCGTCCTGTGCGACACGCCGAGGCGGGCCAGGTTGCTTCGCGCCGACGACCTTTCCGAGGTCGCCACGCTGCCGGCGCGCCCCGGCGTCAACCTGCTCGGCCTGCAATTCAGTCCCGACGGCACGCGGCTGGTCCTGGACGACTCGAACGGCGCCGTCCTTTGGGACCTGTCCGCCGTCCGCGAGGGCCTGGAGCGCGTGGGCCTCGCCGCCGACTTCCCGACACTGCCGCCGTCCGCGCCACCGGGGCCGCGCCCCGTGCCGGTCGTCACCGTCGAGGCGGGGCCGGACGACCCGGCGGAAGGCGTCGTCGCCGTCCTCCCCGCCGGCGAGCGCCCGGCGGCGGGTCAAATCGAAGGCTGGATCGCTCAGCTCGACACGAACCGGGCCGAAGACGCCGCCACGTCCCTCGTCAAGGTCGGGCCGCCCGCGCGCGACGCCCTGACACGCGCGCTGACAGAGGCGAACGACCGGCGGCGCGAGCGGATTCAAGACATCCTCGACCGCATCGAAGCGGCCGCGCTGGCGACGCCGCGCCGGGTGCGGCTGCACTTGAAGGACGTCCCGCTCGCCGACGCGCTGCGCGTCGTGGCGAAGCAGACGGGCCTCGCCCTGACCTATGTGCACTCGGACAAAGCGGAAGACGCCGCGCCGAAGCGGATCACGCTGGATCTCGACGACGTCACCCCGTGGGAGGCGCTGGACGCCTTCGCGCGCGCGGCCGGGTTGGTCCACGCGCCGCGCGACGGCCGCACGCTGCGCCTGACGCCGGGCCGGCTGCCGGCCTCCGGTGTTGCCTACGCTGGGCTCTACCGGATTCAGGTGGTCAGCACGTCGCGCAACCTCGGCGTCGCCGACGCCGCGGCGCCGGGCGAGAAGCTGACGCTGAGCCTGAGTCTCCAGGCCGAGCCGCGTCCCTACCTCGTCGGGGTGGACGACCCGGCCCGCGTCGAGGCCCGCGACGAGGCGGGACAGCTCCTGCGCTGGGAACTGCCGGAGCCGGGGCCGTTCGACTACCGCGCCAATAACCAGTCCCCGCTGATTCCCCTGCAAACGAAGCTGGAATTCCTCCCCGGCCTGGCCCGGTCGACGCGGCTGGCGCGCCTGAGCGGCGTGCTGCCGGTGGACGTCGCCATTCGCGAGCGTGAGCGCCTGGTCGTGCCGGACGTCACGACGTCGGTCGGCAAGGTCTTCGCGGGCCGAGGGCGGGCGCGGCTCGTCGTCCGCGGCGTCCAGGCGCGGGGAAATGTCCAGCTGGTGGGCCTGGCCCTGACCGGCGGCGCGGGCTGGGTCTACAGCCCCAGCCAGCTGCGGCTAACGCTGACCGACGCGGCCGGGCGCCCGTATCGGTCGTTCGTTCCGCCGCTCAAGCCGACGCCGGCGCAGGGCGTTTGCCCGGACGACCTGGCTGTTTTCGGGGTGGCGCCGCAGGCCGGTTTCCAGGCCGGACTGCTCTGGGCGGGGTTGGCGACGATCGACGCGCTCTTCGGGGAGGCCGAGGAGTCGTGGGTCGGCGGCACGGCTCAGTTCGTCGCGGACGAAGGCGTGGGACCGCCGCATCGGCTTACTTTGACCACGTTCCAGCGCCGCCGCGTCGAGGTGCCGTTCGAGTTCCGCGACGTGCCGCTGCCGTAATTACGTTCGCGGGCGTCGGACCGGGGCCATTGACACGTCGCGGCGGAAAGGCGTAGGCTGACTACGAGAATTGCACGCCGTTCGTTACGGCCGCACCGTCCGAGGGTCGAGGTCATGAACGTCACCGTCGCACTCGAGCCCGTCGCGGGGAACGGCTACCGCGCCTGGGGGGGCGAGCCGTTCGCACTTACGGCGGAGGGGGCGACCCGGGAAGAGGCCGTCCGCAACCTCCGCGAACAGATTCTGGGGCGGCTGAATTCGGGCTGGGAGATCGTCTCCCTGGAACTGCCGGCGCGCGACAACCCGTGGGTGACGCACGCCGGGATGTTCGAGGGCGACCCCCTGTTCCGTGAGGTCCAGGATCTCATGGCCGAACGGCGGCGCCAGGCGGACGCCGACCCGGATTACCTATGAGCCTCTTCGTCCTCGACACGGACACGTTGAGCCTCTATCAAGACGGGCACGCGGTCGTCTGCGGTCGCTGTGCCGCGGCCCCCGAGCAAAGTCTGGCCGTCACGATCACGAGTGTGGAAGAACAGTTTCTCGGCTGGCATAGCCGCTCGCTCCGAGCGAAAGACACGGACGAGTTGGCGCGGATTTCGGCGCGCCTCACCGCCTTCGTTCGCTTCGTCGGCCGACTGCCCCTTCTCCCCCTGACGTCCGCCGCCATCGCCCGTTATGAACAGCTAAAATCTCTGAAGCGGAACGTCGGCAAGATGGACTTGCGGATCGCCGCCATCGCCCTCGAAGCCGGGGCGGTTGTCGTGACGCGCAACAAGCGTGACTTCCAGCGCATCCCGAGTCTCGTCCTCGAGGATTGGACGGTAGCTCCGGATGTCTCGGCGGCGGCGCCCCCATGACGGGCAGGCGACATTGTCGCGCCTTCGCTGCCGCTTCCCGCGGGAGGAATGCCATGAAGCTGACGGCGAAGGAAGTCCGATTCCTGACGGCCCTGGCGAGGGAGCAGAATCAAACCGGCTGCCGCGGGCCGTCTCACGACCTGTTGCGCGGCCGTGCCTACGCCGACTCCCCCACCAACGGGCCGGGCTCGCTCGCCTTCTCCTACGAGGCCGTGCCGCTCATCGGCGCGGTCCTCAAGGACTTCACGGACCTTCAGGCGCTCGACGATTTTCTCCGCACCGCAGAGCGAATCGCGGACCCCGAATGGCCCTGGTCGTCGGCAACCGAGTACCGTGCCAGACTCGAAGAAGCCGGCCGAGGAAGCGGCCGCCGCCAGCCGGCACAGGTCCGTCTGCCCGCGTGACTTCCCTGCGCCGTTCCAGAAACAAGCTGCGTCCCCTGTTCGCACGGGAGGTGTGCCATGGCGCAATGGCTTGGGCAGTTCAGCGGACACACGCACGCCACTCGCGTTCAGGACGCCGAGGCCGCGCTTCGGCAGGCGGTGACCGCTTTTCGTGCCGCGGGCTCAGACAAGGCACGGCAGATCAAGGCAAAGGCCGTTCGGCGCCTTGCGAAGCGGTTACTCTCTGCTCGGCTGCGGTTGCTGAAGGCGCGCTTGGTCGCGGCAGAGCCGGTTGCTGACGAAGAAACAAACTCGCGCGGTAGTGGCATTGAAACATTGCGGCGGCGGGCGGCGAAAAAGCGGGACGAGGGCGTGAACGGAATCCTCGTCGAGTTTGCCGCTGAGGACGCCCTGGGTTAGTGTTGGCCGAACCAGGCGCTACAGAAGTTGCGGGCGGGGCACTAGCGATGCGGCCGAAACGACAAGGTCGAGCAAAGTCCAGACCGCCTAGAGACGAGGGCCGGCCGACCGAACAGGCCGGTCAGGAACTGCTGCAAGACGTCGCGCCCGAGGAATCTCCCGTCTTCGAGGAGATCTTCCATAGGGGAGGCGGGACGACGGAGCAATTGTCGGCACGGCTGGCGGCGGCGGAGGTCGCGCGCCCCGTCGAACAGGTCGAGGCGTTGCTGCGATCACTGCGGGCGAAGGGCTGGGTCCGTCGGACTCGTTGGGCGTGGCACTTCACGACGCGCGCGTTGCAGTCGCTGCGGTAGCCTACGGCCGGGGAGACGGCGAAACGTTCGCGCGGGGTTATACCCACTCCCACGACACCTCCTCAAACGTCGTCTCCCCCAGACGCCATCCCCTCATCACCGTCTCGCCTTCCTTCAAGGACACGATCAGGTGAACGACTTCCGCCCCGTAGCCGTTCCGCGCCAGGTCGGTGCGGCTCGGCACCGGCTCGGTCGTCGGGTGCGAGTGGTAGATCGCCAACAACTCCGTCCCCGCGCGGCGCATGTCCTTGAACGCGAGGAACAGGCACTTCGGGTCGGCGTCGTAGACGACCGGACTCGCCGCCGCGTTCACAAGCGGGTAGCGCTGCGTCACCGTCCCGACCGGCACACTTTTGCCGGGCGCCGGCGTCACGGTCCCCGCAAGGAAACCGCAGCACTCGTTCGGCAGTTCCGACCGCGCCTGGGTTACGATCTCGTCGTACAGCCGGCGCGGGATTTGCAAGACAAATGACATTGACAACTCTACCGTTTCCACCGATGCTGGAAACCTTACCCCGTTTGCGGCCGACGCCGCCTGCGTAAGTTGGGAATCCGACGGGGGAAGTTCTTTCTCTCAAGGATACGACGTCGGGCTCCGACGAAGGAGGCGCGACGGGGAAGGGGCGGGCGATGGGCAGCGAAGTCATGGGCGTGGAGGAACTCGCGACCTACCTCCAGCGCGACGCGCGCGAGGTCGCCAAGATGGCCAGCCGCGGCCACCTTCCCGGCCGCAAGGTCGGCGGCGAATGGCGCTTCACGCGCGTCGAGATCAACCACTGGATCGAGTCGCAGATGCACGCCTATACCGAGCAGCAGCTGACCGCGCTCGAGACCGGCGGCGGACCCGATCTCGACCACGAGCCGCTCGTATCGGCCCTCCTGTCCGAGGCGTGCGTCGCCGTGCCGCTGACGGCGTCAACCAAGGCGTCCGTGCTGCGCGAGCTGGTCAACCTGGCGGAACTGTCGTGGCAGGTCTACGACGCCGACGCCCTCCTGGCGGCGCTCCGCCAGCGCGAGGAGTGGGGCAGCACCGCCCTCGCCAACGGCGTCGCCATCCCGCACCCGCACCGGCCGCTGCCGAACGCCCTGGGCGAGGCGATTATCGCGTTCGGCCGCACCTCCTCGCCGGTCCCGTTCGGCGCCGGCCGCGACGGCATGACGGACCTCTTTTTCCTCGTCTGCTGCCGCGACGACCGGACGCACCTGCGCGTGCTGGCAAGGCTGTCGCGTCTGCTGCTGCGGCCGGGCTTCGTCGAGGAACTGCGCGCGGCGGAGAACTCCGCGGATACGTATGAACTCATCGCCAAGGAAGAGCGCGAACTGATCACCTTTTAACCCCCCCTCTCCCCTGTGGGGAGAGGGGAGAGAATGCCCCATGTCCATCCGCGTCAAGCCGGGGACGAAGGTGTCCCTGAAGAACTACGACCCCGACAACACGGGGCAGTTCTCCTCCGAAGAGGAAGTCGCCGAGCACCTGGAGGAGTTGCGCCGCGAGATGGGGCGCTACCAGCGCCTCCTCTACGCCGAGAACAAGCGGGCGCTGCTCGTCGTCCTGCAAGGGATCGACGCCTCGGGCAAGGACGGCACCATCCGCCACGTCATGACGGGGCTCAACCCGCAGGGCGTCAACGTCGTCTCCTTCAAGGTGCCGAGCGAGGAGGAACGCGACCACGACTTCCTCTGGCGCGTCCACAAGGTCGTGCCGCGCTACGGCGACATCGCCATCTTCAACCGCTCGCACTACGAGGACGTCCTCGTCGTCCGCGTCCACGACCTGGTGCCGCGCAAGGTGTGGAAGCGCCGCTACAAACAGATCAACGAGTTCGAGCGCATCCTGACCGACAACAATGTTGTCCTCCTCAAGTTCTTCCTGCACGTCAGCCCGGACGAGCAGAAGAAGCGGCTGGAGGAGCGGCTCCGCGACCCGACGCGCTGCTGGAAGTTCTCGCTGAAAGACGTGGAGGAACGGCGCTGCTGGGACGAGTACCAGAAGGCTTACGAGGTCGCGCTGACGGAGTGCGGCACCAAGCGGGCGCCGTGGCACGTCGTGCCGGCGAACAAGAAGTGGTATCGCAACCTCGTCGTCGCCGAGACGATCGTCGCGACGCTGCGCGATATGGACATGAAGTACCCGCCGCCGTCGTGCGACGTCACGAACGTCGTGATCGAGTAAGGGCGAATGCTAAGCCGCGAGCGGCTGCGGATGACGTCATGGACCCCGCCACGCGACTCCTGATCCAATCCCTTCATCAGTCGTCCTTCAAGTACGTCATGGCCGTCACCGGCGGCGGCGCGGGAGCCGCCGCGGCACTGCTCGGCGTGCCCGGCGGCTCACGCACCGTCCTGGAAGTCGTCGTCCCCTATGGCGAGCGCTCCTTGGCGGACTTCCTCGGCCGGGCGCCCGAACACTTCTGCTCTCTCGAAACGGCTCGCCTCATAGCCGGGCGCGCCCGCGACCGGGCGGCGTGGCTGGCGCCGGGCGAGGCGGTCGCCGGCGTCGCCTGTACCGCGAGTCTCGCGACCGACCGCCCCAAGCGCGGCGACCACCGCTTCCACCTCGCCGTCGACACCGGGATTCAGACCCTTCTCCGCTCGCTGACGCTGGCCAAGGGGGCGCGCGACCGCGCCGGCGAGGAGGCCGTTCTGGGCGCCGTCCTGCTCGACCTGATGGCCGAGGCGTTCGACGTCGGCGGGCGCGTCGGGGCGGCACTGCTGGCGGACGAGGCGGTCGAGGCCGGCGAAATCCGCGCGGCCGACGCGCTGTCCGCGTTCCTGCGCGGCGAGACGGCGGCGACCGGCATCGACCTCGACGGGCGGACGTCCGCGGCGCCGCCGCCGAGCCTGCTCGTCCCCGGCGCCTTCAACCCGATTCACGAGGGACATTGGGGCCTCGCGGCGGTCGCGACGCGGCGGACGGGGCGTGCGGCGGCGTTCGAGTTAAGCGTGGCCAACGTGGACAAGCCGCCGCTGTCGGACGTCGAGGTACGCCGGCGGCTGACCCAATTCGCGTGGCGGGCGCCGGTGTGGCTGACGCGGGCGCCGACGTTCGTGGAGAAGGCGCGCCTGTTTCCCGGGGCGGTGTTCGCCGTCGGCGCCGACACGGCCGAGCGCGTCGTGGCGCCGCGCTACTACGGCGACAGCGAAAGTCGGATGAACGACGCCCTGGCGCAGATCCGGGAGCAGGGGTGTCGCTTCCTCGTCGCCGGGCGCGTCGTCCGCGACGGCCGCTTCGCCCATGTCGCCGACCTGCCGATTCCGGAGGAGCATCGCGACCTGTTCGAGGCGATCCCCGCCGAGGTGTTCCGCGCCGACGTGTCGTCGACGGACTTGAGGAACAATGGCCGAGGCGGCGGGGGCGACGGATGATTATCGACGGCCCGATCACTGTCCGCTCGTGATGTCGGCCGGATTCGTGGTCCTAGTGCGGGATCAAGGGACCTGTTGTTTGTGATGTCCGAGCCGCGCACGGAGCGTACTCGCGGAGTAAGCGGCCCTCCCCGCTGACGGCGCCGCTTCTGCGAGGCGCGGGTCCGGCGTACCACCGAGAAATGGCGCCCGCAGCGGGGAGGGCCGCTTACTCCGCGAGTACGCTCCGTGCGCGGCTCCGACGAACAACAGGTCCCTTGATCCCGCACTAGGAGAACAGAGCGACCGGATCCGGTACAATGCCAACACCAAGGGAGGCTCGTCTGGGTTGCCGTGCTTCACCTTTTCCCTGGACTTGGCGGCGATTCATCACTGGGGCTCGGAGTCTTACAACCGCGCTGTCCTCAAGCACGTGAAGGCGCGCGAGGGGAAACTGAAAAGGAAAGGGCGCACGGGCGTGCTCGGACTCGGGACCTGAGCCGGCCTCGGTCCCCGGTTTTTTGGGCGTGCGTTCTCGGAGGGCAATCATGTCAACACGGTTGAACGGCAAGCAGGGCAAGCTTCTTCGCGATGCGATCCTGTCGGCCTACAGCAGCGCGGATTTGGAGCAACTCGTCCAGTTTGACCTGAACGAACGCCTTGAGGGGATCGTCGGGCCGGGTTCTTTGTCCGAGGTCGTCTTCAAGCTGATTCAGTGGGCGGAGGCGCACGGACAGACGACTCAACTCCTCCGCGCCCTGCGCGACAACCGGCCGAACAACGCCGAGATTCAGGCCGTCGCGAAGGAACTGTTGCCGCGCGACGCCGTCCCGGTCGGCGACGCCCCGTTGGACGGCCCCCGCCGGTCTCGCCTGCGCGCCGCCCTGCTCGACCAATTTCCCAACCGCACCGAGTTGGCGATGTTGGTCGACGACACCTTGAGCGTCAACCTGAACAAGGTCGCCAGCGGCTCGAACCTCACCGAAACCGTCTTCGAGTTGATCCAGTGGGCGAGCATCGACCCGCAGGGGCAGATGCGCCCGCTGCTGACCGAAGCCGTCGCGCGGCGCCCGAATTCGGCGGAGTTGAAAGCCCTCAAGCGCGAACTCTTCGGCGACGGGGATCGCGCCGCCGTCAGTGCAGGCGGTTGAACGCCACCTCGTCGCTCGTGTAGCGGACGTCGCCGTGCATGACGCCCTTCGTGGCCACTAATTCCTCCCCTAAATGACGCACTTTGGCGCCGGGGCCGCGCAGGATCGTCACCTCCAGGCAGTGCCGCGCGCCGAGGTGGACGTGCAAGGTGGAGACGACCAGCTCGTGGTGGTGGTGCTGCTTGTCGACGAGCCGCGACGCCAGTTCGCGCGCGTGGTGGTCGTAGACGAGGGTGACGACGGCGACTTGCTCCCCGTCGGCGTGCTCGGCCTCCTCGCGGATGAGCCGGTCGCGGATCAGGTCGCGGATGGCCTCGCTGCGCGTGGCGTAGCCCTTCGCCTGGATGACGCGGTCGAAGGCGTCGAGCAAGGCGCTCTCCAGCGAGATGCTGACGCGGGTCAGTTCGGACATTGTGGCGGACCTTTCGAGAGCAGGGGCAAGAGTTATTCTGCCGCGGGACGGCGGCGAATGCCAGCGGGAAACTTGGCTCTCGTCGCCGAACCTGCTATCCTGCCTGGCGTGGCCGCGTCCTCGTCCGGGGTTGTTCCATGCCAGAACCTTTTCTCGCCGACGTCTTCACCGCCGACCTGGCCGGTCGCACCGTCCTCCGCGCCATGCCGCTGATGCTCGGCGTCCTGTGCGTCCTCGCCATCGCCTACCGCTACTACAGCGCCTTCCTGGCGGCGAAGGTGCTGGCCCTCGACGACGCCAACGTCACGCCGGCGCACCGCTTCAACGACGGCCAGAACTACCACCCGACCAACAAGTGGGTGCTGTTCGGCCACCACTTCGCCGCCATCTCCGGCGCCGGCCCGCTGATCGGCCCGGTGCTCGCCATCCAGTACGGCTACGCGCCGGGGCTGCTGTGGCTCGTCATCGGCGTCTGCCTCGCCGGCGCCGTGCAGGACATGCTCGTCCTCGCCGCCTCGGTGCGGCGCGGCGGCAAGTCGCTCGCCGAGATCGCTCGCACCGAACTCGGCCGCTTCGCCGCTGTCGTCGTCTCGGCGGCCATCCTGTTCATCGTCGTCATCGCCCTCGCCGGCCTCGGCTTCGTCGTCGTCAAGGCGCTCGGCGGCGAGGAGGTCCGGCTCGCCGAAGGGATGACGATCGCGCCGCCGCCGGGCCAGCCGGTCGAGTACCACGAGCCCAAAGACGCGGGCGAGCCGGCGGTCTTCCACTTTCCCCAGGGCTGCGCGATCCGCTACACGCCCAAGAGCAAGCCCTTGACGCGCCCCGAGGCGTTCCAGGTCGCCGTCGCGCCCGCGCTGGCGTCGACCCTCGCGCCGGACGACAAGGGGACGATCACCCTGCCCGCCGGCTGCAAGCAACTCGTGCCGGGCAGCTCGTGGGGCACCTTCACCATCGCCTGCACGATCCCGATCGCCTTCTTCGTCGGCCTGTACATGTACAAGATCCGCAAGGGGCGCGTCGTCGAGGCATCGCTGATCGGCGCCGCGGCGGTGCTGGCGGCGACGGTCGCCGGCAACTGGATCCCCGGCTCGCCGTGGGAGGCGACGTTCTCGCTGACGAAGGGGCAGACGGTGCTGGCGCTGGCCGGCTACGGCTTCATGGCGTCGGTGCTGCCGGTGTGGCTGCTCTTGTGCCCGCGCGACTACCTGTCGAGCTTCCTCAAGATCGGCACCATCGCGCTGCTCATCGCCGGCGTGCTGATCGCCAACCCGCCGCTGCAAGCGCCGCCGGTCAACGCCGAGTTCCGCGACGGCGGGCCGACGTTCCCCTGGGGAGGCATCTTCCCGTTCGTGTTCATCTGCATCATGTGCGGCGCCATCTCCGGCTTCCACGCCCTCGTGTCGAGCGGCACGACGCCGAAGATGATCGACAAGGAATCGCAGGTGCGCGGCATCGGCTACGGCGCCATGCTCATGGAAGGACTGGTCGGCGTCGTCGCCCTGGTCGCCGCCGCGTCGCTCGACAACAAGCTCTACTATGACATCAACGTCGATCTCACACGGGCGGATCAATACCAGGCGCGGTTGGAAAAGCTTTACACGTCACTGGGCGTGGGCGCCGAAGCGGCGGACCCGCTGCACGGGACGAACGTCGACTCGGTCGCGCACCTGGACCTGGCGAAGGTCGAGGGCCTGGTCGGCGGCGAGTCGCTGCGCGGCCGCACCGGCGGCGCCGTGACGCTGGCCGTCGGCATGGCGCTGATCTTCACCGACGCCTTCGACAAGGTCGGGCTGCACGTCGAGGGCGTCATGAAATACTGGTATCACTTCGCCATCATGTTCGAGGCGCTGTTCATCCTGACGACCATCGACACGGGGACGCGCATCGCCCGCTTCCTGCTGCAGGAGGCGCTGGGGTCGGTCCACCCGAAGCTCGGCCGGACCGACTGGCTGCCCGGCGCGGCCCTGGCGACGGCGGTGGTGACGGCGGGCTGGGGCGGGCTGGTCTGGAGCGGGTCGATCGACACGATCTGGCCGATGTTCGGCATCGCCAACCAACTCTTAGCGGTGATCGCGCTGTGCCTGGTGACGACGCTGCTGGTCAACAGTGGGCGCGGCCGCTACGCCCCGGTGACGCTGCTGCCGATGCTGTTCGTGACGACGACGACGATGACGGCGGCGTCGAAGATGATTCCGCAGTTTGTCGGCTTCGTGCAGAGCGGGGCGTGGAGCGGGCCGAAGGGCGTGCTGAACATCGGGCTGACGGTGTTCGTGATCGCCTGCGTGCTGGCACTGTTGCTGATCGCCGCCGGCCGTTGGCTCGCCGCGGCGCGCGGCACGGGGAAAGCGTGATGGCTATCGGAACGCTCGCGAAGAAGGAACTGCGACTGCTGCTGCGCGACTCGCGCGCGGCGGTGCTGCTCCTCGGCATGCCGCTTTTGTTCATCCTCATTCTCGGACTTCTCCTCGGCGAGGGCTTCGGCCAGAGCCCCGACAAGCGGCTGCGCGTGTCGCTCGTCGACGAAGACCTCGGCTACGGCGTCGAGGAGGCGGCGTCGTGGCTGACGATGACGCCGGGGCCGGGAATGGCGCACGTCCTCGGACCCTTTTCACTGGCGATGTACCAGCGCACCGACCGCTTCCCCGGCGGCAAGTGGTCGGACGTCGTGCTGCGCGACCTCGAAGAGACCGCCGGCATCCGCCTCGAAATGATCCCCTCGCGCGCGGAGGCCGAGCGCCTGTGCCGCGAGAGCAAACGGCCCGCCGTCCTCGTCTTCGGGCCGGACTTCAGCCGCCGCGTCGCCCAGTGCTCCTTCCTCACGGGCGGCATCAACCCCTTCTACCGCGACGGCGTCAAGATCGACGAAGTCGGCGCCGAACTGCTCCGCGACCAGACGCAGCTGACCACGGCGTCGGTCATCGAGCAGGTCGCCCAGGTGACGCTCATGCGCGTCGTGCTGCCGTACATGATCGGCAAGGCGTTCGAGAAGATCAGCGAGAAGGACTTCATCGAGCGCCTCGGCCGCGAGGTGCGCCTGCCGGTGCCGCCGGGCGCCTCACTGCTGTTCGCCGCCAAGGGGATCAAAATTGTCGATAACAAGGCGTCGCTCAACGAGGCGCTCGCCGTCGCCGCCAAGGACAAGGCGACCGAGGAAGACTTCCGCGTCAAAGTCGGCCTCGGCGTGCAGAGCGCGCTCAAGCAGCAGTTCCGCAAGTACGACCTCACCGGCAAGACCTGGGCGACGCTGACCAAGTCCGAGCCGCGCGCCGGCGCGGGGGCCGGCGTCGCCGCCTACCAGGACGAGGGCGGTTCCGGCCTGCTGAAGCGCGGGGCGGCGCGCTATCAAATACTTGTGCCCTCCTACACGGTCATGTTCGCCTTCGCCCTGACGCTCGTGGTCGGCTGGCTGTTCGTGTCGGAGCGGCGCGGCGGCACCATGAAGCGGCTGCGGGCGGCGCCCATCACGCGCGCCGACGTGCTGCTCGGCAAGTTCCTGCCGTGCCTGGCGCTGGCGGTCTTCCAGGGGGCGTTCCTGCTCGCCGCCGGCAAGGTCGTCTTCGGCATGCCCTGGGGGCCGGAGTCGTGGACCGTCGCCCGGCAGGTGGCGATGCTGCTCGCGGTCGTCGCGACGACGGCGCTGGCGGCGATGGGGATGGCGCTGCTCGTGGCGGCGGCGGCGCGGACGGAGATGCAGGTCGCCATTTACGGGTCGGTCCTGGTGCTGGCGCTGGGGCTCATCAGCGGCTGCGTCGTGCCGCGCGAGTGGATGCCGGAACAGGCCCAACAGGTGAGCCTCGTCACGCCGCACGCCTGGGCGCTCGACGCCTACCGGCAGCTGCTGCTCAACCCCGACCCGAACCTCACGATCGTGATGCGGTCGTGTTTGGTCCTCAGCGCGTTCGGCGTCGGGTTCCTGGCCCTGGCGTGGGGGATCTTGAAACTCGAATAGCCGCTCGCGGCGGGGTGATTGCGAAGCCGCAAGCGGCGGAAAAAGGAGCAGGGCTCCCC
>JBBROG010000051.1:0-37901 GCA_038229635.1 Gemmatales bacterium
CGGCGGGGTACGCGCGCGAGTTCTAAAACCGGCTGGCCGTTTCGCGCCCGCGCCATCCGGCGGGCGCTAAACGGCAAGCCGGAGTGGCGCGGTTACTTCTTCCCGAACGCCTGGCGCATCGTCCCGGCGTCGAAGCCGGCCGGCACCATGCCTTGGGCGGCGTACTGGTACAGGGCGCCGACGAAGATCCCGTTCAGCGCCGACCCGACCGCCGACATCAGCACGAACCAGAGCAGCGCCACAGCGACCAGCGCGAAGCCCAGCGCCGCCACCTTCGTCGCCACGAAGAAGCCGATCAGCAGCAGCGCCACGCCCGGCAGCGCCAGCAAGAACATGATAAAGCCGATGCCGAACCGCCCGATCAGCGCCTCGCCCCAGGTGCGGCGCAGGATCGACAGCGACCGCGTCACCGCCGCGACCGGCCCGACGCGCTCCACCACCAGCACCGGCACGACGAAGTAGGTCATCACCGTCCACGCGGTGCCGAGGACGGCGCTGATGATCTCGCCGGCCTTCTCGTGGACGTTCTCGACCACCTTGAGCAGCACGCCGACCGTCGCCGACACCAGCGCCCAGGCGACGATCTGCGGCAGGCAGCGGCCGGCGGCGGCGAGCCCGTCGCCGATCGTCGGCGTCTCGCCGTTGAAGCGGATCAGGGCGCAACTCACCAGGGCCGAGTTGAAGAAGACGATCACGAAGTAGTTGACGAAGTAGTACGCGAAGACGACCGCGTAAGTCCACGCGGGCGGCTGCCCGTTCTGCTGCCAGGCGTTGTCGATAGCTTGCAGCCACTGCGGCCGGGCCAGGAACGGCAGAGCGAAGCCGAGCAGCACCAGCACGCAACTGACGCCGCTCAGGATCGGGAAGACGATCAGCTGCTTGTCGGTGCGCAGCACGTCCCAGCTGCTGCGCGCCAGCCCAAAGCTGGCCGAGATGCGCTCGAACATCGACACTACCTCCGGAACGAGTAGGGAGTCGTCAAAGGAATAGCTCAGCTTATTGTAGCACGGCCGAGCCTCGGGCAGTATAACCGGCTGGTGTCGCCCCGCTTGGACCCCTCGGGAGAAGACGTCATGCCGCTCGACCGCCGCCATTTTCTCCGCGCCGGAGCCGCCGCCCTGCCGCTCGCGGCTTCGCAACCCATCCGCGCCGCCGACCCCGCCCAGCCCGGCGCGGCCGCGCCGAAGTTTCGCCTCGGGATCGTCACCTACAACGTCGCCAAGGATTGGGATCTGCCCACGATCTTGAAAATCTGCAAAACCGTCGGCGTCTCGCCGGTCGAGCTGCGCACGACGCACAAACACGGCGTCGAGCCGTCGCTGGGCGCGGACGGTCGCAAGGAAGTGAAGCAACGCTTCGCCGACTCGGGCGTCGAGCTGTGGGGCCTCGGCAGCGTCTGCGAGTTCCACGCGCCCGAGGCGGAGGTGGTGCGCAAGAACGTCGAGACCTGCAAGGCGTTCGTGCAGCTCGCCGCCGACCTCGGCGCCCGTGGCGTCAAGGTGCGCCCCAACGGCCTGCCGAAGGGCGTGCCCGTCGAGAAGACGCTGGAGCAGATCGGCAAAGCGCTCATCGACTGCGGCAGGGCGGCGGCGGACGCCGGCGTCGAAGTCTGGGTCGAGGTCCACGGCGGCGGCACGCAGGAGCCGAAGAACATCAAGGCGATCATGGATCACTGCGGCCACCCGAGCGTCGGCCTGACGTGGAACTCGAACCCGACCGACGTCAAGGGCGGCTCGGTGAAGGAGTCGTTCGCGCTGCTGCGGCCGTGGGTCAAGTCGTGCCACATCAACGACCTGTATAAGGATCTGAGCGGCGCCTACCCGTACCGCGAACTGTTCCGACTGTTCCGCGAGACGGATTACGACCGCGTGACGCTGTGCGAGGTGGGGCGGGCGCCTGCCGACGCGGCGTCGGGCGAGGAGTTCCTGCGCTACTACAAAGCCCTGTGGGCCGAACTGGCTCGCGGGGCGGCATCCCCGTCACCGGCTACAAAGTGAGGTGAACTACTACAAAGCCCTGTGGGCCGAACTGGCCGGCGCGCCGGGGGCGCCGCCTCGACCTTCTTGAGTCGCTCCCTCCGCCACCCGCGCGGACGTGAGGCGCCGGGCTGACGGCGGCGGCAGCCGGCTCGTCGCCGCGGCCCCCGGTCCATTCGCAAGAAGGAAGGTAACGAAGATGACAGCGGGGCATACGTCCGACGCACCCGGCGCGGCCCAGGCGCACACGGACCCGGTCTGCGGGATGACGGTCAATCCGGCCACGGCACGCGGCACCCACACGCACCGCAGCAACACTTACTACTTCTGCTCGAACTCGTGTCTGGAGAAGTTTCGGGCCGCGCCGGACCGCTACCTGCGGGAGCAGGGCGGCAGCCGCACCGCCGAGGCGGGAATGGCAACCGAGGAGAAGGTCGATCCGGTCGGAACCGTCTACACCTGTCCGATGCACCCCGAGGTGGTGAGCGACCGCCCGGGGAGTTGCCCCAAGTGCGGCATGGCCCTGGAGCCCCGAACGCCGACCGCCGAAGAAGGCCCGAACCCGGAGCTCGCCGACATGAGCCGGCGCTTCCGGGTTGGACTCGCCCTGAGCCTGCCCGTTTTCCTCCTCGCGATGGGCGACATGCTCCCCGGCAAGCCGCTGCATCACCTGCTGGGAATGACGGCGATGAACTGGGTGCAGCTCGCGCTGACGACGCCCGTCGTCCTCTGGTGCGGCTGGCCGTTCTTCGAGCGCGCCTGGGCCTCGGTCGTCCACCGCAGCCCGAACATGTTTACCCTCATCGCCGTCGGCGTCGGCGCGGCCTACCTCTACAGCTTCGCGGCGACACTCTTCCCCGACCTCTTTCCCGAAGGCTTTCGCGGCGCGGGCGGCGCCGTCGAGCCGTACTTCGACACCGCGGCCGTCGTGACCGTGCTCGTCCTTCTGGGGCAAGTCCTCGAGCTGCGGGCGCGGAGCCGGACGAGCGACGCCATCCGGCGGCTGCTCGGGCTCGCCCCGAAGACCGCGCGCGTCGTCCGGCCCGGCGGCGCCGAAGAGGACGTCCCGCTCGCCGACCTCCGTCCCGGCGACGTCCTCCGCGTGCGGCCCGGAGAGAAAGTGCCGGCGGACGGGACGGTGAGCGAGGGCCGCGGCGCCGTGGACGAGTCCATGATTTCCGGGGAGCCCATTCCGGTTGCGAAGGAGCCGGGCTCGAAGGTCGTCGGGGGGACCGTGAACGGCACCGGATCACTCCTCGTCCGCGTCGATCGCGTCGGGTCCGACACCTTGCTCGCCCGCATCGTCCAGATGGTCGGCGAGGCGCAGCGGAGCCGCGCCCCGGTCGAGCGGCTCGTGAACCGCGCGGCCCGCTACTTCGTGCCCGGCGTGCTGCTCATCGCCCTGCTCACGTTCGTCGTGTGGGGCGCCTGGGGTCCTCCGCCGCGTCTCGCCCACGCGCTCGTCAACGCCGTGGCGGTACTCATCATCGCCTGCCCGTGCGCCCTGGGCTTGGCGACGCCGATGGCGATCATGGTCGGCACGGGCCGCGGCGCCGAGAACGGCGTCCTCTTTCGCGACGCCGAGGCGCTCGAGGTGCTGCAACGGGTCGATACGCTCGTCGTGGACAAGACAGGCACGCTCACCGAGGGAAAGCCGCGCCTCGTCACCCTGGAGCCTGCGGAAGGGCTTACGCCGGAGGAGCTCTTGCGACTGGCCGCCGGCCTGGAGCGTGGGAGTGAACACCCGCTCGCCGCCGCGGTGGTCCGCGCGGCGGAAGAGCGCGGTCTGACGGTCCCCGCCGCCCGGAACTTCCAGTCGGTGACCGGCAAGGGCGTGAAGGGCGAGGTGGACGGTCGGTCGGTCGCGCTCGGGAATGTCGCCCTGCTCACCGCCGAGGGCGTGGACGCTACTCCCGTTCTCTCCCGCCTCGAGGCGTTACGGGCGCAGGGGCAGACCGTCATCCTGGTCGCGGCGGACGGCCGGTTCGCCGGGCTCCTCGGGGTCGCCGACCCGATCCGGGCCACGACCCCCGAAGCGATTCGGCTGCTCCACCGGGACGGCCTGCGGATCATCATGCTCACGGGGGACAGCCGGACGACCGCCGAGTCCGTGGCCCGTTCGCTCGGCCTGGACGAGGTCCTCGCGGAGGTCTTGCCGCAGGACAAGCATGAGGTCGTGAAGCGCCTGCAGCGCGAGGGGCGCGTCGTCGCGATGGCGGGCGACGGCATCAACGACGCGCCCGCGCTCGCGCAGGCCGATGTCGGGATCGCGATGGGCACGGGCACCGACGTGGCGATGGAGAGCGCCGGCGTGACGCTCGTCAGCGGCGACCTCCGCGGGATCGCCCGGGCGCGGCGGCTGAGCCGGGCGACGATGCGGAGCATCCGCCAGAACCTGTTTCTTGCTTTTGTCTACAACGCACTCAGCGTCCCGGTGGCGGCCGGACTGCTCTACCCGTTTTTCGGCCTGCTCATCAGCCCCATCTGGGCCAGCGCCGCGATGAGCCTTAGCTCGGTCTCCGTGGTGGGGAACTCGCTGCGACTGCGGAAGACGCCGCTCTAACTCCCAGGAGTTATTGTTTCGGCCCGTCCGCCGCCTCAGCGCACCTGAACCTCGACCGGAAGGGTGTGGTTGATCAGGTAGGCCCGGCGGTCCTTGTCGTGCTTCTCCGCCTGCGTCCGCCCGCGCTTGTCCGTCGCCCGCGCCATCAGTCGGTGGCGGCCGGGCTCCTTCGGCGTCCGCCACTCGTAGTCCCACAGCCGCCATGAGAAGGGGACGGCCTTCTCCAGGAGCTTCGCGTCCTGCCAGCTCATTCCCCCGTCCGTGCTTACCTCCACTTTCGCTATCTCCGATTCGCCGGCCCACGCCGCCCCGGAGACCCGGTACGCCGTCCCCGCCGCGACGACCTCCTGCAGCGCCGGGCGGGCGATCTCGGCTTTCACTTGCATCTCGGTCACCGGCACCAGGGTCGGCCGTCCGCGTTCCCGCCGGAAGTAGGTGTATTCGAGCGTCTGCCAGAAGCCCTGGAAGGGGGCTGCCGTCACGGTGACGCGGGTCAGCCACTTGACCGAGGCCATTCCGAACCACCCCGGCACCAGCGCCCGGACCGGGAACCCGTGTTCCGGAGTCAACTCTTTGCCGTTCATCCGGTAGGCGAGGAGTACCTCTGGCTTCCTGGCCTTCGCCAGCGGTAAGCTCCGCTCGAAGTGGATCACGCCGGGGGACTTCGGCTCCTCCCCCACCTCGCCGCTGTCTGCCCCCTCGAGCACCACCTCCATCGCGCCGTCCTTGACCCCGGCTTTCTCCAGGACGGCCGCGAGTGGCACGCCGGTCCACTCGGCGTTGCCCACCGCCCCGAGTTCCCACGCCACACCCTTCGCCTTGGGGACGAGGAAGGCACGGCCGTTGCCCGCGCACTCGATCGTCGCGGTCAGGGTCTGGGACGGGAGCTTCTTCAGCTGGTCGTAGTCGAGTTCGAACTCCTTCTCGACCTCGCCCTCCACCTTGAGCCGCCACGCGGCCGCCTCGAGGGTCGGGACCCGGAAGTGGTTGCGGACGAAGAAGCGGTTCGTCGGGGTGAGCGCGGCGTCGAGCGTCGGGAAGGGGAACTCCAGGTTCAGGGGCTCCTTCTCCCGTGTCATGAGTCCCGGGAAGGACCGGCCGTCGGGCGCGCCATCCGCACTCGGGGTCTCAGACCGGGCAGCCGCCCCCGACCAGCCGGCGACCACGGCGGCCGCGGCGCCACCCAGGAAGTCGCGTCGGTCGATGCCGCCCGCGGTCCTGTCGTTAGGGAGGTCGCTCATGGCTTATCCTTTCTCCTGCGTGTTCCGGGGATTGCTAATGCTTGCCCTGCGCCGCCAGCCAGCGCTCGGCGTCCAGCGCCGCCATGCAGCCGGTGCCCGCCGCCGTCACCGCCTGGCGGTAGGTGTTGTCGGCCACGTCGCCGGCCGCGAAGACGCCTTCGACGCTCGTGTGCGCCCGCTGCGGCACCGTCCACTTGATGTAGCCGCCCGAGTGCAGTTCGAGCTGCCCTTCCAAAAAGTCGGTGTTCGGCGTGTGCCCGATGGCCGCGAACAGGCCGGTGCAGGCCACCTCTTCCGTCGAGCCGGTCGTCGTACTCTTCAGGCGGACGCCGGTGACGCCCGCCTCGTCCGTGCCGAGCACCTCGTCGACGACGCTGTTCCACTTCACCTCGACCTTCGGGTTCGCCAGCACGCGCTGCTGCATGATCGGGCTGGCGCGGAAGCGGTCGCGGCGGTGGACGAGGGTGATCTTGCTGCCGAACTTGCTGAGGTGGTTGGCCTCCTCCATCGCCGTGTCGCCGCCGCCGACGACGACGATCGGCTTGTTGCGGAAGCGCGGCAGCGCCCCGTCGCAGGTGGCGCACGCCGACACGCCGTGGTTCTTGAAGCGCTCCTCCGACGGCAGGCCGATGTAGTTCGCCCGCGCCCCCGTCGCCACGATCACCGCCAGCGCCTCCAGCGGCTCCCCGGCGAGCGGCGTCAGCACGAACGGGTGCCGCTTGAAATCGACTTTGCGGATGTCGTCGGTGATGATTCGGGTGCCGAAGTTGACCGCCTGCTGGCGCATGTACTCCATCATCTCCGGCCCGGTCGCGCCGCGGTTGCCGTGATGGACCTTTTTCCCCTCGTAGAAGTGACTGAGGTTGGCGTAGCGCTCCGGCGGCAGCGCGGACTTGGAGAACGCGCCCAGCGCGGCGTTGTCGGCGAAGGGCCAGGCGGGGAAATTCTCGACCTCCGTCGTCAGGTTCAGCTGGCCCAGGGGCAGCGCGCCCTCGAACACAAGCGGCTCCAGGTTCGACCGCGCCGCGTAGATCGCCGCCGTCCAGCCCGCCGGCCCCGAACCGATGATGACCACCTTCTCGGCCATGTCCGTCGTCCCTTTTCCCGTGGTTTTCGGTGTGTCGCCGCTCTCAATGTATAATGGTTTCACGCAGGCGACCAAAGGACAAGGGGCGAGGGACCACCGACTCATGATGCATCTCACCGACCTGCGCGGCATCCTGCGCTACGTGCCGCAGTTCCGCGACAAGGTCTTCGTCATCGCCCTCGACGGCGCCGTCGTCGAGGCGGACAACTTCCGCAACCTGCTGCTCGACATCGCCCTGCTGCGCAGCCTGCGCATCGGCGTGGCGCTCGTCCACGGCGCCGGGCATCAGGTGGAGCGCCTGGCCGCGGTCGCCGGCCTCGCGCCGTCGAACCTTGACGGCACCGGCGTCACCGACCCGCCCACTCTGCAAGTCGCGCTGACCGCCGCCACGCGCGTCGCCCACGAAGTGCTGGAGGGCCTTGCCGCCAACGACCTCAACGGCGCCTACGGCAACGTCCTCGTCGCCCACCCCGCCGGCATCCTCCAGGGCGTCGACTACCAATACACCGGCCGCGTCGAGCGCGTGAACACGGGCGTCCTCCACGCCATGCTCGAACACGATATTCTTCCGGTGATCCCGCCGCTCGGCTGCGACGGCGAGGGACACACCTACCGCCTCAACTCCGACGCCGTCGCCGTCGAAGTCGCCCGCGCCCTGCGCGCCGTCAAGCTCATCTACCTCAGCGCCAATGGCGTCGTCCGCCGCGGCGACGACGTCCTGCGGCAACTCTCCGTCGACGAGGCGGAAGCGCTCCTCAAGAGGCACCGCGCCGAAATCACGCCGATCCTGGTGTCAAAACTCGACAACGCGGTGCGCGCCGCGCGCGGCGGCGTGCCGCGCGTCCACATCATCGACGCCAACGTCGAGGAGGGGTTGCTCGCCGAGGTCTTTTCCAACGAGGGGATCGGCACGCTGATCTACGCCAACGAGTACCAGGCCATTCGCCGGGCCACGAAGCGCGACGTGAACGCCATCTTCAAGCTGGTGCGCAAGGGCGTCGAGACGGACGAGTTGGTGCAGCGGACGCGGGCGGACATCGAGCGCGCTTACGGCGACTACTTCGTCTTCGAGGTCGACCGCAACCCGGCGGCGTGCGTCGCCGTCCACTGGTATCCCGACGAGCGCAAGGCCGAGTTGGCGAGTCTCATCGTCGACCCGAAGTTCGAGAACCAGGGCATCGGCGCCAAGCTGACGCAGTACGCCGAGGCGCAGGCGCGGGCGCTGGGCGCCGCCGAGTTGTACTGCCTGTCGACGCAGGCGTTCAATTTTTTCGTGCAGAAGGGCGGCTTCGACGTCGGCTCGCCGGACGACCTGCCGCCGCCGCGGCGCGAGCGCTACGAGAAGAGCGGGCGGAAGTCGCTGGTGCTGGTGAAGAAGCTCACGGGGTAGGGCGAGCCGCGCCCCGGCGCGGTCACGGCGTGTCGAGTAGCTCCTGCCAGGTCGTTGCCTCCAGGAGGCGGTCGTGCATCCTTTCGAGCCATTCCAGGTCGGAAGTGGCGTTGATTCGCTCCGTCGCGGCGCCGTCGGCCGGCCCGAAGCGTTTCTGGCCGACGCGCAGGATGTCTCTCTTCGCCTGCTTCACCTGCCCTTCTTCCACGATCATATCGAAGGTATCCGATTCGCTCATGGCTCCGGCCTCCTACTTGAGAGGGCGTTACGGCCGCACGGTCAGGGCGTGTCGAGTAGCTCCTGCCAACTCGCGGCCTCGAGTGTGCGGTCGAGAATCGTGTCAAGCCTTTCCAGATCAGAAATGGCGTTGAGCCGCGTCGTCACGGCGGCGTCGGCCGGTCCTAGACGTTTCTGGCCAAAACGCAGGATGACCATCTTCATCCGCTTCTCTTCCCCTTCCTCCACGATCATGTTGTACGTGTCCGATTCGCTCATGTTTCCCACCCTCTGAAAAATCGCCTTGGCCACGCCGCGAGGGACGCGAAGGCCGGTCAGCAGGAACGCCGACGTCAGCAGTCGGACTTTGCGATCCGGCGTCGCCTCGGCCTCCAGCCGCTCCACGACGCGCCGGGCGACGGCCACGATCCCGTCCTCTAGCGACACCCCTTCCGGCAGTTTGCCGAGTACCGCCAGGGGTAACGTGCCCAGCGCCCCGGCCAACAATTCCTCGGCGGGGCGCTCCCACAGGCGGACGATCTCGTACTCGAACCCCATTCTACCGCGCCCCGGCCGCGCGGTATAGCCGACCGTGCCGTTCATGTTCGAGTGCGCCGCCTGCGGGCGCAGCAGGACGACGAGGGTGTGGACCGGCACGTGGTAATGGGCATAGAGCGCCGCGTTGTAGACCATCAGGTCGGCGTGCTTCCAGGCGTTGGCCGACGCCTGGAAGTCGAGGTGAATGATCTCCTCCAGCGGGTCGCCGAGGCCGATCACCAGGTCGGCCGCCAGCGTGATCGTCGACAGGTCCACGTTCAGCAACCGGATCGGCCGCGACGGCACGCCGTCGAACGTCGCCAGGGCGGCGAACGGGTCTTCCCGCGCCATGTCCTTCAACGTCGCGTCGAACGTCATCGCCATCGTCGTGGTCCTCCGCTCGCCCGGCACAACCCGCACGGGCATCCCAGTGTACTGAGTACGGAGTACTCGGTACTCCGTACTCAGTAGCCCTCGGCTGCCGCAGCGGCCGATCAAGGACACGGAAGCTCTCTCCCCGGAGGCCGCGACCGTGTCCACTTTCTACCTCCTGCCGCCGCGCCCCTACCTCGGCCAGTGCTTCGCCCGCTACCTGCAAGGACTCTTCCCCGGCCTGTCGTGGGAGTCGTCCGTCTGGGACAACCTCGCCGACGGACTGACCAACGCCGCCACCTGCCACGCGGACGTCTACGTCGTCCACCGCGAGGAGCTGCCGCCCGGCGAAGACCCGGCGCGCGCCCTCGCCGACGGCTTCGGCGCCGAGCCGGGCGACGAGGTGATCGAGGTGCGCGCGGCGGAGCGGCCCGGCGAGTGGGCGGCGCGGCGCTGGCGCGTCGGCGAGGGGCGGGCGGCGGCGTGACCGGCGCTTGTCCCCGCGCGGCCGGCTCCTACAGTAGAAGGCAACGCCTTCTCCTTGCGAGGGTTGCATGACTCAAAGAGGCTTGCGCGCCGGCGTCTACGTGGACGTGGAAAACATCGCCCGCAACGGCGGACGCGGTATGCGCTTCGACACCTTACGCGAGTACGCCAGCCGCGACGGCGCCGACGCCATCCGCCTGAACGCCTACCTCGCCTTCGACGAGGAGCGCGCCCAGCGCGACGTCGACTACCGCGCCAAGGCCACGCGCTACCACTTCGCGTTGCGCGACACCGGCTTCAAGGTGATCGAGAAGGCCGTCCAGTGGTACACGAATGAGGACGGCGTCCGCGTCAGCAAGGCGAACTCCGACCTCGACCTCGCCGTCGATATGCTGTTGCAATCGGCGAAGCTCGACCGCGTCGTCCTCGTCTCCGGCGACGGCGACTTCGTCCAGGTCGTCCGCGCCCTCCAGAACATGGGCTGCCGCGTCGAGCTGATCGGCTTCCAGAACGTCTCTTACGACCTGCGCTGCGAGAGCGACGTCTTCATCTCCGGCTTCCTCATTCCCGGCCTGCTGCCGATGGCGGTGAAAGCCGCGGCGCCGGCGGCGCCCAAGCCGCCCGCGTGGGGCGAGCCCGGCTCGCGCGTCCGCGGCACCTGCTACCACTACAACGCCGAAAAGGGGTTCGGCTTCCTCCGCTACCTGCACCACCTCGGCGACCTGACCGTCACCGACACGCGCGACCCCGATTCGCCCTATCGCGAGGCGTTTTTCCACCGTTCCCAGTGTCCGCCGGCGCTCGACCTGAGCCACCTGCCCAACCGCGACATGATCTTCGACTTCACCCTCGTCCCCGGCCGCGAGGGGAAGATGGAGGCCAACGACCTCAACCTGATCGCCAGCTATTCGCCGCATGTCCGGGTGAGCAACACCAACGCCGCGGCGAACGAAGGACGCGGCTTCCGGCCGGCACCGCGCCCGACCTCGGAGCCGGCCGAGGCGCCGGCGCCGAGTCAACCGCCGCGCGAAACCTCGACGTGGGGACGGGGCATCTTCGACACGCCCGAGGGGCCGGGCGAGGGGTCGTAGCGACACGGGAACCGCCCGCTTGCGGCTTCGCGCTCACCGCGCGAGTTACAAGCGACCGGCCGGCGCGGGGGTCGCCCCCGCGCCGGCCGTGTTCGTTCGGACGCCGCTCGCGGCTTCGCGATTGCGAAGCCGCGAGCGGCCTTTTACGCTTCGGGTCAGTCGTTCAACTGCATCGAGGCGTTGAGCACCTTGGCGATGCGCTCGTGGCACTCTTCCAGGTGAGCGCGGCAGGTGTCGTCCAGCGTGGCGCCCTTCTCCTTGAGGGTCGTCTCGACCTTGCGGTCGATCTCGCGCAGGTGCATGCGCGCGAGGCTCTTGGCGTCCGCTGGCGTCGCGCCGCCGCCGCCGAACCGCACGAACAGGCCGAAATCGCCCGCCCGGCTGCCCAGCACCAACGTCGTCAGGTCCTTCATGTGCTCGCGCTGGAGGTTGCGGCGGATGGTCAGCGCCGACCCGTTGCTCTTGGTCGGCGCCGCCCCCAACTCGCCCCAGACGCCGTCGGTCAGGGTGCGGAACACCTCGGCCACCGTCAGCGGGTCTTCCTTTTCCGCCTTCAGCGCGTTGGTCTGGATCCGCGCCAGCCGGCCGGGGTTGAGCAGGTTGCGCAACACCACGCGCTGGATGTTCAGCACGCGGTCGTAAATGGGGTACTCGACGCTGGAGTACATGCTGTCGTCGCCCCAGTGGTACCAGCGGTCGGCCGCCAGCCTCCGCAGCAGCTGCGGCGAGAACTGGAACGGCTTGTCGGTCAGCAGGTTCTCCTGGAGGAACTTCAGCGCCTCGCGCTGCTTCGCCGCCGGGACGGTCACGAACGGGTCGCGGCCGCTGGGGTCGCCCTTGTGGTCGCGGTGCATGAACTCGCCGCCGACGAAGCGCGACACCAGGTAGCCGGCGTTGCCGTACTGCGCCAGCAGCACGTCGAACGCCGTCCGCGCCCGCTGGTAGCTGTCGCCGCTGTTGACGACGCGGTCCAGGTCCTTCAGCAACTCCTGGGTGAGGAGGATACGCTCCTTGCCGAACGTCATCGGGTCGCCGAGATCGTAGACGTTGATGAGCGGGTCGACCGCGCCGCGGTCCTCGTCGGTGCCGTAGTCGAGGCCCGGCAAGGCGGCCTTCGAGGCGATCTTTTTCAGCTCCTCGACCTCGCCCTCCGTGCCGCCGGCCAGCGGCTTGTAGGCATACTCGATGGCCCAGTAGTCGTAAGGCCCGAGCGTCGTCGTGAAGTAGTCGCCCTGCTTGACGCCCTTCGGCGCTAGGTTGACCGGGGCGTAGTCCATGACCGAGCCGACCAGGCCCTGCTTGCGGGTCAGGGCGACGTCGTGCAGCTGCTCGTTCTTGAGCATCGAGCTGGCCTTGAAGTTGTGCCGCAGGCCGAGCGTGTGGCCGACCTCGTGCATGACGACTTCCTTGATCGCCTGGGCGATCATCTCCTCGGCGGCCTTGTCCTTCTCCGACGGCTTCTCGGCCGGCTTGTCGCCCGGCTTGACGCCCGGCTTGCCGGGGGGCGGCATCGGCGGCAGCTGCGCCAGCGCCATCGCCGCCAGGCCGAGTTCGTAATGCTTGTGAGCGGTACACTGGCACAGGCCCTGGCGCAGCTGCAAGGCGTGCATCCGCAGCCGAGCCATTTCCTCCTCGGACTGAGGGCGGGCCCGGTCGTTCCAGTTCGGGTTGCGGCCCTCCGCGAGCGCGGCGCGGGAGGCGTCCAGGCGCATGTCCAGCTCCTCAATGGGGCTGGCCGACTCGATCTCTCGTCCGGCGGCGGACGGCCGCGCCAGCACCTTCGCCTCATGCTTCCAGTACTGGAGCCACGAAGCGTCGAACAGGATGTCGGCGTCGAGGATCTCGCCGGTCAGCGGGTTGGCCCGCGACGGCCCGATGGCGAACGGGACGTCGGTGGTGATCCAGCGGAAGGTGGCGTAGCGGAGGTCTTCGGGGTCGAAGTCGTCCTCGGGCGTGTCTTCCTGCTGCCGCACCTCGATGGCGTCGCGGAAGCCGACCTTCTCGAACGCCTTGTTCCACTCCATGATGCCGTCGCGGACGATGGGGCGGTACTCCTCCGGCACCGTCTTCTCGACCCAGAACACGATCTTCTTCTTGGGCGGGACGAGTTTGCCGCCTTCCTTCCACGCCGAGCCGTCGGCGCGCTCGAGGCGCCAGCGGTTGACGTAGCGGACGAAGGACGTGTCTTTATCGTCGCGGCCGAACTCCTTGACGGCGCTGAGGAAGTGGCCGACGCGCGTGTCGGCGAGGCGCGGCTGGTAGCCGCTCTCTTGCAGCGACACAAGGCCGTAGTGGAGGACGACGGTGCGGCCGCGCGCGTCGATGACGCTGTCGCCGCCGGCGCCGAAGCCGCTGAAGCGGCCGCCGCCGCCGCCGTAGGTGGCCGTCACTTCGAGTTCGAGGTTGTGCGGGAACGCCTTGATCTTGCCCCAGGTGCTGCGGTTGGCGTCGAAGAAGCCGAGGCCGAGCTGGGCGAAGTCGGTCATGAAGATGTCGTTGAGGTTGATCAGCACCGTGTTGCGCATCGGGTTGAGGGCGTGGATGCGCAGGGCCATCAGGACCGAGTCGGCGTAGGTGTTCTGGACGGCGCGGGTGGTCGCCGTGCCGCGGGCCTTGAAGCGGACGTTGCGGCGGATCAGCTGCACCTTGTCGCCGACGCGCTTGAAGACGAGAACCCATTCCTCGTCGCCGTTGAGCGTCATGCCGCCCAGGCCGGCGCCCTTGGCGACGGCGATGGGGCAGAGGAGCGGGCGGTCGAACTGGTCCTGGCGGATTTCCGCGTAGAGATGCTCGTCCTTCTGGTGCAGCTTGAAGAGACCGTCGATCTCCTTGGACCCCTTGGTGACGGTGTTGAAGTCGGGGAAATGGCTCTGACCGTCGCCCCCGACGGCGGCGAAGCTGAAGCCGGGCGGGTAGGCGCCCGGAGCCGGCAGGGCGTTTTGCTGGCTGTGGGCGGGGACGCACAAGCCCCAGCCGACGGCCAACGCGCCGAGGCCGAATACGACGCGCAACAGTCGATTCATGGAATCCCCCTCTGAACGGAACTGGGTCAATGTCAACGCCCTTGGTGCCTCTCGTCTCCAGGCGCTTTCACAGTCGGTAAGAGCCAGCGTAACGCGAAAAGACAAGCCAGGCAAGACATTCTGGTTGTAATGGTGGCGGGTTTTCGGGCCGCGGTTTTCCTTGGGTCGGCCGCACGCGCAGGTACGGATCGGCGCCCCTTTTTTTCGGCGGCCTCGATCCGTCGAGCCACCGCCTCGGCAAGCCTCTGCGTTTGCAGGTCGCGTCTCTGCCGGAAGACGGCGTTCTCGCAGGCCTCGAAAACCGTCCCGCCGGGAGCGCGGAGGGCGAGTTGTTCGAGTTCTTCGCTCAGGGCCAGAACGCGCGCGAGCAACTGGGCCTGAGCAGCGGTGCCGTCGGCGGTAAAGGTCGTGCGGTCCCTACAACGTCCTTGTGGAGGGGAAATCAGAACGGCCTATATACCCCCAACCTCGCCACCAGCACCAGAGAAGTTGGCTACACCCGCGGTGGAGAGGACGCGCTGGGAGATGGTGTCGGTTCAACTCCCCATGCTACCACCAGGGCCACCCCGGTCCTCTCTTACGCGGTTAGCCACTGTTCCAGGAACCGCTTGCTCTGCCGCAGCGCCCGTTTGCGGTCGTCCAGCGAGCCCTCATAGGCGCGGTCCTCCGCCTCGATGCAGACGGCTCCCTTGTAGCCGGCGTCGGTCAGCGCCGCGAACAGCGGACCCCAGGCGACATCGCCCAGCCCCGGCAGCTTCGGGACGTGCCAGCCCAGGCCCATGACGCCGACCTCGTGCAGCCGGTCGCGGTCGACGCGCTCGTCCTTGGCGTGAACGTGGACGATACGCGGGCCGAATTCGCGGACCGCGCGCGCCGCGTCGATGCCCTGCCAGACGAGGTGCGACGGGTCGAAGTTCAGGCCGAAGTTCTTGCTCGGAACCTCCTCGAACATGCGCCGCCACGCCGCCGGGCTGACGGCCAGGTTCTTGCCGCCCGGCCACTCGTCGTCCGAGAACAGCATCGGGCAGTGCTCGATGCCGACGGTCACGCCCGCCGCCTCCGCCCGGCGCACCAGGTCCGGCCACAGGGCGCGGAAGCCGGGCCAGTTGTCGTCCAGCGACTTCGCGGGGTCGCGGCCGACGAAGGTGTTGACGAGGTTCACGCCCAGCTTCGGCGCCGCGTCGATGACCTTCTTCAGGTGCTCGACGACGACGCGGCGGTGGTCGGCGTCGGCGTCGAGGGGGTTGGGATAATAGCCGAGTCCGGAGATCGCGATGCCATGTTTCTTCGCCGAATCCTTGACGCGGCCGGTCTCGTCGGGGCCGAGGCGCGTCACGTCGACGTGGGTGACGCCGGCGTAACGGCGCTCGGCGCCGCCCGGAGGCCAGCACATCAGCTCGACGCAGGCGAAGCCCTCGTCGGCGGCGAAGGCGAACACCTCGTCGAGCGACAGGTCCGGCAGGATGGCACTCACGAAGCCGAGTTGCATGGGACACCCTTCATGCTCCCCTCTCCCCTTTGGGGAGAGGGGGGAGAATCAGGTCTGCGGAGCCAGCCCCGTTGCCACGCGGCGAGGATGGCGAGCCCCAACACGATGCGGTACGCGACGAACAGGCCAAAGTCGTGCGACTTCAAGTAGCTCAGAAACCAGGCGACGACCGCCAGGGCGACTACGAAGGCCGTCGCGAAGCCGAGGGCCAGGACGCCCCACTGGTGCGCGTCGAGGACGAGGGGCGCCTTCAGCAGCGAGTAGCCGGCGGCCGCGGTCATCGTCGGGATGCCGAGCAGGAAGGAGAAGTCGGCGGCGGCGCGCAGGTTCAGGCCGCAGACCCGGCCGCCCATGATCGTACACGCCGAGCGCGACATCCCCGGAATCAAGGCGAACACCTGCGCCAGGCCGATGCCCAGCGCCTGCCCCGGCGTGGTGTCGGCCACGTCGGTCACTCGGCCGCGACCCCGGCACAATCGCTCGATCAGCGCGATGGCCACGGCGCCGACGATCAGCGCGGCGGCGATGGGCCGCGCGTCCTCCATCAGCTCCTCGATCCTCTTCTTGAGCAGCACGCCCACGAGGCCGGCGGGGATGACGGCGGCGAGCACAAGGACGAGCGGGTGGCGCCAGCGCGGCCGCGCCGACGCCGGGCGGAGGAAATCGCGGACTAAGTCGCGCAGCCGCCGCGCGTAGTAGACGACGACGGCGAGGATGGCGCCGAGCTGAATGACGACGGTAAAGACCTTCCAAAAGCCCTCTTCCAACTCGATGCCCAGGCACTGCTCGGCGATGAGCAGGTGCCCGGTGCTGCTGACCGGCAGGAACTCCGTCAGCCCTTCGACGACCCCCAGGAGGACCGCGAGCCAGTAGTCGTTCATGCGGCGAGTCCGCCCGGGGGAGCAAGGTGCGGGAGTCAAGCTATCAGGATAGGTGCGCCGCGCGAGCCGTCAAGCGCGGACGGCGACCCAGCGTTCCTCGCGGTGGCTGCGCAAAATGGCCTCGCACAGCACGACTTCGCGGTGCCCGTCGGCGAAGGTCGGGAACGGCCGCGGCGCGCGCCAATCGCCGGCGTCGATATACTCGTAGACCGCGCGGAAAAGTTGCTTGAACGTGTCGGGGAATCCTTCGTTGTGCCCGCCGGGGTAGTCGGCGAAGCGGCGGACGCCGGCGTGCAACAGGGCGGGGTCGCGGAGGAGCAGTTCGTTCGGCCGGTCGCGTCCGCCGAGCCACATCTCGTTGGGCCGTTCGCTGTCCCAGGCGAGCGCCCCCTTCGCGCCGGCGACCTCGTAGCGCAGGCAGTTCTTGCGCCCCGCCGCCACCTGCGAGACCGTGAAGCAGCCGCGCGCCCCGCCGCGGAAGCGCAGCAGCACCGAGCCGTGGTCCTCGGTCGTCACCGCCACCTCCTCGACCGGGCGGGCGCCCTCGACCTTGCCGGCGAACGTCTCGACGGAGCCCTTCGGCCTCTTGCGGACGGGGAAGACGGTGCGCAAATCGGCGCAGACCTGCTCGACCTCCAGGCCGGTGATCGACGTGACGAGGTCGAGCCAGTGCGTGCCGATGTCGGCGACGGCGCGGAGGGCGCCGCCCTCCTCCGCCAGGACGCGCCAGTTGAAATCAGTGTCGTAGAGCAGCCAGTCCTGCAGGTACGAGCCGGTGACGTGGTAGACGTCGCCGAGAGCCCCTTCGGCGATCCGCTGACGCGCTTCCAGGCAGAGCGGGTAAAAGCGGACGTTGTAGTTCACGGCGGTCACGACCGGGGCACGCTCGGCGAGGGAGGCCAACTCGGCGGTCTCGACGGCAGTCATCGCCAGCGGCTTCTCGCAGACGACGTGCTTGCCGGCGGAGATGGCCTTTTGGCACTGCTCGAAGTGCAAACGATTCGGCGAGGCGAGGTGGACGACGCCGACTTCGGAATCGGCGAGGACCTCGTCGAAACTCTCGTAGGCGCGCGCCAGGCCGAGGGCGTGGGCGGCGGCGCGGCTCTTCTCCGGCGAGGAGCCGAGGACGCCGGCGACGGGGCGGCCGAGGCGGCGCAGCGCCTCGATGTGGACGGGGCCGATGAAGCCGGTGCCGACGACGGCGGCGGCGAGTCGTGTCATGGCGCCTCCTCGGGGATTCCGGTTCGGGCCGTTCGGCGGGGTCCATCCTCCTCCGCCGACGGAGGGCGTTCCCGTCGTCGCCCTTTCGCACGCCCTTCTCAAATTGATAGCGGATATGGCGGCGATTCCACGGCATGTAGAGCGTGGCCCGCGTGAGGGCGACGCAGAGCAGACTCACCGCTGTTATACTCCGCGCGGCTGAGACCGGCGGAATTGTCACACGGCGAACAAATCCCTACAGCAGAGTGGTGAGTTCTTTTCGGCGCTCTTACAAGAGCGGCGACAGCAGCCGACAGGCGTTCTCCGTCAGCCGCACCAGGAACGGCCGGCGCCCGAACTCGTCGGCGTCGAGGCGTGCCGCGTCCTTCAGGTCGCGCCGGAACTGGGCCTCCAACGCGGCGACGTCCTCCGGCGAGTGCAGCACACAGCCGGCCTCGAAGCTCAGGTGCAGGCTGCGGTTGTCCATGTTCGCCGACCCGACCATCGCCCAGCGGCCGTCGGCCACCAGCAGCTTCGCGTGCATCATCCCCTTGCGGTACTGGTACACCTCCACGCCGACCTCCATCACCTCCGTGTAGTAGTAGCGCCCCGCCAGGTAGGCGAGCCAGTGGTCCGGCTTGAGGACCGTCAGCAGGCGCACTTCGACCCCCCGGAAGCGCGCCAGCCGCAGCGCGTCGAGGATGCCGCTGTCGGGCACGAAGTAGGGGCTGGCGATCCAGACGTGATGGCGGGCGGCCAGGATGGCGGCGAAGTAGACTTCGCGGATGCTCTTCACCTCCTGCTCCGGCCCGGACGCGATCACCTGCACGACGGAGTCGCCGGCGCGCGGCAGGTCGGGGAAGTAGGCGTCGCCGTTGAGCGCCTCGGAGGTCGCGAAGTCCCAGTCCTCGGCGAAGACGCGCTGCAGACCCGCCGCCGCCGGCCCCTCCAGGCGCACGAACGAGTCGCGCCAGTAGCCATAATATTCGTCCTTTCCGAGATACTCGTCGCCGACGTTCATGCCGCCCGTGAAGGCGACGCAGCCGTCGACGACGACGACCTTGCGGTGGTTGCGCAGGTTGACCTGGACGCGCGACCGCCACGGGTTGAGCGGCAGGAAGGCGGTCGCGCGGCCCCCGGCCTCCCGCAGCGGGGCCAGCGTGCGACTGCGGAGCTGCACGCAGCCCATCGCGTCGTAGAGGAGGCGGACTTCCACGCCTTCGCGGGCCTTTTTTGTCAGCACGGCGACGAGGGCGTCGGTCGTCGGGTCGGAGCGCAGGATGTAGAACTCCAGGTGGACGTGGTGCCGCGCCCGCAGGATGGCGTCGAGGAGGGAGGCGAAGGCGTCCCGCGTGTCGTGGTAGAGCGCGACGGCGTTGCCCTGGCTGATGGGGAACGCCTGGACGCGGCGGGCGACCCGGCCGAGGTCGCTCCAGGTGGCGTAGTCGTCGTCCTCCTCGTCGCCGCGGGCGGCCTCCTGGGTGCGCGGCGGGTGCTTGGCGCGGTAAGCGCTGCGCTGCCGACGGACGCGGCTCAGCGGGCGGCCGACATGCGTGTAGCCGAACACCCAGAAAAGAAGGGCGCCGAACAGCGGCAGCAGCACGATGACCAGGCACCAGGCGACGGCGGCCGTGGCGTCCTTCTTGGTCATCAACACCCACGGGATGAAGACGACCAGGGCGACGAGGTCGAGTGCGGCGGACAGCGTCGTGACGTAGGTCAACAGTTCGGCCAAGGCGAACGACCCTCCTTCCCTTCATCATCGCACACGGAGCCGCCCGTTGGCCAGTCCGAAGCGCCCGCGGGCAGGCGCCGCGGCACGCCACGGCCGTGAAACCGTCACGTCGGGATTGCCCTTGTCGCTCACCCTCTCCGCCCTGACGATAACCTAACGCGCCGCTCCCCCCGCCGTCGGACTTGCCCGTCCGCGGTCACGCGAGGCGCGCTTCGGAGGAATCGAAAGGACCCGCGATGAGCAGTGGCACGAATAGCGGACGCCTGGCCCTCCTGGTCGGCGGCGGGCCGGCGCCGGGCATCAACGGCGTCATCAGCGCCGTCACCATCGAGGCCCGCAACCACGGCACGGAAGTGATCGGCTTCCAGAACGGCTTCCAATGGCTCATGGAGGGCGACACCACCCACTGGCGCCACCTCGACATCGACAACGTCAAGGACTGCGCCCTGCGCGGCGGCTCGATCCTCGGCACCTCGCGGGCCAACCCCGCCAAGAAGGACGAGGACATGGCGCGGGTGATCGACAGCCTCAACCGGCTGCACGTCACGTCGCTGGTGACCATCGGCGGCGACGACACCGCCTTCTCCGGCAGCCAGGTCTACAAGAAGGCCGGCGGCGCCGTCCGCGTCGCCCACGTCCCCAAGACGATCGACAACGACCTGCCGCTGCCCGGCGCCACGCCGACGTTCGGCTTCGAGACCGCGCGGCAGCTGGGCGTGGCGATCGTGCGCAACCTCGCCGAGGACGCCCGCACCACGTCGCGCTGGTATCTCGTCGTCAGCATGGGCCGCGCCGCCGGCTTCCTGGCGCTCGGCATCGGCAAGGCGTCGGCGGCGGCGCTGACTGTCATCCCCGAGGAGTTCCACGACCGGCGGATCACGCTGGACGAGTTGTGCGACATCCTCATGGGCGCGATCGTCAAGCGCTTAAGCCAGGGCGCGGCCTACGGCGTGGCGGTGCTCGCCGAGGGCCTTCTCGGCGCCATCGGCGCCGAAGGACTGCTCGCGACCCTCGGTGAGGAAAAGCTGAGCCGCTACGGCAAGCTCGAGTCCGACCCGCACGGCCACTTGCGCCTCGGCGAGATCGAGTTCGGCCGCATGGTCAAGGACCGCCTGTCGGAGCGCCTCCAGGAAGCGAACCTTTCGGCGACGCTCATCGACAAGGACCTCGGCTACGAGCTGCGCTGCGCCGACCCCATCCCGTTCGACGCCGAGTACACGCGCGACCTCGGCTACGGCGCGGTGAAGTTCCTGCGCTCGCCGGCGGCGCAGCGCTTCGGGGCGATGATCAGCTACGACGAGGGGAAGCTGGCGCCGCTGCCGTTCGACGAGTTGATCCTGCCGGAAACGGGGCGGATGCGGCCGCGCAAGGTGAACGTCGACGGCGAGGGGTACGAGTGTGCCCGCTGCTACATGATTCGGCTGGAGCCGGCCGACCTGACCGAGCCGCAGAAGCTGGAGAAGCTGGCGCGGGCGGCGGGCATGAGCGCCGACGGCTTCCGCGAGCGCTTCGGCTATTTGGTGCGGACCGATTGAGGCGAGCGGCGGCCGTCACGCGATCCGGACCGTGCCCGGTTCGCCCTCGGTTCCTTCGCAGACGATGTCGCGTTCGAGGAACAGGCGGATGACGGCGACGTTCGTCAGCAGGTGTTGCGTCACCTCGGCGACGCCGTATTCCGACGGCCCTTCGGCGAGAGCCAGCGGCAGTACGATCTGGTCGCCACTCTGGGCGTCGACCGGCGCCGGCGCCCGCAGGAAGGCGGACAGCTGCTCGACCGCCTCGTCGGCCACCGCCTCCGCCGGCTTGCCGCGCGCCCCCAGGCCGAAGAACAGCGCCGGCACCGGGTCGGTTTCCGCCACCAGCGCCACGACACTGCCGGGACCGCCCTGCCACGTCTCCTCTCTCAATTCAACGTCGAAGCCGAGTTGCTTCAGACGAAACGCGGCCCGGCGTGCCTGGCGGCGCGTGACGTGCTCCGGCAGCCCGGCGCCGGCGCTGAAGCCGCTCACCGTCACCGGCCCGCGCTCGCGGAACACCAGTCCCGTGAGTTTCGCGGCGGGCTGGATGTGGGCCACGACCTCGCCGCCGCCGCGCGGGTAGAAGCCGGGACGCGCCATCTTCAGCGACAGGCGAAGGCCCATGCGCGCGAGGTGGCGCCGCCAGGTGACGTCGAGGAAGTGGAAACACGGACTGGTGCTGACGTGCGTGCCGCCGACGAGCGTGACTTCGCTCGGTCCCCCGCCGCGCAACGCGAGCGGCAGCGCGACGGTCTGCAAGACGAGGCCGGTCGCGCCGGCGGTGCCAATGTCGAAGCGGTAAGAGCCGGCCTTCACCTCGCCCGGCTCGAAGACGAGGTCGGTGCTGCCGCGACTGTCGCCGCGCGCCGCAGCGCCGCCGATCTTGGCCGCGGCGCGGACGCTCATGAGGTGCTGCGGTTGCAGGCCGGGCTTCGGCCGTTTCGCCCGGACGTGGCGTAAATGGAACGGCCGACCCGTCAGCAGCGACAGGGCGAGGCCGGTGCGCAGGATCTGCCCGCCCCCCTCGCCGAACGAACCATCGATCTCGACGCGCTTTGTCTCCATGCCTCCCAGGAGAGCAGATCGGTGGCCGAAGTTCACGTCGATTCGGCCGCGGCGCGGGTTTTTTCGGGAGGAGGTCACGGCGCCGGCCCCGCCGCCTGCCGGGCCAGCGGCGGCGCCTTCGCCGTCGCCTCGTCGTCGTCCCGCCCCCCCGGCAGCGGCTGCGCCTTCACCGCCGCCTCGCGCTGATGGGCGACGCCGCGAATCACCAGGAGCCGCTGGACCGGCTTCTTTTCCTCGGGGCGCACGAAGCACTGGTGTCCCAGCGTCGTCGGCCGGTCGTAGCGTCCGCCGACGACGACGAACTCGTTCGCCCCGAGCGTCGCCTCCCACGCCAGGTCGGCGTAGTCCTCGGTCGGCCGGCGGTTGTCCAGCACCATCGTCGAGCGGTCGTCGGCCACGCGGAAGACCTGCTCGGCCTCGCCGTGGACGATTTGGGGCGTAAAGCGCAGGGCGGTGCGGCCGTCCTTCGCCGGTGTCGCCGTCACGACCAGCCGGCACTCGGCCTGCGGAAACTCCACGTCGACGGGCAGGCCGTCCTTGGCGATCTCGAAGCGACAGACGGCGAGCGTCGGTCCGAGCGCCAGCGGGGCGGGCTTGCCGGCACGCCCCTGGAGCGCGCGCGGGGCGGCGTTCGACCGCTCCGAGGTCAGGATCTCGAGCAGCTTCGGCGGCGTCATGAGCCCGCTCACCAGGCCGACGCGGAAGCCGCTCGTCTCCATGACGGCGCGGCGCTCCGGGCCGATGACGCGCTCGTCGGCGGACTGCCACAGCTCCTCGTTGACGTAAGGGTCGCCGAGCGGCCGCTCGACCAGGGCGACGTCGATTTGCACCACGTCCGACCCGACAGGTCCGCGCGAGGGGCGCAGGCTCGCCAGCCAGCCGCCGGGCGCGGCCTTCTCCCCCGTGACGCAGCCCGCCACGCACACGCCCCACAGCGCGATCACCACGCTCAGCCGCACGCGCATGGCACGACATCCTCGTCCGGGCCGCCTCGCTCGTTTCCTGGGAAATGGGTGCGGGTCTATAACCCGAGGGGGGGAGGACGTCAAGACGAAGGCGAAGGGGCACCCCGACGTGCCTGGACAGGACGAGGCGCTTTGTGGTAAAACCCTCGTAAGTGTCGCCCTTGGTTCTCGGACATTCCATGCGCGCCGTGGTGATTCGCTCGCTGGTGCTCGCTTGCGGCTTCCTCCTGGCCCTGCCGCCGGGGTGGTGCTGTCTGCTTGTGCCGTGCCCGTCGGGACGCCGCGACACGCCGACGCCCCGCGCTTGCTGCGGCCATTGCAAGAAGACGCCCGCGCACGACTCGTCCCCGCGCGAGCGGGCGCCTCACGGCCACTGTCCCTGCACCGAACGCCACTCCACCGCGCCGGACGCGCCGAGGGCCGCGGACGTCGGCCCGGCGCTCGCCCTGGACGCGACCCTTCTCCTCCCTCTTCTGCCCGAGAACGACGCCGGGGGTGCTTGCGCCTTCGACGCTCCTTCGCGAGAACCTCTCCGCCATCTCTTCTTCTGCCTCTGGCTGTGCTAGTCCGCGCGCGCCGGCGTCGTCGCTAAGCCGCAAGCGGCCCATTCACGCGAGGTGGCTCCGTGCTGCTCTTCCGTCCCCTGCCGTGGGAGTACGGCGTGCGCAACCTGCTGCGCCGCCCCGGCCGCAGTCTGCTCACCCTGGCGGCGCTGACGCTCGTCGTCCTGCTCGTCTTCGTCGTGGCCGCCTTCATCCGCGGCCTGGAGACGAACCTGAGCGTCAGCGGCGACCCGGACGTCGTCCTCGTTCACTCCCTCGGGGCGAGTGAAAATGTCGAGAATTCGTCCGTCGCGGGGCGGACGCGCGACCTGCTCGCCGCCAGCCTGCCGGGAATCCGCCGCCGGCCGGGCGCCGGCGGCGAACAGGTCGTCTACGCCTCGTCGGAACTGTACCTCGGCACCGACGTCGGCACCCAAGGGCAGGCCGAACCGGCGCTGGGCCTCGTCCGCGGCGTCACGCCGTCGGCGCTGCTGGTGCGGCGCAAAGTGCAGATCGTGGAGGGGCATTGGCCCGGACCCGGCGAGGCGCTCGTCGGGCGCCTCGCCGGCGCGAAGCTGGGTCGCGCGGACTCCCTCGTCGTCGGCGGCGTCATCACCTTCGAGGGGCGCAGCTGGCGCGTCGCGGGGCGATTCGCGGCGGTCGGCTCGGCGCTGGAGTCGGAGCTGTGGTGCCCCTTGGAAGACCTGCAACAGGCGATGAAGCGGCAGGACCTCAGCCTCGTGGCGCTGACGCTGGCGCCCGGCGCGGGCTTCGGCGACGTCGACGAGTTCTGCAAGGAGCGCCTCGACCTGGAGCTGCAGGCGACGGCGGAGGCCGCCTATTACGCCGCGCTGCGCAAGCACTACGGGCCGGTGCGGGCGCTGGCCTGGCTCGTCGTCGGCCTCGTCGCCGGCGCCGGCGTCTTCGCCGGGCTGAACACGATGTACGGCGCCGTCGCCGGCCGCACCCGCGAGTTGGCGACGCTGCAAACGCTCGGCTACGCCCGCCGGGCTATTGCCCTGTCGCTGATGCAGGAGGCGGCGCTGCTGGCCGCCGCCGGCTCGCTGCTGGCGGCGATCGTCGCGGTCGTCGCCTTCAACGGCGTGGCGGTGCGCTTCACGATGGGGGCCTTCACGCTGCGCGTCGACGGCGTCGCCGTCGCGGTCGGCTGCGGCACCGGCCTCTTTCTCGGCGCGGTCGGCGCCCTGCCGCCGGCGCTGCGGGCGATGCGCCTGGGGGTCGCCGACGGGCTGAAGGCGGTGTGAGTCGTTCACTCTTTCACGGGAGCATGTCATGATGCGCTACGCGAAGTGGTCGAGTTTCCTTGTCCTCGCCGGCCTGCTCGCGGCGGGCTGCGGCAAGGAAGAAGCCGCCGCGCCGGGCTCGGGAGCGAGCGCCGACGGGGCGAAGTACCTGCTGACGGCGGAGCCGGCCGGGGCCAAGGGCGTCCTCGAAACGCGCAAGGAGGCCAAGGACGGAGACGAAGTCGTCCTCGTCGGCCGCATCGGCGGGAGCAAGAAGCCGTGGGTCGAGGGGCGCGCCGGCTTCTGGATCGTTGACGCCTCCTTTAAGGCGTGCAACGAGAAGGCCGACGACGACTGCACGACGCCCTGGGACTACTGCTGCGACCCGCCGGAGGAACTGGCGAAAGCCAAGGCGACCGTGAAGGTCGTCGATGACAACGGGCAGACCGTGCCGGTCGACGCGCGGCAACTCCTCGGCGTCAAGGAGCTGAACACGGTCGTCGTCAAAGGGCGCGCGAAGCGCGACGACAAGGGCAACTTGACGATTCTCGCGAGCGGCCTGTTCGTGCGCTCGTGAGCTTGCCCCCGCCGCTCGCGGCTTAGTGCTAAGCCGCGAGCGGCGGGGGAGCGTGGTTTGAGGAGACTTCCCCCATGAACGCTAACGTCGACCTGCGCCAACTCGCCGTGCGCCGCGACGGCTCCTCGGCGCGCCCCGAGCCGCGCCGCCCGCGCCACCTGACCAGCCGCTACCTGCTGCCGGGCGCCGTCGTCTTCGGCTTCCTCGGCGTCCTCGGCTGGGCGGCGCGCGACAGCCTGCGCCCCGCGCGCCCGGTGACGGTCGTCCCCGTGCTGGCGACGCGCGCCGAGGTGCAACAGGAGGGGAATCCTCTCTTTCAGTCGGCCGGCTGGATCGAGCCGCGGCCGACGCCGGTCCTGGTCACGGCGCTGAGCGAGGGCGTCATCGACAAGCTCCTCGTCGTCGAAGGGCAGGAGGTCAAGGCCGGCGAGCCGGTGGCGCGGCTGATCGACGCCGACGCCCAACTGGCGCTGAGGGCGGCGGAGATCGACGTGCGCCTGCGCCAGGCCGAGGCGAAGTCGGCGGCGGCCGCCCTGGCCGCGGCGCGCGTCAACCTCGCGCGGCCGGTCCACCTGCGGGCGGCCCTCGCCGAGGCCGACGCGATGCTCGCCCAGAAGGAGAACGAACAGGCCGCCGTCCCCTTCGGGTTGCGCGCGGCCCGCGCCCGCCTCGACCTGGCGCGGCTCGATTTCGACGGCAAGAGCCGCGCCGCCGGCTCCGTGCCGGAGGTCCAGCTGCGCCAGGCGCGCGGCGAGTTGGAGGCGGCCGCGGCGGCGGCCGAGGAACTCCAGGGCAAGGAGGCTCGGCTGCGCCGCGAGATCGACGGGCTCACGGCACGGCGCGACGCCCTGCGCGAGCGCCTCGACCTGAAGACTGAGGAAGTGCGCCAGGCCGCCGACGCCGAGGCGATGGTCGAAGTCGCCGAGGCGCGCGTGCGCCAGGCCCAACTCGCCGTCGACACGGCGCGCCTGCGTCTGGAGCGCATGGTCGTTCGCGCCCCGACCGCCGGCCGCGTCCTTACGCTGCTCGGACGACCGGGCACGCGGCTCATGGGTCTGTCGCCGGGCTCGATGCACGACGCCAGCACGGTCGTCAGCCTGTACGACCCGGCGCTGTTGCAGGTGCGGGCCGACGTCCGCCTGGAGGACGTACCGCGCGTCCGGCCGGGGCAGGCGGCACGCATCGAGACGCCAGCGGCGCCGGGCGGGCCGCTCGAAGGCGAAGTGCTGTTCGCCACCTCCCAGGCCGACATCCAGAAGAACACCCTGCAAGTGAAGGTCGCCGTCAAGTCGCCGCCGACCACGCTGCGCCCCGACATGCTCGTGCAGGTGACGTTTCTGGCGCCGGCGTCGTCCCGGACGGCCGAGGCGTCGGCGGCGCTGCGCCTGCTCGTGCCGCGCGGACTCGTGGAGACCGGCGAGGGCGGGGCGCGCGTTTGGGTCGCCGACCAGGCGGCAGGCGTGGCGCGGCAAAAGACGGTCAAGCTCGGCGCCGCGGGCGGCGACCTCGTCGAGGTGCTGGATGGCCTCAATGCGGGTGATCGGCTGATTGTCGGCGGCCGCGACGGGCTGCGCGAGGGCGAGCGCGTCGCGGTCACGGGCGAGGAGGCGGCGCCGGCGCCGCGGGCGCCGCACGCGGGCCACGGGAACTAGCCGCTCGCGGCTTCGCACGCCTGCGAAGCCGCGAGCGGCCGAGGAGACGCCAATGCCTCTCGTTGAAATCCGCAACGTTACCAAGCAGTACCGCAAGGGCGGCCAGGCCATCACGCCGCTGCGCGACGTCAGCCTCGACATCGAGCGCGGCGATTTCGTGTCGCTCATGGGCGCCAGCGGCTCCGGCAAGACGACGCTGCTCAACCTCATCGCCGGCATCGACCGGCCGTCCTCGGGGCAGGTGGTCGTCGACGGCACCGACGTCACGCGACTGTCGCGCACGCGCCTGGCCCACTGGCGCGCCGCCCACGTCGGCTACATCTTCCAGCTTTATAATCTCATCCCCGTGCTGACGGCCTACGAGAACGTCGAGCTGCCGCTGTTGCTCTTGCCGCTGTCGGCGGCGGAGCGGCGCAAGCGCGTCGGCATCGCCCTGGACGCCGTCGGCCTCGCCGACCGGGCCGACCACTACCCGCGGCAACTCTCCGGCGGGCAGGAGCAGCGCGTCGGCATCGCCCGCGCCGTCGTCGCCGACCCGGTGATCGTCGTCGCCGACGAGCCGACCGGCGACCTCGACGCCGAGATGAGCGAACAAGTTCTCCACCTTTTACGGCGCCTCAACGCCGAGTTGGGGACGACGTTCGTCATGGTGACCCACGACCCGAAGGCCGCCGCCGTGGCCCGCCGACAGGTGCGCCTCGAAAAGGGCGAACTGGTCGAGCCGGGCGTGGTTCCGGCCGTGAGGAGGGCCTGAGCGTGCGCTTCCTTCCCTACGTCCTGAAGAGCCTGTGGCGCCACCGGGCGCGGACGGCGTTGACCGTCAGCGGCTCGGCGGTCGCCCTCTTCGTCTTCTCCTTCGTCGGCGCCGTCCGGGACGGCCTCGCGCGGCTGACGCACGGCCGCGAGGCGGAGCGCACCCTCGTCGTCTTCCAGGCGAACCGCTTCTGCCCCAGCACCAGCCGGCTGCCCGAGGACTACGCCCGCGCGATCGCCAAGATCGACGGCGTCCGCGACGTCGTCCCCATCAAGGTGTTCATGAACAACTGCCGGGCGAGCCTCGACCTCGTCGTCTTCCACGGCGTGCCGGCGGAGAAGCTGCGCGCGGCCCGCGACCTCACGCTGCTGTCCGGCGACTGGGCGGCGTTCGAGGGCCGCGCCGACGCCGCCCTGGTGGGGCGAGCGCTCGCGCGGCGGCGCGGCCTGAGCGCGGGACAGCGCTTCTCCATCGGCGAGGTGACGGTGACGGTGGCCGGCGTCTTCACCGCCGCGAGCGCCGCCGAGGAGAATTTCCTGTACACGCACCTCGACTTCCTCCAGCGGACGCGCGGGCTCAACTCGGTCGGGCTGGTGACGCAGTTCGAGGTGCTGCTGACGGAAGGGGCCGAGCCCCAGGCGGTCTGCCGCGCCGTCGACGCCGCCTTCCGCGACGACCGGGCGGCGACCGACACGCGGCCGAAGGGCGTGTTTCAGGCGAAGGCGGTCGGCGATTTGGCCGAGCTGATCGGCTTCGCCCACTACCTCGGGTTCGCCTGCGTCGGCCTGGTCCTGGCGCTGGTGGCGACGACGACGGTCATGGCGGTGCAGGACCGGGTGCGCGAGCACGCGGTGCTGCAAACGCTCGGCTTTTCCGGCCCGCTGCTGTTCCGCCTGGTGCTAATCGAGAGCCTGCTGGTGAGCCTGGCGGGCGGCCTGGTCGGCGTCGGGGCGGCGCTGGCGGTGCTGGCGGGGAGCGGGTTGGCGATCGGCACGGAAGGCGTGACGGTCGCGTTCACGGCGTCGCCGGGGCTGGCGGCGGTCGGGATGAGCGTGACGGCGGCGGTCGGCCTGCTGGCGGGGTTGGTGCCGGCGTGGCAGGCGGCGCGGGCGGAGATCGTCGCGTCGCTGCGGCACGTGTAAGGCCGATGGGTTGACAACTCCGCGCACTTTTTTCTTGTTCTGCCGTCGTCCTTCGTTTATCAATAAGGGGGAAGTTCTCCTCGCCTCACGAACCTCGCTCGCCGGACTCGCCCCGACAGGATCCGATTCGTCACGGACAACAGTTTCGAGAGGGCCGCGGGTCTCAGTCCCGTTTTCTCGACGAGCCCTCCGAAGGAGGAGTGAGCATGGCGGACAGCGAGACCGAATTCGACGTCCTCATGCGGCGCGTGCGCGAGGGCTCGGAGGACGCCGCCCGCGAAGTGCTGGAGCGCTACGGGGAATACATTCTCCGCGCCGTGCGCAGCCGCCTCAATCGCCGGCTGCGCTCCAAGTACGACTCGGCGGACTTCGTCCAGGCCGTCTGGGCCTCCTTCTTCGCCGGCGCCCCCAAGAAATACTCCTTCGACCACCCGGCGGCGCTGATCGCCTTCCTCGCCGCCCTGGCGCAAAACAAGGTGGTCGAGGCGGTGCGCCAGCGGCTGGCGACGCGCAAGCACGACGTCACTCGCGAGCAGTCCCTCGACGCCTCCTACGCCGACGACGTGCCGGCGCACGGCCCCTCGCCCAGTCAGATCGCCGCCGCCAACGACGAGTGGCGCCACCTGCTGCGCGACTTGCCCGCCCATTACCAGCGCATCCTCGCCCTTCTCCGGGAAGGTCATACCCAGCGCGAGGTCGCCGAGGAGCTCGGCATCGCCGAGAGGACCGTTCGCCGCGTCCTCTACAAGCTCAACGCGGAGCCTGCCGGATGAACACCTCGAGCGCCTGCCGTTCCGCCTTAGCCGTCGACGCCCCGGCGCGCCTCGACGGGCCTTCCGAGGCGTGGGACGACACGTCGGCCGTCCTCGCGTCCGTCTGCCGGGAGTACCGCGCGCGGCGCGACACCGGGGAGGCGCCCGACATCAGCGAGTTCTGCCGCCGCTTCCCCGACTACCAGGCGGTGGTTCGCATGATGCTCAATGTCGAGCAATTCCTTCACGCCTACCCCGACCTCATCGAAGAAATTGACGACGAGGACGACGGCGTGCCCGCCTGGCCGGGGGTCTGGCCGGGGGCGGGCGAGACGTTCCTTGGCTTCACCCTGCTCCGCGAGCTGGGGCGCGGCGCCTTTGCCCGCGTCTACTTGGCGGCCGAGGCCGACCTCGGCGGCCGCCTGGTCGCGGTCAAAGTGTCGCCCGGCGGCGGCCGCGAGGCGGAGACGCTCGGCCGCCTCAACCACCCCAACATCGTCCCCGTTCACGCCGTCCGCGCCGACCCGGAATCCGGGCTGACGGCGGTGTCCATGACCTACCTGGGCACCGCCACCCTGGACGACGTCCTCGCCCTCGCCCACGCGCCCCCGGCCCGAGCCCGCCGAGCCCGCGTCATCTTCGCCGCGGCGCGCCGCGGCGGCGAGCCGGCGGCCCCCGCGGCTCAATGGCTCCGGCCCGCCCCGATTCTCCTGACCGGGAGCTATGTCGACGGCGTCTGCCACCTCGGCGCTCAGCTCGCCGACGCCCTCGCCTACATCCACGACCTCGGCATCCTTCACCGCGACCTGAAGCCGTCCAACGTGCTGCTGTGCGCCGACGGCCGGCCGATGCTCCTCGATTTCAACCTGTCGGCCGACGAGCGCCGCGGCGGCGGCCTCCTCGGCGGGACGTTCCCTTACATGGCTCCCGAGCAGCTGCGGGCCATCGCCGAAGCGGGCGCGACGACAGAGGCGGTCGACGCCCGCTCCGACCTCTTCTCGCTCGGCGTGATCCTCTACGAGTTGCTCACCGGCCGGCGCCCCTTCGGTTCGGTGGGGCGGGGGGTGCCTCCGGCCGAACAATGCCGCGTGCTGCGGGAACGGCAGCGGCGCGGGCCGCGACCGCCGCGCGACCTGGCCCCGGAGGTGAGACCCGATTTGGCTCGCCTGGTCGAGCGACTACTTGCCTTCCGGGCGGAGGACCGCCCCGCCCGCGCCAGCGACGTCGCCGCCGCCTTGCGCCGAGAACTGGCCCCCTGGCGGCGCCCGCGAATCCTCGCCGTGGCCGCGGTCCTGGCCGTGGTGTTGCTCGGCACGGGAACCGTCGCGTGGGGGCACCGGACGTCGCCGCCCCTGGCCCTTGCCCACCGCGCGTTCCGCGAAGGGCGCTATGACGAAGCGCGCCGCCAGTTAGACCTCGTCGCGGCGGACGGTTCGGAAGGCGCCGAAGCGTGCCTGCTGGCCGGGCACTTGTATCGGCTCCAGGGGAAGTTCGATGCGGCGGCCCGGTCCTACGCGCTGGCCGACCCCGACGGGCAGGGCGCCGCCACACAGGCCGCCCTCGCTTACTGTCTGGCCCGCGAGAATCAGCTCAACGACGCCATCGCCGCCGCGCGACGGGCGATCGCCCTCGGGTATGCCACGCCCGAGGTGCACAATAACCTGGCCTACTGCTACATCCAATCCTCCGACTTCGAGAAGGCCGAGAGCGCTCTGGACGAGGCGCACCGGGACGGCCGTCCCGTCCCGCCGGCCGCGTACCACAACCGCTTCCTTCGCTCCCTGCATCTGCGGATAGCCCCATTGACCCCGTCACGGCCCGCCCCGCCGCCGGACGCCGCCCTGGCCCAACTCGACCTGGCCCTGGAACAATGTCCGCCTTCCGGCGAGCTGTCGAAGGACGCCGCCTGGATGTGTGCCCTCTTGCTGGACGACAAGCCCGAGTTGAGGGACCGTGTCCTCGCGCACCTCAACGAAGCGCGCCGCCTTGGTGCCAACGTGAGCGCCTTGCGTTCTTACTTCCCCATTGAGCGGCTTCTCGGGGACGAGCGCTTCAAGGAGGCCCACCGAGAGCCGAAGACGCCCCCGCGGCAGCCGACGGTTCGCCTCGTCGACCCCGTCCGGAACCGCGACTGACCTTCCGCAGGTTTGCGAGGGGCGAAATCGCGCCTCTCTTCCTTCGCCGCATCTCATTTCCTGACCTCACCTTGCGCCGTCACGTCGGCGCGCCGAAAAAATTTCGGTTTCCCTGTCCGGTTTTCACGGCCGATATCGATTCCACTCCCTAGGAGACTCCCTCCTCGGCGCTCACGGCGACGTCCGCCGACCGATTGGACTTCGGCTCCCCCGGCGCGGCTTGCTCGCGCCGAAGCATAACCCCCAGAGGCGCGCCCGTAACCGGAGATCGCATCATGTTCCGTTTCCTTACTCGCCCCCTAGGTCGTAAGCGCCTTCGCCGCCCAGCCCGCCAATGGTTGGCCTCCCCCAGGCCGCTCGTCGAGGCGCTGGAAGGTCGTGACTCGCCGACGGGTCTGTTGGACCTGAGCGCCCCGTGGGCGCCGGCCCCCCTCGTCGTCCCATTCCTCGCCGCGGCCAGCCCCGTTGCGGGCGACCCCGCGGCGCCGGCGGCCGGTTTGACGGCGGGCGCGACCCCGGCGGCGCCCCAAGCGGCCGCGCCGCCGCACAATCTCGGCCCGGCCGGGTCGGGCCTCGAGTCGACGCCGATCGAGGCGTCGGCGGAAACGCCGAAGCCGCGGATCATCAACTTCGGCGCGGTCTGTAACGGCCCGCGCCTCTTCTCGTTCGTCGGCACGGTCGTCGACGCCAACCCCGGCGGCCTGACGGTGACCCTGGGCGGCATCCCTTCGCTCGCCGGCGTCACGGTGGTTACGGCGGCCGACGGCTCGTTCGGCAAGCAGATCCTGCTGGCGCAAGGAGAGGAAGGCGTCGCGACGGCCCAGGTCACCAACGCCCAGGGAGAGACGTCGGACGTGGCGCGGTGCCTGGTCCTTCAGCCCGGAGGTTGAGCGAGCCCTCGCGGCCGCACGGCTTTCCCCTCACAACGACAGGAGCGATCCTCCATGACGCCGACCGACAACTCGCTGGAAGAACTGGCCGGCCGCGCGGGCCAAGGCGACGCCGCCGCCGCCGCCGAGTTACGCCGCCGCCTGAAAGAGGGCCTCGGCCCTCTCGTGCGCCTCGCCCTGCGCGGCGGCGGCGGGCATTCGCCCCTGAGCGCGCGCATCCGGCAGGTCGCCCGCCGCGCGGCCTCGCCGGGGGCGGAGCGGGTCGAGGCCGACGCCGTGAGAGACACCCTCTGCACGCGCATCCTCGGGCGGATTCGGGCCGGCGCCCGTTCCGTCGGACCCGAGCTCGACACCGTGACATGTTGACCCGACCTCGCGACAGAATCTCTCGGAGCAGCCTACCGGGCCGTCCGCCCATGACTGAGCGCAAGGAGCATCCTCTCACGGTCCCCGAGCCGCCCGCGGGGACGGTGCGCCCGTCGGGGCCGCACGCCTCGTTCGGCCTCGACCCGGCGGAACGGCTGCGCTGGGCCCAGAAGATGGAGGCGATGGGACTTCTCGGCGCCCGCGTCTCCCACGAGATCAACAACCTCGTCACCCTCGTCGTCGGGCGGACGTCGCTGCTGCTGGAGCAGGCCGACACGCCCCCGGCCGTGCGCGACGGCCTCGAGGAGGTCAACGGCGTGGCCGGGCGGATCGCCGAACTGATGCGCGAATGGCTGACGCTGGGGCGCCGCGAACGGCCGGCGCCGCGCGCCCTCGACCTCAACGCCGTGCTGAACGGCTTTCGTCGAATGCTGGAAGTGTCGCTCGGGGGAGGAATTGACATGGTCTGCGCGTGCAGTTCCGATCCGGCCCTGGCTTACGCCGACCGCGGCCAGGTGGAACAGGTCCTTCTCAACCTCGTGCTCAACGCCCACGACGCCATGAACGGGACGGGCACCCTCACGCTGTCGACGGCCAACGTCACTCTCGACGAAGCCGCCGCCCGCTACGCCCTGCCGGCGGAGCCGGGGCCTTATGTCGTCCTCGCCGTCCGCGACACCGGCCGCGGCATGGACCGGGCGACCCTGGAACACATCTTCGACCCCTATTTCACCACCAAGGCGGCGGGCCGGGGGACCGGCCTGGGTCTGTACACCGCCCGCGAAATCCTCCGAGCGTCCGGCGGGGCGCTCCAGGTGAGCAGCCTTCCGGGCCGGGGAAGCACGTTTTCCGTCTACTTCCCGCGCGCCGGCGAGCGAGCCCCCGCGCCCCGCGAGGAGAAGAAAATGCCCCGCGAAAACGTCCTTGTGCTGGGCAGCGATGAGTTGATCTGCGGCCTGATTCGCGACGTCCTCGCGCGGGCCGGCTACGCCGTCCTGGAGACGGACGTCGGGTCGGAAGCCGTGCCGATTCACCTCCTCGTCGTCGATTCCCACTTGCCGCCGGGCGGCGCCGCCGACGTCTATCGCTTGCGCGAACGGTGCCCGGCGATGAAACTCCTCCGCGTGGGCGGCCCCTTTGCGGAGGACGACGCTCCCGAGGCCGGGACGGTCCTGCCCAAGCCGTTCCTGCCCCGGGAACTGACGCTCAAGGTACGCGAGTTGCTCGACGGACCCGCGGGCTGATTCTCCGCGACATTCCCCGGCGCGAAGTTCCCCGGGTTGCGCGAGTACGCTCCACCCGGGGCTACGATCCGTCACCCGCTACGCGGGTTCAATTCACCAACACGCCCTAGCGCGGCGTCCGCAACGCGAACACCACCTCCGCCGTCTCCTTCGCCTTCACCTCGACCGGCCGCGCTTCCTCGCGCGCCGGCAGGAAGAACAACCGCACCACGGCGCTGCTCTCCGGGTCGCGCTCGTGGCTCCGCTCGCGCCAGTCGGGCAGCCGACAGACCGCCTCGTAAGTGCCGGGGGGCACGTCGGTCAGGGTGAAGTGTCCCTCCGCGTCGGTCCGCGCGTAGTACGGCTGGTCGTCGACGAACAGGCGGGCGCGCATCCAGAAGTAGCCGGCCGCGCTGGTCAGTTCGACCTCGCCGGCGTCGTTCAGCCGCCGCGCGGCGTACATGCCGGGGTCGGGGAAGGGCAGCGAGAAGAAGGCGGCGCCGCCCGCGTGCAGCGCGTGGAAGACGGAATCGCGCGAGACCATCGTCACGACGTCGCCGCGGCGCACGAAGCCGATCAAACCGTCGGCGTCCCCCTGCCGGACGTGGAACTGCTGCCCGTCCATGACGACCTCGACCGGCGGATGATTCCAGGCGCGGGCGCGCTTCGGGTCGACGCCGCGCAGGAACACGACGACGTCGCCGACGCCGCGGCCGCGCGGGTCGACGGTGGGGGCGTAAGGATTCGGCCAGACCGCCGCCGGCCGCGAGCCGGGGGCGAGGGCGCCGGGGCGCTGGACGAGCGGGGGGACGGTGGGGACGTCCCCCGCCCAGGTGACGCGGCCGCGTACTGTGCCTGTGGCGGCGGCGTCGAAGAGCGGACCGGCCGTCGGCGCCGGCGGCACCTCGTCGGCCGGTTGCGGGCCGGCGTCGGCGCAGCCGAGAGCCGCCGCGAGGAGGAAAACGAACGGCCGGGCGGCCGGGGAGCGGTAGCGTCCGTGCAAAGGGCCTCCGTCCTGTTACTGAGGAGGAACTCGCCGTCGGGGGCGGCCGATCTGGCGTGGTGTACCTTATTCCGCGGCGGCGGGGCAAGAGAGAATTGGACGGCGACGTCACCTCACCGCTTCTTCCGCGCCGTGCCGAATTCCTGAGTGTAATAGACCTCTCCCTTGTCGTTGGCGGCCGAGCCGATGCCGATCTCCTCGTACTTTCCCAGGATGTTCTTGCGGTGCGCCTCCGACTGCATCCACGCCTTGAAGATGTCCTCGACCGGGATGCCCTTGCCGTAGGCGAGGTTCTCGCCGGTGCGGGCGTAGTCGTAGCCGGCGTCGTCGACGCGCTTGGCCGGAGTCTTGTCGTCGAGGACGTGCTCCATCTTCCCCTGCCTGGCCATGTTCGCGGAGTGCTCGCGGGCGGCGCGGGCGAGGACGGCGTTCGGCTTCAGCGGCGGCAGCTTCTCCTTTTCGCGCGCCTCGTTCGTCAGGTCGAGGATTTTCCGTTCCACGGCGGACAGCTTCCCCTTCGGGTCGTCCTTGTCCGCGGCCTCGGACGCCGGCAGACGCGCCAGCGCCAGGAGGGCGACGGGGAATACAAGACAAGAGAGGGGTTTCATAACGGACCTCGAAGGAGGACGTCGGGGCGAGCCGGCCGGCCGCCGCATTCTACCGGAGGGGCGACCACGCCGCGACGGAAAAACGCATTGTGGCGGAGCACCGGAGCACCCGGTCGGAGGTGTTGTTCTTGACGCGGACACGCGATAAGGCAAGAATGTTGCCGCCACTCCGGAAGAGGCTGCGGCGAGAAAACGCCGACATTCGGCAACCCGAAAGGAGTCATATCCATGACCGCACGCGCTGGCCTCGCCCTGTCGCTAACAGGCGCTTTCCTCTCCGGGCTCCTCCTTTCCCTCCCGACGCACGCCTGTTGCCCGGCTCCACCCTCGGGTAAACCCGTGGTCAATGCCGACCAGACCGTCATCATGATCTGGGACGCCGCCACGAAGACCCAACACTTCATCCGCAAGGCGTCCTTCAAGAGTGACGCCGACGACTTCGGCTTCCTCGTGCCCTCGCCAGGCCAACCCGAGTTGGACGAGTCCGGCAACGACGCCTTTGGCTTCCTGCTCACGCGGACCGAGCCGGAGAGGACGACGATGCCGCGGCCGAGTGGAGGCATCGGGTGCGGGTGCGCCGCCGGCCCCGGGCGCAATCTCGCGGACGCGCCGGGATTGTCCGTAAGGGTGCTGGAAGAAAAACTGGTGGCCGGCTTCCAGGCCGTCGTGCTGGAAACGGACTCGACGACCACCCTCGTGACTTGGCTCAAGAGTAACGGTTACGCCTTTTCGCCGGAAGTGGAAGCCTGGGCGAAGCCGTACGTCGAGGGCGGTTGGAAGATTACTGCGCTGAAGGTGGCCAAGGGCGAGGGCGGTCAGGAGACGAGAGCCGTGGGCGCCTCGGCGCTCCGCATGACCTTCAAGACCGACCGGCCGCTCTTCCCCTACCGCGAGCCCGATTCCGCGGGTCCCGCGCGCGAGTTGGGGGCGGTCAGTCGCCTCTTGCGGATCTATTTCCTCGCCGAGGCCCGGTACAAAGGGGAACTGACCCAGGACGTCGCCTGGACGGGCCGCGTCGCCTGGGCCGGCAGGCTCACTCCCGACGACCGAAGGAAAGCGCTGGAGTTGCTGAAACTGCCGGCGACGACCGGCCCCGCCGAATGGTGGCTGACGGAGTTCGAGGACAACTGGCCGTACAAGGCGGCGCCGTCCGACGTGTATTTCTCTCGCGACTCCGACCAAAACGCCGTCAAGCGACCGCCGATCGTCGAATACACCTCTTCATCCCGGCCTTCGGACGTCATGGGCTTCGCCCTCGCGGCGGCCATCTTCCTGCCTCCCTTGTTGAGACGAGTTCGCCGCGCGCGGAAGTCGTGAGGTGTCGCCGCGCCCGCGGCACACGCCGACGCCGTTCTGGTGATCGCGACGGGGGCGGGATGCGTCAGGCCAGGAGGCGGGCGAATTCGTCTGGGGTGAGCGCCTCGGAGAACTCGCCGCCAAGGGCGAACGTCCCGCCTGGGCCGGCCGGCACGACGTGGCGCATGTAAGCGCCGCGGGCGCAGGCGTGGCCGCTGAAGTTGTTCACCAATTCGAGGAGGACGAAGGCGCCCGGTTGGAGGGCGCGGTCGGTCAGGAGCGCGACGCCGGCGGGCGAAATGTCGAGCACCCGCGCCGCGGCGAGCGGGTTGCCGGTCAGGTCGTTCAGGCGGCAGGACAGACTGAGGCCCGCCGCGAGGCGCGGCGCCTCACGGCGTTCCACGGGCATAGATGACTTTTGCTCCCTGTTCCGGGGAGGGGTGAACAAATCTAGGTCATCCCCGCGGCCCGGTCAACAGGAAGGGAGCGGCGCTCCCGATGCCGTGGTCTCGACGAAGTCTCGCGGGAGTAGCCCCGCCTCACACACTCGGCCGCTGTCCCCACGGCATCGGCATCGTCGGTTTGGTGCGGTGCAGGTCGCGGCGCGCGTCCTTCGGCCGGTCCTTGAACCACGTCACGAACCGCACCAACTGCATGACCGCCTCCTCGTACACCTCGCGCCCTTCTCCGCCGTCGCAAAATCTAACCTTGTGCCCGGTCAGGTGAATCGTCACAATTCTATTTCTACTGTGCGACTTTCTTCTTAATCGGCCGTGATGACCTTTTCGGCGCCGGCCGCGGTCGGCGGGGGGGGAATTCGCCCGTGGCCCGATACCAGTGCTAGATGCGCGATTCCTCGTTACGCCGCAGCACCACACTGACC
>JBBROG010000052.1:0-36845 GCA_038229635.1 Gemmatales bacterium
GAGCCCTCACCAGCCCGAAGCGCGAGCGAGGGCGGATGCGCCCTCGCTCGCGCTTCGGGCTGGTGAAGGGAGGCGTTTTTACGGCTTCTCGCACAGCTTGTCGTCGACCTTCTCGGCCGGCTTGAAGTCGCTGGTCGTCTGCTCCATCGCCTTCTCGCCGCCGCGCGTCGCCGCCGCCTTCATCGCCCTTTTAATGCCGCCTACCTCCTTGTAGTCGCCGTAGACGGTTTCCTGGTCGACCTCGTCGTCGCTCATCGGCGGCTTGACCTTCGTGACGGTCTTCACGACCAGGCCGGTCTCCTTGTCGAGGAAGATCTTGACCTCCTTGCAGCCCTTGGGCGTCACCGACAGGGCCAGCGCCGGCTTGCCGTCGACCTTCTCCTCGCCGGCCGGTTTGAGCGCGACGCCGGCCGCCTTGAGCGGCAGCAGGGTCATCGCCGACTGGAGGAAGAGCTGCGTCCGCTCGCGCGCCAGCTCGTCGCCCTCCAGGTCGTTGATCGCCCCGTCGAACCCCTTCCGCCACGCCTTGTCGCCGTCGACGCCCGAGGCGATCTGGAACGTCATGCCGTTGAAGTCGCCCTCGATCTTCGCGACGTACTTGTCGGGCACGCGCATCGCGAAATCGCCCTTGTAGTCGATCTCGTTGCCGCCGAAGTAGACCTTGCCCTTCACCTTCCAGGTGGCGCCCTTGAGCTTGCTCAGCTTCTCCTCGCCGCCGAGGGACTTGATGCCCTTGTCGAGGAGCGCCTTCACGTCGTCCTTGTCGTCCGCCCGCGCCGCGCCGGCGGCCAGCAGCCCCAGCACCAGCGCCGCCGCCGTCAGAATCACTCGCCTCATCGCTCGCACCTCCCCATAACCGCCGGCACGGGCTGACCTCGCGCCGGCCGCGACACGCCGTCACGGCCTGGCGAAGGTCTTGTCGTCGGCCTTCTCCAGCGGTTTGAACTCGGTCACGTCCATCTCGGCCAGAACGCGGCCGTCGCGCTTGACGACCACCTTATGCGGCCGCACCAGGCCGTCGTCGGGCCGGTAGTCGCTCAGGATCACTTCCTGAGCCGCCTCGCGGTTCGCCGCCGCACGCACGCGCACCTCGTACTTCAGCAGCCAGCCCTTTTCCTTGTCGAAGAAGAGCGAAACGGGCCGGCGGCCCTCGCGCGTCGCCCGGACGCCGACGGCGGGGCGGTCGCCGACCTTGTCCTCGCCGAGGGAGGCCAGGGCGTAGTCCTTGTCCTTGAGCGGCAGCAGCGTCGCCACCCGAGCGGCGTGGAGTTGTTCCTTGTCCTCGGCCAGCTCCGCCGCCGACAGATCCTCGGTGTGGCCGTCCTCCTTAATCCAGCCCTTGTCGCCGGCGATCACTTTGACCATCTGGTATTTCATGCCGTTCGCGTCCGACGATACGGTCTCGCGGACGCGGTCGGGGAACTGGACGACCCACGCGCCGGTGAAGTCAATGGGCGTCCCGGCGCCGTGGAACTTGCCCTTCACCTGGCGCGTGAAGGCGCCGAGGCGGGCGAGCTTGTCGGCGCCGCCGGACGCCTGGATGGCGCGGTCGACGGCGGCGCGGGCGTCGGCGTCGTCGTCGGCCCCGGCGGCGGCGCGCGCGAGCGGCAGGGCGAGGACGAGGGCGAGGGCGAAGGCCAGGCGGCGCGCCGGGGCCATGCGACGGTCTCCGTGAGAGGCGGCGGAAGAAGGGTCGGGTGACGCCATTACCTGTTGTACGGGCGCCGCGGACGCCCTCCAAACGGAATTTCCCGCCCGGCGCGAGCGAGCCGTTGCGGGCGCCGCCGCCGTGGCCTATAGTTCTTCACATCCTCCGCATTTCCCCGCGCGAGGCTGGCAAATCGCGCGGGACGCGGTACGATGACGGGGGGAATTGTCGGCCGCCCGAGCCGGCGGCCCACCCAACGTCCGCGGGCGCTCAAGGGAAAGACGAGGTGGCTTCATGGCCCTGGCGCTGAACATCGGCAAGTGTTCCCTCCTGGGGAACTACCGCGAGAACAACGAGGACTCCGTCGAGATCAAGGAGTTCTCGGACATGACGCTGTGCCTGGTCGCCGACGGCATGGGCGGTCAGCAGGCCGGCGAGATCGCCAGCAAGCGAGCCATCGAGATCCTGCCGCGCGAGCTGAAGAAGCACCTCGTCGGCCCCCTCGGCAACGAAGAGACCAAGGGCATCATCCGCCGCTCCATCGTCCAGGCCAACGAGGAAATTCTCGCGATGGCCGCCCTGGAGCGCGACCTCAAGAACATGGGCACCACCGTCGTCCTGACGGTCTGGCGCAAAGGCTCGTCGGTCATGTACGTCAGCGGACTCGGCGACAGCCGCGTCTACCTCCTCCGCGGCAAGAAGATCGAGCAGCTGACCGTCGACCACTCCATCGCCCAGGCGCTCGTCGAGGCCAAGACGATTTCGGTGGCCGAGGCGCGGACGCACCGCTACCGCAATTTCCTCTGGAAGTACCTCGGCTCGAAGGAAGTCGGCGACGGGCCGGAGGTGAAGGTCCTGTCGCTGCAGGCCGGCGACCGCTTCCTCCTCTGCTCCGACGGCCTCAGCGGCGTCGTCTCCGACGAGCAACTCCTCGCGTACGTCCGCGAGCAGACCGACATGCAGGCGTGCGCCGACGGCCTCGGGCAGCTCGCCCTCGACTCCGGCTCGCGCGACAACGTGTCGAGCGTCGTCGTCGAGGTCGTCGACAATGCGTGATCCGCTTGCGGCTTCGCACCTGTTGCCAAGCCGCAAGCGGCCTAAATATAAACCGCCGTCGTCGGCTTGATGACCAACTCCGGCACGCTCACGTGTACCGGCAGCGTCGCCACGAACAGCACCGCCTCCGCCACGTCTTCCGGCCGCAGGATCTTCGCCCGGTGTTCGGCGCTGAGCGGCGCCGGCCGCGCCTCCAGAATCGGCGTATCGACCTCTCCGGGATAGACATTGCTGACGCGCACGCCGCTGTCCTTCTCCTCGGCGGCGAGGCAGATGCCCAGCGCGCTCATGCCGAACTTCGCCGCCGCGTAGGCCGCCCCGCCGAGTGGCCCGGCGCGCTTCCCCGAGATCGAGCAGACGTTGACGATGACGCCGTCTTTGCGCTCGATCATTTGCGGCAGCACTTCGTGGATGCAGTAGAAGGCGCCGTCGAGGTTGGAGCGGATCAGCAGTTGCCAATTCGCGACGCTCAGTTGACGGATGCCGCGTTCCTTGATATTCGTCCCGGCGTTGTTGACCAGGACGTCGACGCCGCCGAGGGCCGCGCTGACGTCCTTGACCAGCGCCGCCACCTGCGCCGGGTCGCTGACGTCGCAGGCATGTGTGAGCAGCCGGTCGCCGCCGCCGAGCGACGCCGCCGCCTGGCGCAGCTTGTCGCCGTTGCGGCCGCTGATGGCGACTTTGGCGCCCTCTTGAAGGAACAAACGCGCGACGGCGAGCCCGATGCCGCTGCCGCCGCCCGTCACTAACGCCCTCTTGCCCGTCAATCTGCCCATGATGGTCGTACTCCTCGACGCGGACCTTCTCGGCGACTGGTGGTTGATTTTATGAGGCCGACACGCCAAGATGGCGCCGGGATTTCGGATTCCTCGTTCTCGTCGCGAGACGTCGTCATGAACAAACCGGTGCCGCAGCGCTCCGCCGCCCGCAGGACGAAGGCCGAGCCGCAGGTCGTCGGCTGTCGCTTCGTCCTCGACGGCCGGGAGATCTACCTGCCGCCGACGGCGTTCACGCACGCCGGCTTTCGCGCCTGGTCGAACTCGGATGAGATGCCCGAATTCGGCCGGATCACCTTCTTCCCTGACGAGATCCTCATCGACATGAGCCAGGAAGATATCGAAGCCCACGTCCAAGTGAAAACGGAGATGACCTACGCCCTGGTCGCCTTGAATAAAAAACTGGGCCTCGGGGAAGTGTACGGGGACGGCACGCAGATCAGCAACGTCGACGCCGAGGTATCGAATATCCCCGACTTGTCGTTCGTCAGTTGGGAGAGCTTCGAGTCGGGCCGGGTGCGCATGGTGCCGAAGAAGGACGATGCGAGGCACCACGTCGAACTGGAAGGCTCGCCCGACTGGGTCTGTGAGGTCGTCAGCGACAGTTCCGTGCGCAAGGATAAGGTGCGCCTACGCCGCGCCTATCATCTGGCGGGGATTCGCGAGTACTGGCTGATCGACGCGCGCGGCGACGACATCGCGTTTCAGATCCTGTGGCACGCTGCGGACGACTACGTCGCGGCGGAGGTCCGCCGCGGCGGCTGGCAGGAGTCGCGCGTTTTCGGGCGACTGTTTCGGCTCCGCCGCGAGCGCGGCCGCCTCGACCACTGGAATTATACGCTCCAGGTGAAGGCGATACGCTGACCGGCGTTTTTCGTTTCTCCGTTGACACCTCCCCGGCGGGGAGAGACGATAGTTGTGTTTCCCGTTCCTCATCGCCCGGTAGGGAGAGTCGTTATGCTGTTGAAATCCGTCGCGGGTCTGGTCGTCGTCCTGGCGTTGGTCGCGGGCGGCGCCGCCCTGGTCCACCACGCGGGCGGCACGGGCTGCACCGGCTGCCCGTCGCAGGAGTCGGTCGACACGGCCGCGAAGCCGTCCTGCTGCCCCATGTCGTCCGCGAGCTGCTGCCAGGACGAAGAGGCCTCGACCGAGAGCGACTGCGCCGCCTGCCCGACGAGCGCCCCGACCAAGGCGAAGGCGTCGTGCTGCGAAGCCGCCTCCGAAGAGACCGCCGCGAAGAAGTAACCCGCGCTACGAGGAAGAGCTAACCACAGAGAACACAGAGAACACAGAGAGAAAACAAAGACGAGGGAAGACGTCGCCCGCCACACTTCCCTCTCTTCCTTGCCTTTCTCTGTGTGCTCTGTGTTCTCTGTGGTTAGCTCTTCTTTTTTTCCGTGGCGTTTCGCCGCGCGGCGGGTTACAAGGAGAGAAAGGTGCGTACTCGTCCGGCCTCAGGAGATCCGCTCATGCGCCGCCGTCGGCTGACCGTCCTTGTTCCTGGCCTCGTCCTGTTCTTCCTCGCCGGCCCCGGCCGCGCGGACGACCCCGCCCTCGTTCAGACCCGCTTGCTGAAGGACTTGACGTTCCTCACCGGCGACGAGTGCGAGGGGCGCGGCGTCGGCACCAAGGGCATCGACCTCGCCGCCGACCACATCGCCCGCGCGTTCGCCCAGGCCGGCCTCGCCCCGGCCGGCGACAAGGGCACCTACTTCCAGAACTTCCACGTCACCGCCGGCACCCGCGTCGACAAGCCCGCCACGATGACCCTCGCCGGGCCGCTCGGCCAGACGATCACTTTAGAGATGGACAAAAACTTCACCGTCCTGCGCCCCAGCGGGTCCGGGAAGGTCGAGGCTCCCGTCGTCTTCGCCGGCTACGGCGTCACGGCGCCGAAGCACGGCTACGACGACTACGCCGGCCTCGACGTCGCCGGCAAGGTCGTCGTCGTCCTGCGGCGCACGCCGCGCTTCACCAACCCGTTCGCCGACCCGTTCGGCGCCAACGACAACACCGTCGACGGCGGCGACTACCGCGACGACGGCAAGGCGGCCAACGCCGAGGCCCACAAGGCGGCGGCGGTCCTTCTGGTGAACGCCGGTCCGGGCGGCGACGCGCTGACGCCTTCGCCGCGCGGCGCGCCGCGCGTCATCAACGGCGACCCGGGTCCGTTCGTCTCCGTCCAGCACGTCGCCTCTATCCCGGTCCTACAGGTGCGCCGCGCCCTCGTCGACGACATGCTCCACGCTTCCGGCGACACGCTGGCGACGATCGAGAAGGACGTCGACGCCGCCCTCAAGCCGCGCGGCCGGCCGCTGCCCGGCTGGACCTGCCGCGTCGAGACGGCGCTGACGCACTCGCGCGTGCCGGTGAAAAACGTCGTCGGCGTCCTGGAGGGCTCCGGCCCGCACGCGGAGGAAACCATCGTCATTGGCGCCCACTACGACCACGTCGGCCTCGGCTGGTCGTTCGGCTTCCGCATGACGAGCGGCTTCGGCGACATCGGCGCGTTCGGCTCGCCGTCGCTGCGCCCCGGCTCGAAGCTGATCCACCACGGCGCCGACGACAACGCCTCCGGCACCGTCACGGTGATGGAGCTGGCCCGCCGCTTCGCCGCCGCGCCGGCTCGCCAGGGGCGCCGCCTCGTCTTCATCGCCTTCACGGCGGAGGAAAGTGGCCTGAACGGCTCCGTCTACTACTGCCGTCGGCCCGTCGTCCCGCTCGACAAGACCGTCGCCATGATGAACCTCGACATGGTCGGCCGTCTGCAGGACGACCGTCTCGAAATCACCGGCGTCGGCACGGCGAAGGTCTTCGAGCCGCTCGTCGACCGCCTCGCGCTCAAGCACCATTTGAAAGTCGCCAAGGTACAGACCGGCTTCGGGCCGAGCGACCACCAGTCGTTCACGATGCGCGGCGTGCCGGCGCTGGAGTTCTTCACCGGCTTTCACGAGCAGTACCACATGCCGACGGACCGCGTCGAGACGATCGACGTTCCCGGCCTGGCGCGCGTCGCCGGCCTCATCGGCGACGTCGTCGCGGAACTGCGGGCGGCGGAGAAGCCGCCGGAGTACGTCAAGGTGACGGAGCCGTACTTCCGCCGCACGGCGCTCTGGTCGCTGACGTCGTCGTTCGGCCTGGTGCCGCACGCGACCGACGCGAAGGGCGGCGTTCTCGTGCAGGACGTGTTCGACGGCACGCCGGCGGCGAAGGCCGGGCTGAAGGGCGGCGACCGCCTCGTCGCCGTCGGCGGGCAGGCGGTCGCGGACCTGCCGACCTACCTGCGCGTCGTCCGCGCCCTGCCGCCGGGCGAGAAGGTCGAGGTGTTCGCGCTGCGGTCCGACAAGCCGACGAAGTTCGTCGTCGAGTTGGCCCGGCTGAACACGGCGCAGACGGCGACGGTCTTCGGCGTCACGCCGGACACCGCCGACAAGGACGGTCTGCGTGTGCGGGCCGTGCAGCCGAACTCCACGGCGGCGAAGGCGGGTCTGAAGCCGGGCGACCGCCTCGTCGAGATCGCCGGCAAGCCCGCCGTCGGCGGCGTCGAGGCGATGCGCCATCTGCTCGGCCTGAATCCCGGCGACAAGATCGAACTGACTTACGAGCGCGACGGCAAGCCGCAGAAGACGATGGTGGCGCTGGCGTTCGACCCGACGGGCGTCCTGGGACGGCCGGTCGTCACGGCGGTTACGCCGCCTCCCTCCGCCCCCGTGCCCGCCGCCGGGACGGGGATGCGCCAGATCGGCGTGAGCGTGTCGCGGGCCGAGGGGGCGGACGCCGCCGTCGTGACGCGCGTGACGGAGAACTCCGACGCGGCGCGCGGCGGCCTTCTGGTGGGTGACCGCGTCACCGCCGTCGCCGGCAAGCCGGTCCGCGGCGCGAACGACTACTTCCAGGTGCTGGGCGGCTGCAAGGACGGCGACGGCGTCGACGTCACGGTCGAGCGCACGGGCAAAAAGCAGACGCTCAAGATGACCTTGCGGCTGATTTCGAGCCGCTGAGCGGCCTCGCGACGAGCCCCCTGGCCAGTCGGCGCCGCCGCCGCTAAACTTCCCCTTTGGATTCAGGGACCGACCAGACAGGGAATCAGCGATGTTCGCAGTATTTGAAGACGGCTCCCGCCAGTATCGCGTCAGCGAGGGCGACGTGGTCCAGCTGGACTTCCGCGACGCCGAGGCGGGGACGCGGGTCGAGTTCCCGCGCGTGCTGCTCTACCAGAACAACGAAGACCTCCGCGTCGGCCAGCCGCTCGTCGAGGGCGCCCGCGTCCTCGCCGAGGTGGTCGATCAGACGTCCATCAAGGTCTACGTCCAGAAGTTCCGCAAGCGCAAGAACTACCGCCGCCTGCGCGGCCATCGCCAGCCGTACACGAAGGTGCAGATTCGCAACATTCTCCTCGCCGGCCAGGAGGCGCCCGCCGCGCCGGTTCCCGCTCCCGCTCCCGCCGAAACACCGGCGCCGGCGCCGACGGCATGAAGCTGGCGGGTTCGCATTGATCCGCCGTCGCGAGCCGGTGTATAACCGTCAAGCGCCCGCGACTCTTCTGGGGCAAGGAGGCCCGACCCATGCGCAATCGGCTTGCGTGGCTCATCTGTTTCCTCGTCCTCGCCGTCGGCGGTTTCGCCACCTTCTCGTGGACGCGCGGGCAAGTCCCGCCCGCGCCTCAAACGCCGACGGACACGCCCGTGCCCGGCCTGCCATCTCTGCCGTCCCTGCCGGGCGTCGCCGTGACGACTCCCGCCCCAGTTCCTCCGGCGTCGGCCCCCCTTGAAGTGACCGCCGCGCCCGAGCGGCCCGCGGAGAAGACCGACGGCAAGCCGAACTCGCCGCTGTACCAGCAGGTCGACGCCAGCGCCCGCCGCGGCGCCGAGTGGCTGTTCCGTATGCACGACGTCAAGGGGCGCTTCCACTACGGCTTCGTGCCGGCGCTGAACGTCCTGGCGGACGGCGACAACTACCTGCGCCAGATCGGCGCCGCCTGCGCCCTCGCCCGCGCCGCCCACTTCACCGGCGACGCCGGCTACGAGGCACGAGCCACCCAGGCGATCCTCGCGCTGCTCGACGAGACGGTCCTCGACCCGAGCAACCCTCAACTGCGTCACACGCCGTTCCCGTCCGGCGCGGTCAACCGCCTCGCCGCCGCTGGCCTGCTCGTTTCGGCCATCAGCGAGTTGCGCGAGCCGAAGGACGATCTGCTGGAGAAGTCGGAACAACTCTGCAACTTCATCCGCAAGCAGCAGCGGCCCGACGGCTCCCTCAACTACACCGACGGCGACGACGAGAAGGCCGGCGCCGACCCGGAGGGCGTCAACAGTTACCCCGGCGAGGCGCTGCACGGCTTGATGCGCAGCCAGGGCCGCAGGCCGGCCGCGTGGAAGACGGAGTTGGCCCGCAAGGCCCTCGCCCACTACGCGCCGTGGTGGCGTGCCCACAAGAACATGGCGTTCGTGCCGGAGCAGACGGCGGCCTACGTCGAGGCCTATCTGCTCACCAAGGACAAGGCGTTCGCGGACTTCGTCGGCGAGATGAACGACTGGCTGTGCGAGTTGCAGCACGAGCGGCCCGACCCGCGCCACCCCGAGTGGTTCGGCGGCTTCATGGGCTGGGCCGACGGCAAACCGGTGGCGGCGCCGCCGGGGGTGGCGTCGGCGTCCTACGCCGAGAGCCTCGTCGAGGCGTGCCGCGTCGCCCGCGAGACGGCCGACTTGCCGCGCTTCCGCCGCTACGGCGACGCCCTGGAGCGCTGCCTGCCGTTCCTCGGCGGCTTGCAGTACACCGAGGCCAACACCAAGCACTTCGTGGAGTGGTATCGGCTGCGCATCCTGGGCGGCTTCCACGCCTCGCACCAGGACGGCGACCTGCGCATCGACTACACCCAGCACGCGGTCTGCGCGATGGTCCAGTACCTGACGTATGTCGCGCGCTAAGTTTAGCCGCCCGCCCGCAGGGCGGCGGGTCGGCAGCGCCCCCCTGCGGGCGGGCGGCTAAACATGTACACGATGCGGCGTCACGGCTTCTTGAACTCGACCGTCCGCGTCGGCGGGAGTCCTTGAATCTGGGCGAGGCGGGCCTGAGCCGCCTCGGCCTGGCGCGTCCCCGGCAGCGTCTGGACGACGCGCTCCAGGCACTGGACCGCTTGCTGCGGCTGGCCTTTCTTCACCCACGTCTCGGCCAGCGTCAGGTACATGCCGCCGAGTTGGTCGCTGAGGCCCATGCACGCTTGCAGCAGCCATTCCGGGTTGTTCTTGATCTCGGCGGCCAGTTGCTTCGCCTCGTTCCCCTCGCCGAGGTCGCCGTAGGCCGCCGTCAGCACGTCGCAGCGCGCCAGGCACCAGACGTACTGCCCGGTGCGATAATCCTCCTTGGCCTGGGCCAGGAGCTCGCGCGCCCGCTTGCCGCGCGTCCCGTCCCGCATGTCCGGCCGGCTGGCGAGCGACGTCAACAACTGCGCCCCTTCGGTCGCCGCCTGGGTGCCGTTGAAGCCGCGCATCAGGTCGCCGAGCGCGTCGATGGCCTCCGTCGTCTGCCCCTTGTCGGAAAGCTGCCTGGCGCGCGCCAGGCGGCCGGACGCCTGCCCCTCCAGATCCTGTAACAGTTGCCGCGCCCTCACCTGGACCGGGCGCTCCTTGCCGTCCTGCGCCACGTTCTTCAGCAGGGCGACGGCGCGGGCGTAGTCGGATGTGCCAATAGCCTTGCCGGCTTCCTGGTAATCGCGCGTCATCCACTCCGGATTGGCGGTCAAGGCCAGCGCGCGTTCGAGGCGCTCGTGGAACGGCGCCGCCTCCTTGAAGCCCTCCAGGACGTCGACGATCTTGCCGTCGGGGCTGGCGAGCAGCACCGTCGGGTACGCCTGGACGCGCAGCTTCTCGGCGAGCGTCGGATCCTTGGAGGCGTCGACGCGCAGGGCGATAAACTGGCGGTTGATGAGGCGGACGACGGCGGGGTCGCGGAAGGTGGTCGCGTCGAGGCGCTTGCACCACAGACAGTCGGCGGAGCCGACGTCGAGGACGAGCGGCCGGTCCTTGTCGGCGGCCTCGCGGCGGGCGGCGACGTAGTCCGTGCGCCATTCGACCTCTTCGGCGGCGGCGAAGGTCAGAGGAAGGAGGAAATAGGAAAAGGAAAAGGCGGCGAGCCGGAGGAATCGCATCATTGGGGTCCTCGAAGGCGCTCAGGCGCGGGGATGAGCTTTCTGGTAACTCTCCTGGAGGCGCTGGGTGGTCACATGCGTGTAGATCTGCGTCGTGCCCAGACTGCGGTGTCCGAGCAGTTCCTGGACGCTGCGGATGTCGGCGCCGCGGTCGAGCAGGTGCGTCGCGAAGCTGTGCCGCAGCGTGTGCGGGCTCGTGCGCGGGTCGAGGCCGGCTTGCTTCAGGTACTTCTCCAGCAAGCGGCCGACGCTGCGCGAGCTGAGGCGCGTGCCATTCTTATTGAGGAAGACGGCCGGCAGTTGCCTCGGCCCGGCGACGACGCCGCGCCCCGACAGCCAGAAACGCAGCGCCGCCAACGCCTGCGGGCCGAGCAGCGCCAGCCGCTCGCGCTTCCCCTTGCCGCGCACCGTCACCATGCCGCCGTCGAGGTCGAGGTCATCGACGTTCAACCCCGTCAACTCGCTGACGCGCAGGCCGGCGGAATAGAGCGTCTCCAGGATGGCCCGGTCGCGCAACCCCAGCGGCGAATCGCCCGGCGCCGCCAAGAGGCGCAGGATGTCTTCGAGCCCCAGGAAGTGCGGCAGCCGGCTGTCCTTGCGCGGGCCGCGCAACCCCTCGGCGGGGTTGGAGGCGAGGACGCCCTGGCGACAGAGGAAGCGACACCAGGAGCGCACGGCGGCGAGGCGGCGGGCGATGGTCGTCTTGGCGTAGCCCTGGTCGTGCAGCCAGGCGAGGAAGGCGCGCAGCACGCGCGTCGTGACCTCGGCGGGCTCGGGACGTTCCTTGCCAAGGCGCGTGCGGAAAAAGCCGAACGCCTGGGTCAGATCCTCGCGGTACGACTTGACCGTGTGCGCCGATGCATTCTTCTCCAGCGACAGGTGCCGCAGGAATTCGGCCAGGGCTTCGTCCAGTGTCGGTGCCGGCATGGGCTTCCCCGAACTCTCCCCTCTCCCCTTCGGGGAGAGGGGAGCAAGGCGGCTGTCAATCGTAGAGCGGAAAGCGACGATTCTTCGCCGGCGGCGACGCCTCGACTTCCTCCTCGGCGGCGCGGGCCTGCTCGCGCGCCTTCTCGGTCAAGACGGCGGCGTCGAACCAGGTGAAGCTGAGCCGCGGATCGGCCGCGTGGTCGCGCAGCACGTCGATGAGCGGCTCGTGAGCCTCGTCGTCGTAAACGAAGACGTAGCGCTCGTTCCCCTTGATCAAGGCCAGGACGTTGAACTCACGCCGCACGGCTCGCCTCCTCCGGTCGCGTAACCCTGGTCTCGGCTCGACCCGCCGCGTTATGAATATCGTCCGTCGGCGTTCCCAAAGACAAGCAGACAAGCCAACAAGCCGACAAGCAGAGCGGAAGCCCGCCCTACGACCCTTCTCCTTGTCTCCGTGTCCCCTCGTCTGCCGGGTTCATACCAGGTCGCGCAGTCCGCGCAGGCCGATCTCCTCGCGGCAGACGAACGGCTCGCCGTAGCCGGCTCCGATGGCCCAGCCCCAGTAGCGCGCCCGGTCGCGCAGGTCGTCGAGGAACGTCGGCGGCGCCGCCGGCCGGCCGACGACGAACTGCGAACGGTAGCAGGCCAACGCCTTCATTTTCGCGTCGAGGTACGGCGTGACGTCGAGGACGAAGGACGGCTTCGGGTGCAGGCGCAGGTGGACGCTGAAGTAGTAGACGATGCGCTGCGGATAGTGCGGCTCGCCGGGCAGGTCGCTCTTGGTGAGCTTCGCCCAGAAGCGGGCGGCGTCGACGAGGGCGCTGGCGGCGACGTGGTCGGGGTGGGCGTCGTCCCAGTAGGGCGCGAGCAGGACGCGCGGCCGCAGTTCGCGCAGGGCGCCGGCGAGCTTGCGGCGCGACTCCAGGTCGTTGACCAAGGAGCGGTTGGGCAGGCCGAGGTTGCCTCGGTAGTCGAGGCCGAGGACCTCCGTCGCGGCCTGCGTTTCGCGCGCCCGAATCTCCGGGCTGCCGTGCGGCGTCGGCTCGCCGTCGGTCAGGTCGAGGACGCCGACCGAGGCGCCTTGGGCCTTCAACAGCAGGATGGCTCCGCCGGCGCCCAGCTCGGCGTCGTCGGGGTGCGGGGCGATGACGAGGTAGTCGAGTGCGGCCATGCTCTTGCCAGGGGTTGGGTCCGGGGGATCGGCGACCGGGCTCGTGGAGTCCAGCCTACCGCTCCTCGGGGGCGCCGGCCACAGGCTCTCCTCGCCAATCCCTTGATTCCCGCGCGCCCGTTGGTAGGCTGTTGTCGTCGGGGACTGCCGGGCCGGCCGTCTTTCCCCTGCTTCGCCGGCCCCAGGGGGTCCGTCGCACTCGCGCCGCCGCCGCCGTCCTTCGGCCGTCGCGGACGGCGCCGACGGCTCTTGATCCGCGCCTCGACGTTGAGGGAGGGGATGGCCAAGATTCGCCACGCCAACGGCAAAGCCTCGCAAGCGGTGACCGCCGAGCGGGCGACCCGTCTGTGCAAGCTGCTTCGCCTCCTCGGCAAAGGGCCGCAAACGCGCGGCCTCCTGATGCGCCGCCTCAAGCTCGACGTGCGCGGTTTCTACCGGGACCTCGGGGTGCTGCGCAAGGCCGGCGTCGCGGTCGTCCTCGACGGCCGCCGCTACCGCCTCGACGAACCCCTCAACGGCGCCCTCGAGCGCCTTCCCTTTCCCGACCCTCACCTGACCTTCGGCGAAGCCCTGGCGCTGGCCAAGGGACGCACCAAGGCGCACCGCAAGCTCAAAGAACACATCTCGGCCATCGTGCCGTGACCGGCCTCACACGAACGATTTCGCCCGCCGCCCGGGGCACCACGCTATTGTCGAGCGATGCGTAATCTACCGGCGGCGAAAAAACGAACGCCGTACCGGTCAGGTTTCTGCTGAGCCACTCCCCCGCCTGCCCGCCGCCGGCTGAAGCACACAAGAAAAAATATTTCCTAAGAACTTACCTGTCATGCAATTACGTCGAAGTAACTTGACGGGGAGAGGCGAAGCATGTGACGGAGCCTCATTGGGTACGGCCCTTGCTTACTGAACATCTTCTCTGACAGGCAGGACAGCAGAAGCAGCCCCCCTATCCGTCCGAAGCTGCTCTGACCGCATGTACATAGGCGTACTCTGCAGAACCCGTTGTTGGAGGCACGATCATACATGGCCGCCGTTCTCACTCCTTCTCTTCCCTCCCGTTCCGGGACCCGTCCCGTCCTTTCTCTGCCGCGTGATCGGGCGCTGAGAGGCACACGTCCGACTCGTCTGGACGTCACGCCAGCACGCGCGGGAACGGTTCTCGACCTCCGCCCTTCGTCGCCCGAGGCTCCGACTTCCTTCCGAGTCATCGGCGTCGAGCGTGAGATCGAGGTGAAAATCGCCTCGAATACCGACGAGTGGGAGCAGGCTTTTCGACTGGTGGCGGGCAACTACCGCGCCCGCGGCTACGAGGCCGTCTCGACCCGCCCCTTCCGCTTTTCTCCCTTTAACGCCCTGCCGGATACGGTAACGCTCGTCGCGAAGCACAAGGGCGAGGTCCTGGCGACCTTCTCCATTGTCCTCGACAACACCCTGTTGGGGCTGCCGATGGAGAGCATCTACGGGGACGAGATCGCGACCCTCCGCCGCCAGGGACGGCGCCTGCTCGAGACGACGAGCCTCGCCGACACCGGTCTGAGCCTCCGGGAGTTCCTCAAGGTTTTTATCGCGCTCATCCGCCTGGGGATGCAATACCACGCCAGCCAGGGCGGCGACACCTTCGTCATCTCCGTCAACCCCCGCCACCGCAGTTTCTACGCCAAGATCCTCGGCTTCCTGCCCCTGGGGCCGTGCCGCAGTTACGGGACCGTTCAGGACAATCCGGCCGAAGCCTTCTGGGTCGACGGTCAGACGCTCAAGGCCAACGCCCCCGGCATGTACGACGAGATCTTCGGCAACCCCCTGCCGCCCCAGGCCCTGGTCAGGCCGCAGATGCCCCGTCACTTGATTCGCTCCTTCGACCAGAATTCCGGCACCGGCGACGCTGCCGCGGTCGAGTCTATCTTCCGGACCGTGGACCGCTACGGCGCGATTCGCCGCTGGTAAGCGACGGAGGGCCGCGGCGGGCACTATGAACCGCCGCGCCGCACCGAATCTTCCGACGGTGACAAATCGAACAGAGTAGCGAGGGCCTTCCGACCGCGCCTTACTCAAGTTCTGCGGGTCGCGGGGGCCGCGAGGAAAAAATACCAATTCCCTAAGATCTTCTTCAGCAAGGTCTTGCGTCAAAAAATCGCGAGAAAACTCGAAAAGCCGGGGGCGCGGACCCCTTTGGGTACGGCCCTTGCTTTAAGAAAAGCGTCTTCTTAGCCGACAGAGCGGACGAAAGAAGCAGGACTGAATCAAGCCATCTCCAGTCAGGAGGCCCGGTTGTGGACGAGAACTCGAACTCTACCGTGCGATTTCCCGTGTCGGCCGTTGTCCACCCGCACCCCAACCGGATTCTGGCGGAGTTGTTCGGCGACCACGAGTTGGAAGGAACGGTGGTAGCCGAGACGACGGATGGGATGAAGCCGTTCCTCCTCGTCCGCGTCAACGGGCTGTCCGACGCGGTGATCGTGCCGCAAAACAAATCCTCGTCGCCCCCTGCGGCTCTGACTGTGACGGCCTCGGCTCGGTAGGGCAAGGGCGGAAGAAAAAGCCGCCTGCGGTTGCCTCCGTCGGGAAGGTGAGATACGCTTGGGGTATTCGACTCCCTCCCGTTCGCAACCCCCGTCCCTCCGCGGGAGTCGAAGAACTCCGTGAAAGCCGACGCGCCGTCCCGCGTCCGTGATTCTACCCCCTCTCTCGGTGCCCTCGCTGTCCCGGCGATTTCGCCCCTGCAGGCGGACTCGCGACTCGAAACGTGTTCGGGCGTCTGCCCCGGCATGTGGGACAGCCCCGCGACCGTCAGTCCTTAGCGTCCTCAGCGTGTGACCCGCACTTGACAGCGCACCCCGGCGTTGCGCTGACGTATGTACATAGGTGTACTCATTAACATCGTCTTAGGGAGGCTCGACTGTTCATGACTGCTCTCGCACAGGCCCCCAGCCCGTCTCCGACTGCCCTCTTCGTGGACACGCTCGCGAAGAGCCCGGCGGCCGCCAACCCACGCACCACGACCGTCTTTTCCCTGGCTGCGAGCCAGACGAATACCAGTCTCGACCTGACCCCGCGCGTCGTCCCCGAATCGATCGTCGTCCCCAACGTGAGCCGCGGCATCCGCGTCAAAATCGCCTCCGAGACCGAGGAATTCGAGCAGGCATTTCAACTGGTGGCGAGCAACTACCGGACGAAAGGTTACGAGCCGCCGACCGCCAAGCCGTTCCGCTTCACCCGCTACCACGCCCTGCCCGACACCATCGTCGTCGTGGCGAAGGAAGAGGGCCGCGTCGTCGCCACCATGTCGCGCGTCCTGGACAACACGCTTTTCGGACTGCCGATGGAGAGCATTTACGCCGAGGAGACGAATACGCTCCGCCGCGCCGGCCATCTCATGGCCGAATTGACGAGTCTCGCGGACAGTGGACTGAGCGTTCGCGACTTCATCCCGGTGTTCGTCACGATGATCCGGGTGGCGTCTCAGCACATCGTTCACCTGGGCGGCAACACCGGCGTGATCGCGGTCAACCCGCGCCACCGGAGCTTCTACACGAAGGTGCTGGGATTCACCCCCGTCGGCGAGCGTAAGGCCTACGCCACCGTCCAGGGGAGCCCGGCGGAGGCGTTCGCCGTCCACTACGACGATTTGCGCCGCAACGCCCCCAAGATGTACGAGCAACTGTTCGGCGAGTCGCTGCCGGCCGGGGTTCTCACGACGGCGCCGATGGCGCCGCAGGTCCTCCGCTACTTCGCCCAGCACTCGAGCCAAACCGACCTCCAGGAGGTCAACGACGCGATCGCCTACGTCGAGCGCTTCGGAAGCCCGCGGCGGTGGTAACCGTCGGGGCGTGGCGGGGAGGGTGAATCATGTGGGTTCTCGCGATCAAGGCGATGCTCGCCGACCGAGCCAAGCTGATGACGACCCTCCTGGGCATTACGTTCTCGGTCGTCCTGGTCAACCTCCAGGGCGGACTGTTGCTCGGGCTGATCCAGAAAGCCGCCATGCTGATCGACTTCAGCCAGGCCGACATCTGGGTCGGACACCGCCACATGAACAACGTCGACACGGGCAACCTGATCCCCGAGCGCTGGAAGGAGCGCGTCCGCGGCGTCGACGGCGTTGACGCGGTGGCTCGCTACCTGGTCATGTTCAGCAGCTTCCAGATGCCGGACGGGCACTGCGAGGGCGTCGTCATGGTCGGCTGCGACTCCGATCCGCGCAGCCGCATGGGCAACCCCTGGACGATGGCCGAAGGCGACCCCGAGGCAATTTTTCGTATCCCGGACAGTATCCTCATCGACGCCAACGACGTCGAAAAGTTGGGCAACTGTCAAATGGGGGACGTTCGCGAGATCGGCAACGCCCGGGCCCAAATCGTCGGCATGACGCGGGGCATCGTCAGCTTTACGACCAGCCCCTACGTGTTCACGACCCTCGAACGTGCCCGCACCAAGTACATCCACGGGGCGCCACGCGACCAATGTTCCTACTTCCTGGTGCGAGCAAAGCCTGGCACGGACATTCCCGCGCTGGTGCGGCGCATCAAGACGAAAGTCCCGGAGCTGGACGTCTACGACCGCGACACCTACGCCCGGCTCTCGATGGAATACTGGCTGACGCGGACGGGGATCGGCATCAGCTTCGGCCTCGCCGCCTTCCTGGGGCTTCTCGTCGGGCTGGCCGTGGTGGCCCAGACGCTTTACGCCTCGGTTACGGAGCGGCTGAAGGAATTCGGCACGCTCAAGGCGATGGGCGCCGACGACCGCTGCGTGGCCCGCTTCCTGGTGAGCCAGGCGGTCGGCAGCGCGGCCCTCGGCGCCGTGACGGGAATCCTGGCCTCGGTGGTCGTCGGCACCGCCATCACCAGCCCCCGCGCCCCGGTCATCCTGACCTGGCAGGTGGCGCTCGTCAGTGTCGTCCTCATCGTCCTCGTATGCCTCGGGTCCGCCTATCTTCCCTACTGGCGTATCCGTAAGATAGACCCGGCGAGTGTGCTGCGGAGCTGACCCGGCGGAGAGAAAGAAGGACGAACCTCGGACTCGCGACCGACCCGGACCCCATGAACCAAACGCACGCCAAGACCCTGGTAGCCCGCGACGTGCATAAGAGCTTCGGCAGCGGCACGCACCGGTCGCCGGTCCTGCGGGGCGTGAGCATCGACGCCGCCCGCGGCGAGACGGTTTTCCTGGTCGGCCCGTCGGGCAGCGGCAAGACGACCCTGCTGTCGATCCTCGGCTGCATCATGACCCCCGATTGCGGCAGCGTGGAGGTTCTCGGCCAGGAGGTCGGCAAGATGACCCCCGCCCAACTGACCGCCTTCCGCCGCGACAACCTGGGCTTCATCTTCCAGACCTTCAACCTGTTCCCGACGCTGTCCGCCCTGGACAATGTCTGCCTGACCCTGGCGATGCGGGGCGCTTCGCTCCGCACCGCCCGCGAGCGCGCCTCCGACCTGCTCAACCAGGTCGGCATTTGGCACCGCCGCAACGCCCGGCCGAGTCAACTCAGCGGCGGCGAGTGCCAGCGCGTCGCTGTCGCCCGCGCCTTGGCCGACGACCCCGCCCTCGTCTTCGCCGACGAGCCGACCGCTTCGCTCGACGCCGAGAATGGCCAGGCCGTCCTCCAGCTGCTCACCCGACTCGTCCGCGAGCGGGGCGTGACGCTGGTCGTGGTGACGCACGACGACCGCATTTTTCCCTTCGCCGACCGCGTCCTCCGCCTCGAGGACGGGTGTATGGTACATGAGTGGGTCCCTTCGGAATCCGATCCTTTGCCGACGCCGCACGCCGGCCCTGAAGCTGAGCGGCGCCGCTTTCATGAGGAGCCAGTGGCATGAGAACGACCATCACCATCGCGATCGTCCTTGGCGTCGTGGTCGGAGTGGCCGGTCGCCTGGCCCTCCGCGGCAATGCCGGTTCCTCGGAGAAGGACGCCGCCGCCGCCGCCGCGCGGTTCGACGCCTCCGCGGACCAGGTGGCGGCCAACGGCACCGTCGAGCCGGCTCGTCCCGAGATGGCCCTGCGTCCCCAGACGGCCGGCGCCATCACCCGCTTGCTCGTCCGCGAGAACGAGCAGGTCGCCGCCGGCGCCGTCCTCGCCGAGCTGAGCAACGAGACGCAGAAGGCTCAGGTGTTGCAGGCGCGGGCCAAACGCGATTCCGCCCTCGCCAACCTCGCCAAGCTCCGCAACGGCGCCCTGCCCGAGGAGAAGAACGTCGCCGCCGCCGAGGAGCAGTCGTGCAAGGTCGCTTACGACGCGGCGTGCGGCGAACTCGACCGGGCGCTCGCGGGCGGCAACAGCGTCAGCAGGCAGGAGATGGCCACGCAGCGTACCAGCAAGCTCCGGGCCAAGGCCGGGTGGGACAAGGCCAAGGCTCAGCTGGAACTGGTGCGCCGCGGGCCGCGCGAGGAAGACGTCGCGGCGGCGCGCAGTCAGGCCGACGCCGCCGAGGCCGATCTGAAGTTCGCCGAGGCCGAGTTGGCCAAGACGTCGCTCAAGGCGCCCATCGGCGGCTGCGTCCTCCAGATCTTCGCCGAGGCGGGCGAGGCCGCGTCGCCGACCAGCCCCCAGCCGGTCCTCATCCTGGCCGACCTCAGCCACCGCCGCGTCCGGGCCTTCGTGGAGGAGTTGGACGTCGCCCGCGTCACCGCGGGCCAGCAGGCCGTCGTGACCGCCGACGGCCTGTCCGGCAAGAGCTTCGCCGGGAAGGTGGCGACCGTCCTGCCGCGCATGGGCAAGCGGGCGCCCCAGAGCGACACCCCCGGCGAGTACAAGGACATGTACTACCGCGAAGTGCTGATCGATTTGGACGACGCCAACGAACTGCCGCTGAACCTTCGTGTCCAGGTCCGCATTCCGGGGAAGCAGTAAGCGACGACCCGTTGACCCTGCGGCCGACAGTTTCTCGGCCTCCCTGTTGAGGCCGCGACAAAGGCAAGGGCTTGACAACCATGAACACGCACGACTATCCGTTCCGCGCATATGATCGCCGCGCCGGGGCGCGTCACCCCGCGGCCGCCGAAATCGACTGCCGCGTCACCCTCGACGACGGCGGCACCGTGGACGCCGGGATCCTCGACGTCTCCGCCGTGGGCGCCGGCCTTCTGCTCGACGAGGGCGCGCACCGCGTGCCGGGCGAGTTCATGGTCGTCGAGTTCCGCGACGAAGGCGCGAAGAGGTTCCGGCGCGTGCGGGCCTTGGTGCGTCATTCGGACATTTGCTGTCCGAACGACGCCTTCATCCACGGCTGCGTCTTCGTCCAGGAGTTGAGCCTGCCCGTCGCACCCCTCAAGGGTCGTTCCGGGGGTGCGCTGCGCGGAGATTCATGACGTCATGGCAGCGAGCGACTCCGCGGGCGGCGGCCTCCCCGCCTGGTCCTATGACGAAGCCTTCGCGCGCAACCTCGGACTGCTGACCCCGGCGGAGCAAGACGTCCTGCGCCGCAGCCGCGTCGCCATCGCCGGCCTGGGCGGCGTCGGCGGCATCCACCTCGTCACCCTGGCCCGCCTCGGCATCGGCTCCTTTCACATCGCCGACCCCGAAACCTTCGACGTCGCCAACTTCAACCGCCAGTACGGGGCGACGGTCGCGACGCTCGGCCGCGGCAAGGCGGAGGTCATGGCGGAGGTGGCGCGGTCGATCAACCCCGAGGCGGATCTGCGCGTTTTTCCCGAGCCGGTCACGCCGGCGAACGTGGCCGAGTTCCTCGACGGCTGCCAGGTCTACGTCGACGGCATCGACTTCTTCGCGATGGCGGGGCGGCGCCTGCTGTTCGGCGAGGCGCGCCGCCGCGGCGCCTGGGGCGTCACGGCCGGACCCCTCGGCTTCAGCACCGCCTGGCTGACCTTTTCGCCGACCGGGATGAGCTTCGACGACTATTTCGACCTGAATGACTCGATGAGTCTGCTCGACCAGCTCGTCGCCTTCGCCGTCGGCCTGGCGCCGGGCGCGACGCACCGAGCCTACATGGATCTTGGGAAGGTCGACCCGGCAACCCACCGCGGTCCCTCGGCCGGCCTGGCGTGCCACCTGTGCAGCGGTGTGGCGGCGGCGGAGGTCCTGAAGATCCTCCTCGGCCGCGAGCCGGTGCGGCCGGTGCCCTATTACTTCCAGTTCGACGCTTACCGTCAGCTCCTTCGCAAGGGCCGCTTGATCGGGGGCAACCGCCACCCCGCGCAACGCCTGAAGCGCTGGCTGGTTCGCCGCCTGCTCGTCCGCCTCGGCTGGGACAAGATTCCCGCGCTGGCCGCGCCCGCGACATCGGGGTGATTCATGACCGACGCCCTCCAGGCGCTTCTCGCCGCCGCCGTCCGCGCCCCGTCGGGCGACAACACCCAGCCATGGCGCTTCCTTGTCGATACGAAGACGAATCGCATCGACTTTTATGTCGATGAAACGCGCGACCCTTCCCCGATGAACGCCGGCCAGCGCATGGCGCGGATCGCGGTCGGGGCCACCCTGGAGAACGTCCTGCGCACCGCCGCCCTCAACGGCTGGAAGACGACGCTCGAGGAGCCGACGCCGTCGGCCGTCGCCTCGGTCCAGGTCGAGTCTGTAGGCGGAGGGTCGATCGCGGTTGACGACGCCCTCGTTCGCCGCGTGACCAACCGCCGCGCCTACGACGGCCGGCCTCTTCCGGCGGAGACGCTCGCCCGGTTGCGGGAGAAGACGCCGCCCCTGGAAGGCGTCGCGACTCATTGGATCGTGGAACGGGAGCGGCTCGACCCGCTCGCCGACTTGATCGGCCGCTGCGACGCGACGATGTTCGGCGAGCGCTCCATGCGCCGGGCCTTCCTGGCGAACATCCGCTTCGACGCGCCGGCTCGGGCGGAAGTCGAGGAAGGATTGTCCCTCGCGTCGCTGGAGTTGTCGCCCAACAACCTCCGCGCCTTGAAACTCTTGCGCTGGACGCCGGGTTGGCTGCTGCGGCTCGGCGGCGGCCTGCGTCAGTTCGCCTCCGCCGCGCGTCGCCTCGTCGTCAACTCGTCCGGTTTGTGCCTCCTGAGCGCTCCGGATCGGCAGGCGCGAACGGACGTGGCGGTGGGGAGGGCGATGGAGCGGGCCTGGCTGGCGCTGACGGTCGAAGGGCTCGTCGGCCAGCCGATGATGTCGCTGCCCGTGTTGGACAACGCCCTGGAGAACGGTCGTCCTGACGTGATCGCCGCCTTGGGACCGGACAGGGTGAGAGGACTGATCGAGGAGGCGCGGAGACAGGTCCCCGAGATCGGCGAAGGCCGCTTCGCGTGGGTGATGCGCTTCGGCACCTCGGACGGCGTGAGCGGGCGGACAGGCCGGCTGCCGGTGTCGGCGCGAGTCGGCGAGGCCGACGGATGAAAGGCTTACACGGACCGACACGCCTCGCGCCGAAGCGCCGTGGAACTCTGTAAGGCGACCTTATCACTGTTAAGTCGAATGTTAATCAACGTTAGCGCCGCTGGAGATGCCCAGATGTCCGATTGCTCGGAAGGCGAAAAAACCGCCTGGGCTTGTGCGGCCGCTTAGGCGAGGAACCACCCGGCGAGGAATGGACACAATCCCTTATTATACGCAAAGTTGCGTTCGGTCGCCGCCGCGAGAAGGGGCCAGTCGCGCGGGAACGACGAAGGCGAATTGGGCCAAGAATTCCGGCGGCCCCATCCCTTGCTGAGGCGGCATAGGAATTGCCTTATAATCGGCCTGATCCTGGAATCTGCCCCCTTGCCGTCTTCAACGTTGGGGTCTTAGCGCCCCCTAAGGAGGTTTGCTACGATGCGGCCATTTCGTGTTCTTCTGTTCACCGTCTGCATGGTGGCGCTCGGAGCGAGCGCACCTGCCGACGAAATCTTCGTGAAGACCTCCCAGGTCGCGACCGGAGGCGGTGGGACCATCGGTAATGTGCCTCTCCCCGGCCCTCCCTTCTTCAGTGGGACGAACAACGGCGGTGTCAGTTCACTCGTCGGCGGCCAGACGAATGGCATCCAGTTCATCAACAACACCTCGAACAACGCGCCCTTCCTGGGTGGCACCACGATTTCGGTGGGTGTGAACCGTCTCAGCGGCAACAACTACGTTTTCCAGAATACTGGCAGCGGTCCGACCACCTACAACGGCCACGACCTCGCCCTGGTGTTTGCCCTTACAGGCAATTCCGGGGTACCGATCTTGGGCCAGCAGCTATTCACGGCCACGGGCGGGCGCGCCGGTCTTTTCGAGATCACGAACCCAGCTGCATTTCGACTGAATGATCCCTCCACGTATGGTGCGACCTCCGCGGACGGGAAGACGCTCCTGATGCCGATCGCTGTGTTCGACCTCAAGCCGCAGGAAAGAGTCACGGACCTGGGACCCGGCGTCCCTGGCGGTGGCGGTCCGGGGACATTCAACCTAGCCGGGAGCCAGACTAACCAGATTGGCGTCAACACGACGGTGGGAACGGCGAGCCAGGGGTTCTTCCTGTTCCACAACTCGAGCACCTTCGGAGGCTCCCAGGTCGAGGGCTCCAATTTCCTCAAGGTCGTCGGCAACAATCCCATCATTCCGGCCGGGATGCAATTGGTTGATACCGCGCTCGTCACCGGGACCACGGAAACTCTCGCGGTTGCCACTGCTGGCAACACGGCCGGGATCAGTGGCGGACCTGGCACCCCAGGCTTCGACGCTCTGAACACCATCTCCGCCCAACTGGGCGGTCTGGGTGCCTTCGCGTCGGCTTTCGGCGGTGCGGGCAACCCTGCGGGGCCGGCGAGCAGTTTCAATCCCTCCAACGGGGCTGGTTTCCCGAACACCTCAGACGGCATCTTCAGCTTCGGCTTTAACGGCTCTGGAGGCGTCGAAGTTCAGGCGATTCCTCCGGGCGTCCCCGAGCCGGCTTCGATGCTGCTCTGGGGCGCGGTCGTCGCAGGTTCGGGCCTGTATGCCCGGTCGCGGCGTCGCAAGCTCGCGTAACGACGAACCACCGTCGCGCAAGCCAATAAGCTGCCGGGGCAACGGAATCGTTGCCCCGGCAGCTTTTTTCGTTCGCCAACCCTATCCGCCAGAACGGCCGAGATCATGGACGGCTGTTCTTCGCATCACCCGAACATCTCCCTTATACTCATCGGACGGCTCAATCGTGTCGCCCCCCCGTCGCAAAACATCTTCGGCGTCCGACAGAAAAGCACAGACGCTGGAGAAAAACCGAGCCGCTGGCGCGCCGGCCATGAGGCGGCGGTCAAAACTCATCGTCAGCCACATCGTCGGGCGTGCCACGACCTCATTGTCGATGACAACGGGCCTGGGCTTGACCTTTCCGAACGAGAAGCCTAGCGGGTAGGGCCAGGCCCCCGACATAATATCGACTCCGTATTTCGCCGGGGAGGAGATGAGCACGGCTCCCCCCCGATGCTCCACCCACATGCTTGCCATCAGACGCGGCAGACCCAGCACGAAAAAGACGAGAGGGCGCGGTAGCTTCTCCACGATCCACTTGAACTGCCGTAAGCGCGCCGACGTCTCCGGCGTCACGTCGGCCAGTTCCCGCAGCTCGTTCGTGAGTGTCGCAAGGTCCTTGAAGTCGGTTCCTCGGATGGTCCCTGCGAATACTGCCTGCTCCTGTCCCGGCAGATCGCGTTCGACGGCGACGGTCGTGTCGACGTCGGTCAGTTGGATGACTCGGCTCCAAAACCGGGGTCCGACTAGAATCCGGTTAGCGTGCGGGTGACGGCGCAGGGCGAGCGAGACGGCCTTGGCGACGAGAGCGGTATACGATGGCTTTACGCCCGATTCCGTCTTGACTGCCTCCCGCAGCCGTTCGGCGGACGACATGTCGAGTTCCGCGAGCATGGCGATCTTGTTGTCGCTTCTGTTCTCCCTGTCAAGACCGTCCGAGACGTTGAAGTAGGGGCTCTTGGGCACTACCGTCCAGGCACTCACTATGGACACCTCCTTTAGGCACAAAGGGAGTTCCCCTGAGGATCGACGCGAACGTTCGCTCCGGCCGGCGGCGCGCGAAGACCCCGGCGAGGGTCTTGGCGGCCGTCGCGGCGTCGGCGCTTGCGAGCAGTTTCGAGGCCGCTTGCCGAATCGTGGCGGAGGAGACACTCCCCGCCCTCACCAACTCGCCGGCCCCGGCTCGCCGCACCGCCTCCATGTTCAAGTATTGATCCATGTTCGACGCGACGCCCAGCACCGGCACGCCGGCGGATAACGCCTGCTGCGTCGTCGGGCTGCCGCCGTTGCAGACGACGAGCTTCGCCCGCGCGGCCGCTTCCTCGCCCGGCAGGAAATCGGCCGCGAAAGCGTTGGCCGGCATATCGGCGAGAGACGTTCGCCCCGCCGTGGCGGCGAGGACGGTGACGGGCAGGTCGGCTAAGCCGCGTAGCACCAGACTCAACAGATCGGCACGCCCGGAACTGCCCAGCGTCACGTAGACAATCGGCCGATCCTCCGGCACGCGCTCCCACCAGGTGGGCCGAGGAACGGCCGGCGACCAGAGGATCGGGCCGAGGTAGTGGTGCGTCGCGGGAAGGTCGAAGGTCGGGACGAGTTCCGGCACGTCCGCGTAAAGAACCTCATCCGCGTCGGTGTAGACGCGCCGTAGATCGTAGCCGAGCGACGGCAGGCCGTGGACGCGACGGACGGCGTTCAAGGGCCGAGTGTGCAGGGCAAAGGCGAAGGGCCGGGCCACCCGGAAGAGCGGATGGGCAAGTGTCACCCCGAGACGCCGCGCGATCGGCAAATCCGGCATCGGAAAGCGCTGCCGCGCGTAAGGGCTCCAGTAAGCGTTGGTGAGGGTCAGGTAGCGAACGCCCGCGAGCCGAGCGCTGATCGACAAGGAGAGACGAAAATCGCCCACGACGACGTCCGGCTTTACCTCGTCGAGAAGGCGGAGGTCCGCCGTGACATACCCGAGGAGCGTGTCCACATCGTAAAGCGGAGCCCCCTTGGCGAGGGACGCCAGGAAGCGAGCGCTCGGGATGGAGTCGATTTCGCGGTAAGGCGGCAGCGTTCCGAGCAGAGCGTTGTAACGCGCGTCCCAGGCGACCGACACCTCGAACGTCCGGGGATCGAGCGCCCGAGCCAGCACGAGAGGGCGCGTGACGTGGGCGAGGGTGACCGCCTCGCCGACGAAGAGGACGCGGACTCGGCGTGGCGTAGCGGCGTCAGTTGTGGCAGGGCTCGTTCCTGGCATGGCCCCATCACCGAGGGCGGGCACAAGGAGTCGTCGGACAAGGGTACAAGGACAATCGTTCGTTTCCCAGGTTAGCGTAGAATATATATGAATGAGCCGCAAGCGTGCAAGAGACGGAGGAGTGGGAAAAATCGCGGAATGCAGCTTCTGCTCATGTAAGGTATGTTCATATCCGCTTACATGTAAAGTTTACACGTTAATTTTTCTTACTCGAAGTCGTCGGGGTCCGCCGAGGGACGGTGCCAGGGCCGGTCGGCTCTCGGTAGCACCGACGTTGGCCGAAGATGCGCGAAAACCCAGGAAAACCAGGCGATTTTCTTCGAGCCGCGGTGCTCGATTTGCCGGAGGGAACGGTTGTGCTCGCGGCGCTATTCACCTTTGGCAGGAAATTTGCTGCAAATTGGGGCGGACATGCCCTACCCTCGCCTCGCCATCACGTCCCGTCCGGGATGAGTGGCGAATTTTCCGCCTCTAACGAAAAGTCCGACAGTCGGTCAGGCCGGGAGCAAGGTTGCGCTTCGGTTCGCCCCGGTCCGGATGAGAACGCAGCGGGATTCTGCTTCGTCATGTGAGCCCAGGGGGAAGCGACGATGATGTCGCCGTGTCTGTCGACGGGCGTTGAGGTGTTGGCCGAGGAAAGGCAAGAACACACGCGGACCGGACGGGAGCAACCTGCCTCTGTCGCCGAGGTCGTTCTTTTCGACCCCGATGCCGACCGCGGGATACGGATCCGGGACTCGTTGGGCGGCGCCTTCCGCGTTTGCCGGGCGAAGACCCTCGACGATGTGGCGCGGCACTGCCATGCCGGCTCGCCGTCTCTGATTCTCCTTTCCCTGGGTGTCGCGGCGGGGCCGGACGGCGGGCGTGTGGACGCCCCTGTCCTCGATTTTCTGAGGACGTTCGGCCGACATCTGCCGATCCTCGTCTATGCCGACACGTCGCACCTCCCCATCAGCGTCTACTGTCAACCCCTCGCGGCCGGCGCCCGGCAAGTCCTCAACGAGGGCTCGCCCGCCTTCCTCGACGAATTGACGGAGACGATGAGCCGCCTTGTGGAGGATGCCCGCGCCCATGCGCGGGAGCAACAGCAACTCGGTACGCTGTTCTCGTCACACTACGGCCTCTTCGGGTGCAGCGCCGGGATGGAAGACGTGTACCGCCGAGCCATCAAGGCGGCGCACTTCAGCGACTTGCCGGTCCTCCTCCTCGGCGAGACGGGCACGGGCAAGCAGCGCGTCGCGGAGGCGATCCACGCCCTCGACCCGCGCCGCAAAGACAAGCCGCTCGTCACGATCAACTGCAGCGCCCTGAGCAAGACGCTCGCGGAGAGCGAACTGTTCGGCCATTCGCGCGGGGCGTTCAGCGGGGCGGCCAACGAGCGCAAGGGCCTCTTCCGCGCCGCCAACGGCGGCACGCTGATGCTGGACGAGATCGGCGAGCTCGATGCCGAATTGCAACCCAAACTCCTTCGCGTCCTTCAGGAACGCCGCCTGCTGCCCGTCGGCGAAGACTACGAACACCCGGTGGACGTTCGCATCATCGCCGCAACTCATCGTTCGCTTGAGACGATGGTCGCCGAGGGGAAGTTCCGCGAAGACCTCTACCAGCGCCTCAACGTCTTCCGCATCCACCTGCCGCCCCTGCGCGCGCGCCGCGAGGACATCGGTGTTCAGGCCCGCCATTTTCTCGCCCATTACCAGGAGGGGCAGGCCGGACCCGCCCTCGAGTTCGGCCCGCGAGTTCTCGAAGCGCTGTGCGCCCTGCCGTGGGAGGGGAACACCCGGCAACTCGAGAACTTCGTTCGCGAAGCCCTGGCGCAAAAGGGCAGCGGCGGCGGGACGTCGCTGGAGATGGAGGACCTGCCGCGCTGGGTTTTCGAGCGGTTGGCCCAGGCCCCTCCCGACGTACCTGTTGCGGCGCCCGCACACCCGGAGGTCGATTTCCTCCTTGAACGCGCTTGCTCCGACCGCCTCTCGTTCTCCCAGGCGATCGAGGATTACGAGCGGCGGCTCCTCGAGCGCGTCCTCAAGCTGACGGGCGGCAACCGCACCCACGCCGCCACGCGACTCGGCCTCACGCCGCGGACGATCTTCGCGAAGATCAAGAAGTATCAGCTCGAATGAGTCGCGCCACTCCAGGGCATGTTTCTTCCAGGGCCGTCCGGCTGACGGCGACGTTAACGATTGTTTACACCGTCGTCATCGTTCACGGGACATGTGTCGTCGCGCCGGCAGGACGGGAAGAGTTGCGCGACGGGATTTCCGGCAAGCTCCTTCGCGGATTTGCCCTGTTTTCCTGAGTGCGGAGAGAATCGGCTTCTTGGGAAAAGGGACCGTGATATTCCCGCGCCGGCTAACGTGCCCTGACGGCACGGGGCTTGCATATCTCCCTGTCGCATCTATTCGTTCTTCCAGGCGTTGCGGGCAGGGCTCTCCGCCCTCGGCGGGTGACGCGCCGCCAGCCTCCATGCGACCCGCGCCGACCTGTGGGATACGGGGTCCAAGTTCATGTCGCTTCCGCAGACACTCCCGCCAGTGAGGTCCGCCGAGTCTGACGACACGCCCGCGGCGGACGCCGCGCCCGGAGTTTCCGCGCCGCGGTTTTCGTTCCTGTCGCTCGCCCTCGCGTTCGTCGGGCTCGCCCTCTTCGTGGGCCTCTTCCTGGGTCAGGTCACGGAACTCGCTCACATTTGGAACGTGGACGACAACTATTCGCACGGCTTCCTGGTGCCCTTCCTCAGCGCCTACCTGGCGTGGGATGTGGCCCGGCGGCAAAGCGGGCCGGGCCGCGGGTCCGTCGCCGGCGGCTTGCTGTGGGTCGGCATCGGGACGCTGTTCCATTGCTGGGCGCTCGTCGTGGGGTGGCCCACGGTGGACTTCGTCGCCCTCACCACGATCCTTTACGGCACCGCCGTCCTGGTCGGCGGGCGCCTTTGGGCGGGGGGCTTCGCCTTTCCGCTCCTCTTCCTGGTCTTCATGTTCCCGCTGCCGCCGGCGGTCACGGACGCCCTCGCGGTCTGGCTGCAGGGCGTCGTCGGCAACGCCGCCGCGGGCGTCCTCGGCCTGTTCGTGCCCGTTTATCACTCCGGGAACGTCCTGGAGGTCTCCGGGCAGCGGTTGGAAGTCGGCGAGGCGTGCAGCGGCCTGCGTCAGCTGATCGCCTTCGTCGCCCTGGCCCTCCTCGTCGCCCACCGCGGCGGGCGCTCGGGCGCGTTCAAGACGGCCATCGTCCTTGCCGCGCTGCCGGTCGCGGTCGCGGCCAATCTGATGCGCGTCCTGCTGATGACCGTCCTCAGCGTGCAGCTCGGCAGTGCGTGGATCAGCGAGAAAGAGACTCTGGCGTTGGGGATTTCCTACCACACGGCCTGGGGCCTGCTGACGATGGTCGCCGGGCTCGGCCTGTTCCTCGCCGTGCGTTGGTGGCTGAGCCGTGCCTTCCCGCTGCCGGCCGACCAGGCCAAGGAAAGCGCGCCGGCGGCGGAGCCGCTCCGCGTGACCGTCGGCCGCGCGCTGGGCGCGATCGGCCGTCCTGAGTTGGCTGGCCCCTGGGGCATGTGGGTGGCGGCGCTGGCGGTCGCCCTGGTTCTTCAGGCCGGCTTGGGGGCACACCTTGAGGCAGCGGTCGCGACGGGGGCGGTCGGCCTCGAACGACCGCTGTCGGAGTTTCCCGAGACGTTCGGGCCGTGGGCCGGGCGCGACGTGACTCCCAACGGGGCCACGCTCTCCTATTATCAGTCCGCCGACGACGGCCTGAACCGCAATTACGTCCCGCGCGAGCCGGGCCGGGACGGCCTGCCGCGCGGGCTGGAATGTCAGCTGTTCATGGTCTATTTCAAGGACGGCCGCGACCGGCGCCACCACCCCATCATCTGCAACGAAGTGGCCGGGGCGAAGCACGACGCGGCCGGGGATGACCTGGTGGACATGGGCGGTCCCGGCCACGCGCGAAGATTCTGCTTTACGCGCGGGGGGTTCCGCAGTTATGTTTATTACTGGCACTACACTCTTGAACCGGTCGGCGGCGAGCAGTTGTCGCCGCTGCAGAGCATCCATCAGGATCTGGGCGTGCGCCGCCCCAGCCTGACGGTCGAGGTCTTCACCAACGCCCAGGCCCCGGAACACCTGGAAAAGGTCGCGGAGTTCGTCCGCGACATGGACCGCAAGCTGCAAGCCCACCTGCCCCAAGGCGCGAGCCGGGGCAGTGACGTTCTCCCCGTGAAGTACGTCCGTTGACCCGGCTCGCCGCGGTCGAGGGACGCCCCTAACAACTCGGTGCAAGGTTGCGACGCCGGAGGCGTGCGGACAGGAGGTTTCCTCACCCTGCCGCGCACGCCTTCGGCTTCGTCCGTCTTGCTTCAGGAGTCACGCATCGTGAGATCCTTCGTCAACGCCCGCTTCCTTGTCCTGTCGCTCCTGACCGTTTTGGTCGTCGGCGGCGGCTTCTACGCCTGGTGGTGGTACAGCAACCGCCCGGACACGCTCTTCACCTCGGCGCAGCAGTACTACCAGGAGGCGGAAGAAGCCCGCAAGCTCGACGACAAGCCGCGGGCGAAGAAGCTGTACGAGTCGGCCGACGGGAAACTCCAGACCCTGTTGAGCGAGAAGAAGGCGCCGGGGCATATCCCGGGGTGGATGCTGCGTGCGAAAGTGCTCACCCCCCTGTCGAATCTGCTGCTGGCGGACGAGCGCGAGCGCGCCTTGCGCGTCGCCGGGGAATCCTTCCTCTGTGCCAAGACGGTCGCCGACCGCGACCCGACGCAGTTCGAGGCGCAGGCGATCATGATCGACCACTACCTCAGGCCCGCGATCGACGAGCCGGACCGCGCGGAGGGATATGCCCGGACCCTCCTCGCCAACCTGCCGCCGACCCGGCCCGAGATCGACAAGTGGGAGAACTACGTCGCGGCGGCGTACTTCCTCCTGGGCCGGGCGTCCCTGAGGCCAGAGACCCGGAAGCCGGACGACGCGCTGGCCCACGTCCGGTCCGCCGAGACCTGGGAGCGCGAGACGGCGAAGCGGGAGCCGGCCGCCGCCAACGCGGTGCCGCGCTGGCGGACCATCGACGTCGAGGCGAAGGCCCTCTACATGAAGTCCGAGCTGGACCCCAAGAATCGTCCCGGCGGCCGCCCCGTCGTCGGCGGCCCGCTGGCCCAGCTCAAGGACTTGATGCCCGCCTGGATCGAGCGCGCCCGCCGGGAGTTGCAGGAGACCTCGGTCCCCGCCTCCGGCGACAAGCCGCCGCAGGCCGTGCTGCCCAACCTGTCGCCGACGAACGCCCGCGGCATTCTCGGCGTCCTCGCCCTCGGCGTCACCCTGGCCGGCGACAAGCCGACGGTCCAGGACCGCGCCGACCTGCTCCTGCAGGTGTGCGAGACGATGGCCCAAAGCCGGGACGTGAACCCCCACATCCCGCGCGAGGCCGCCCGCTACGCCAACCTGGTCCCTGGCATCCTCGCCACCATGCCGCTGACCAAGGTGCCCGACGCCAAGGTCGTCGACGGGCTGCACGACCGCGTCGTCAAGGTCAGCGAGACGGCCCTGGAAAAGGCGGCTATCGACCCGAGCACCTACTTGCAGATGAGCCAGAATCATCGCCGGGAAGGCGACCTGGCGCGGGCCACGAAGTACGCCGCCAAGGGCCTCGAGGTCGCCGCCAAGCAGAACATGTCGGCCAACTCCGGCATCGCGGTTGCGCTCCACATGGAGCTCGGCTGGCTGCTCCTGCTGCAGAAAAAGGCGCCGGAGGCGGAAGCCCACCTGAAGGAGCTGGAACGAGTCTCCACAAAGCTCTCGCCGCTGGTGACGTACATGCAGGGCATCGCGGCGGTCCTCGACGGCCGGCTCGAGGAGGGCGTGCAGAAGCTGCTGCCCCAGCTGCCGACCACCAAGAACCCGGACCAGCTCGTCCCCCTCCAGATGGCGCTGTCTTACGCCTACATGGGGCAGGGGAAGTACGAACTGGCGCTGCCGCTGCTCGAGAAGATCCAGGCGTGGTACGTCAAGACGCACCAGCCCGGCGAGGAAGAGCGGGCGTTCCGGCAGATCTTCCTCCAGGACATCACGGCCGTCGTCCTCGACATGTACCGCTGCAACCTGGCCCTCAGTTCCCGCGTCGAGTTGAGCGCCGCCCAGCGCAAAGCCCACTTCGAGCAGTCCGAGCGCCTGCGCGCCGAGTTGGCGAAGACGACGCAGGGGCCGACCGCCGATTCGCTGCTCATCAACACGCTGGTGGCCCAGGCGAAGGGCGTGGCGAACACGCAGCCCGAGCAGGCGACCCTCATCCTGCAGTCCGCGAACCAAGTCTACAACGCCACGGCGCAGGCCAACCGCGACGACCCGCGGCTGGTCTGGACCAAGGTCAATCTCCTCCTCAGCCAGGCGACCGTCAACGCGCCCGTCATGGCGAGCGCCGCGTTCGGGCTCGTCGGCGCCCAGTCCGACATCGCCGGCCGGGTGGCCGAATTGAGCCGCGGGCGCACCGGCGCCTCCTGGCAGTGGCAGGAGGCGGAGAACCTCATCACGACCCTGGCGACCCAGCGCGATAACCCGCAGGCGCAGTTCGGCTGGGTGCGCTGGCTCCAGTCGCGCGGCCGCCTCGACGAGGCGATCACCTACCTGACGGACATGGAGAACACGACCACGTCCGACGTGGTGCGGCAGCGGGCTCGCCAGCAGCGGGCCCTGCTGGCGCTGTCCACGCGGCCGAAGGACGCGGCCACGAAGCAAGTGCTCGACGACCTCCAGCAGGGGGCGCCCGACCTCCCCTCGGAGATCATGGCGATGCTGGCGATGTTCATGAGCGGGGCCCAGGCCAAGGACGTGGACGCCCAGCTGTCGAGCATGGTCGCCAAGCACCAGCAGAACGGGCTGGTCCACTACTGGCAGGGCCAGGTCCGGCAGTCGGGCGGTCAGTTCGCGGAGGCCATTCAGTCCTACGAGCGCGCCCTCGAATTCACCGCCTTCCGGTCGTCGGCGCAGGCCGGGCTGTACACCTGCGTCCAGGCGCTGATCCAAAGCCCGAAGGCCGGCCCGGAGGCGGCCTATAAGGAAACCTCCCGCCTCGTCGCCGCCCACCCCAACGACCCCGCCGTCCTCATGGGCCACGCCGACACGTCGCGCCTGATGGACGACATGGAAGCGATGCGGGCTTCCCTCGACCGACTGCCGAAGGCCCTGGAAGGCAGCGGCTGGACGCCGAATGCCGCGGTCCTGACGGCCGGGTCCGTGTCCGCGGCGGAGTGGCTCTCGGCCGAGCGCCCCGACCAGGCGCGGCGCGAACTGGAGAAGACCCTGCGGGCCGACCCGCGCCACCTCTCGTCCTTGCTCGCCGCGCGCGTATTAGCGGCCAACGCCGAGGACTGGCCGGCCGTCGCCCGCTACCTCGACGGGATCCACCAGGTCCAGCCGGACCTGTGGGAAATCCCCTTGTGGGAGGCGTCTTTGCTCTACAACCAGGGGAAGGAGGACGAGGCGCGGAAGAAGGCGGCCGACTTCCTTCGGAAGTATCCCGAGGTGCCGATGGGCTACCTCGCCCTCGCCACCTTCCATGAGAAGGCCAAGGACTACGCCGGCGCCCTGGACTGGGTGCGGCAGTGGCGCAAGAAGGCCCCCGACAACCTTCTCGGCTTGAGCGCCGAACTGCGGCTGCTGGCCCGCGCGGGCAAGGCCGCCGAGGCCGACGCCCTCGGCGAGCAATTCCTGGCCGAGCAGCTGAAGAAAGCCGGGCAGAATTACACCGAGGCGGAGGCCAAGCAGCCCCCGCGCGACGAGAAGGAGAAACAGGCCCGCGCCGCCTACCGGGAGCAAATCTTCGCCGCGGCCGAGCTGACGGGCGTCCTGCTGATCTCCGGCGGACTCCAGGACGGCGGCGCCCTCGTCGCGTCGGACGCCTGGCTCCGCCGCGGCGTGCCCCTGGTCGAGAAGTTGCCCGAGGCGGTGCGCAAGCCGAACCGAATCCTCTTGAAGCTGCTGATCGGCAACAGCTACCTCGTGCGCGGCCGCGAGGAGAAGAATAAGGAGAAGCGGGCCGCCCTGATCGACCAGGCCATCGTCGAGTACCAGGCCATCTGGGACCAGGCCAAGGGCCATAAGGTCGCCGGCAACAACCTGGCCTGGCTGCTGTGCCGGGAGAAGGACAACCCGACCGCCGCCCTCAACATCATCGAGGAGGTCCGCAAGGGTCCCGTCAGTCAAAAACCCCTCGGCGGCGAGCGGCTGGACCTGGAGATCCTCGACACGATGGGCGTCATCTACCGCGCCGCGGGGCGCAGCGACGACGCCGTCAACCTCTTCAAGGAGGCGCTGAAGCGCTACGAGCAGGAGCCGCGCGTCCTGGTCCACATGGGCCAGTCGCTCCACAGCGCCGGCCGCAACAACGACCAGGCCGCCTACCAGAACTTCAACCTGGCCATCCAGACCGCGGAGGCCAAGATGAAGATGACCGCCGACCCGGAGCGCAAGGAGAAGCTCCAGGAAGTGATCGCCGAGGCGCGGACCGAGCAGAAGAAGATCGGCTTGCTCCCCGGCGGGCGGTAAGACCCTCCGTGCCGCTTGCGGCTTCGCACTCGCGCCAAGGCGGCGCGGGTGCGAAGCCGCAAGCGGCACCGGAGTGTGCTACCTTTCAGAGCGGCGTGCGCCGCCTCGCAGGCACCCCGACCCACCCCCGGCCACGGCAGGCGCCTCCCTGATAATGCGTCGCGACCTTCTGATTTGTCTCGCCCTGGCTCTGCTCACCTGCGGCTCGTTCGGGCACGCGGTCCTCAACGGTTTCGTCAACTACGACGACAACGACTACGTCACCGCCAACCGCCAGGTCCTCAAGGGGTTGTCGGCCGAGGGCGTCGCCTGGGCCTTCACGACTACGCGCGCCGCCAACTGGCACCCGCTCACCTGGCTGTCGCTCCAGCTCGACGCCACGCTCTTCGGCCCCGACGCCTGGGGCTTCCACCTGACCAACGTCGTCCTCCACGCCCTCAACGCCGTCCTGCTGTACCTCGCCCTGCGTCGCCTCACGGGGGCCGCGTGGCGCGCGGCCGCCGTCGCCGCCTTCTTCGCCGTCCACCCGCTGCACGTCGAGTCGGTCGCCTGGGTCGCCGAGCGCAAGGACGTCCTCAGCGGCCTGTTCTGGATGCTGACGCTCCTCGCCTACGCCCGCTACGCCGAACGCCCCGCGCGCGGCCGCTACGCCCTCGTCGTCGCCGCCTTCGCGCTGGGGCTGCTCGCCAAGCCGATGCTCGTCACGCTGCCCTGCGTCCTGCTCCTCCTCGACTACTGGCCTCTGAAGAGGTTCGATCTCTTCCCTGGAGAAAAACCGCCCGCGCCGCCCGGCGGACTGCGGCGGGCGCTCTGGGAGAAAGCGCCGCTGTTCGCGCTGACGGCGGCCGCGTGCGCCGTGACTGTTTATGCCCAGCGCAAGGGCGGCGCCGTCTCGTCGCTCCAGTCGCTGCCGCTGGGGCCGCGCCTGGTCAACAGTGTCGGCGCCTACGCCGGCTACCTGGGCAAGGCGGTCTGGCCGACGCGCCTGGCCGCCTTCTACCCGCACCCGCGCGACGGCGCCGACGTCGCCGCCGCGCTCCGCGCCGCGCTGCTGCTCCTCGTCTTCACGGCCCTCGCCCTGCGCCTCCGCCGACGGCGCTACCTCGCCGTCGGCTGGCTCTGGTTCCTCGGCACGCTCGTCCCGGTCATCGGCCTGGTGCAGGTCGGCTCGCAGGCGCTGGCCGACCGCTATACCTATCTGCCGTACATCGGCCTGTTCGTCGCGCTCGTTTGGGGCGTCGCCGACCTGAGCGCGCGCTGGCCGCGCCGCCAGGTCGTCCTCCCCGCCGCGACGCTGGTGCTGCTCGGGCTGTGCGTCGCGCTGACGGTCCGGCAGGTGCGCCTCTGGCACAACAGCACCTGGCTGTGGGAGCAGGCGATCCAGGCGACGCGCGACAACTGGGTCGCCCACGTCAATCTCGGCAGCGCCTACCTCGACTCGCCGCGCGACGACCGGCACCGGCTGGCGAGCGAGCAGTTCCAGCGGGCGCTCCAACTTTACCCCGAGCACGCCAAGGCGCATAACAACCTCGGACTCATCGCCCTGGAGCAAGGGCGCTACGACGACGCGCTGGAGCGCCTGACGTGCGCCGCCGAACTGGACCCGGCCCTCGCGCAGGTGCGCGACAACTGGGGCGTCGTCCTCCAGCGGCGCGGGCAGTTTCCCGAGGCGATCACCAAGCACCGCGAGGCGCTGGCGCTGAACAACGACCTCGCCCTGCCTCACTCCAACCTCGGCGTGGCCCTGGGCTGGTCGGGCGACTGGCCGGACGCCGTCGCCGAACTGCGCGAGGCGGTGCTGCTCATGCCGAAGTCGCGCGCCTTTCGCGGCAACCTGGCCTGGGCGCTGACGCACGCCGGCGCGAAGGACGAGGCTCGCCGGACCTACGATGGCCTCCTCACGGAGGACGAGGGCTGGGCCGAGAAGGCGCGCGAAAGCGCGTGGGTGTGGGCGGCCGATCCGACGGACCGGCGGCGCAACGGCTACGAGGCGGTGCGCCGCGCCGAGCAGGCATGCCAGGCGCTGGGGGAGAAGGACGCCCGTGCCCTCGACACGCTCGCCGCCGCCTACGCCGAGGCGGGACGGTTCCCCGAGGCCGTCGCCGTCGCGCGCGAGGCCGTCGCGGCGGCGGGCGACGATAAAGACGCGATCCGAGGCCGCCTGCGCGGGTATGAGGAAGGCAAGCCGTACCGGGAGGAGGCCGCCAAGAAGGCGGCCGTCGGGCATTAGCCCCGTAGGGGCGGCGGATCGTAGCCCCGGGTGGAGCGCAACCCGCGCAGCGGGTGCAGCGCAACCCGGGGACTCCATCCGGGGACGTGTTCCTGAATTGAACCCGCGGAGCGGGTGACGGATCGTAGCCCCGGGTGGAGCGTACTCGCGCAACCCGGGGAACACGCAACCGGGGGACACGCACGGCGGTGTCATGGTATTTTGAACCCGCGGAGCGGGTGACGGAAAC
>JBBROG010000053.1:0-36766 GCA_038229635.1 Gemmatales bacterium
ATGCCGTCGAGAATATCTTTGCGGGGCCATTCGAGAGGGCGTCCGGTGTCGGAACTGTGGAGGAGAGGTTTGACAATCTCCCCTTGGCGGGGCGTGAGATCCCTGCGGTAAGACAACGCCTTGACGGAGTCCTGATAGCCGATCATGAACACGACGGAATCCTCCTTAACTGATGCCTGTGCCAGCAGTTATAGGGAGAAGGGCCTTTCCGGACTAGCTCTCACTCAGGCCGACTGCGACAGGGTAGCAAACTATCTCAGTGACAATCCTTACGCGGCCCTCAAGGCGGTTGCCAAAGCCGCTGGCGTATCAACGGGAAGTATCTCCAAGATGCCAGTCTGGCAGGAATACCTAGCAAAGAGAAAGGGCTCGCATCGGAAGGCCAGGGGCAAGGACAAACAACTCCCTGTCGGTCTTGCATCCGGCGAGCCTTCGCACGAACAGAAGATCATCGACAGAGATGAGCTTTTCCGAGTGATCGTCACGACGATCGCGCCCGACAAGGAAAAGCGCCTTGAGGATTTGACCCCATCCCAACGCAATGATCTAATTGACTACCTTCTAAACGCCGGAACGCTCGGGAACGTTAAGGGACAGACACAAGAGCAAGTTCGCGAAACGATTCGCATGGTAGTAATCGACTGGTTGGAGGAGTCAACGAATCGGCGTGAGCAGAAGCACTACCGAAAACAGTAGCGACTTTCCGAGCGTTCATGAACGTTCATGAACGGTCACGGCGCCGCCGCCGGGCCGTCGTTTTCCGTAAGCCGTTTCTCCTCAGTCACTTGCGCCGCATTCAGCGAGAAAAACAAAGAAAAACGGTGAACCGCCGCTAAGGGGTGAAGGCTACTCGTTACAGCGCTCTCGGTAGGGCGCGGGGTAGCCTCCCACTTACGGAGGCTGTCACCGTGACAGACACTTCTCTTCAGCGGGCTGCTACCCCCGGCGTGATCGCACGGCGGTTCGGCGAGCCCCTCCATCGTGTCCTCTACGTTATCCAGTCGCGGAAGATCGTCCCGTGCGGGCGTGTGGGCATCTACCGCGTCTTCTCGGAAGCCGACGTCCGACGCATCGGCGACGAGTTGCGCCGCATCGCGCTCCGGAAAGGGGGTGCGGCGTGAACATGCTCGACGCTAAACAAGTCGGCCTGCGCCTCGGTTGTTCGTCGCGCCACGCCCTGCGCCTCGCCGATGCCGGGCTGATGCCGTGGGGCGTGAAGATCGGCGCGCTCCGGCGCTGGGACGCCGCCGAACTGGAATCGTGGATCGCAAACGGCTGCAAGCCCGTTCGCACCAGCAAGAAAGGAGACCGTTCATGACACCCGAAGCCGGGAGAGCCCAAGGCCGTGCGCTCCGCAACTCGGGCATGGAAGCCGCTGCTCGAAAGAATCGGCCGCTGATCGACCGCGACCAGTTGGCCTTGCTCGACGCGATCCGGGCCGACCCCGACCGCATCGCCACCATCGACGACGCCACGGAGGACGTCGGCCGAGCCTTCACGGACGGCGGAAAGTGGCGCGGCAGCGTGACGCGGGAACTGGCGAGGAAGAAACTCATCGTCAAAGTCGGCTTCTGCCCTTCCTCACGCCCGTCGCGGCACGTCGGCGACGTCCGACTCTGGGAAGGCGTCGATGACGAAAAGATTGATGCGCACCGCGAAATTCTGCGCAAGCGAATCGCATCGCCCGATGTCGAACCCGAAACCTCCAAGGAGACTGTCGAATGACCGAACTAAAGAAACTCGCCGACGTCCTCAAGGGCGCCTCCGGGGCCGAGAGCCTGAATCGGCAGTGGAACAACACCGAAGCCGCGACGGAATACGCCCCGCTGCCCTCCGGAGAGTACACCTTTCGCATCACGAAGGGCGAGTTGTCTACCGCCCGGAACGGCACGCCCGGTTACAAGCTGACGCTCGAAGTCACCGAGGGCGAACACGCCGGCCGTCGCGTCTGGCATGACTTGTGGCTCACGTCGGCCGCGATGTCGTTTACCAAGCGCGACCTCGCCAAGATCGGCGTGGCGAGCCTGGAACAGCTCGAACGGCCGTTGCCGCAAGGCATCCTCGTCAAGGGCAAGTTGGCCGTTCGCAAGGACGACGACGGCACCGAGCGCAACCGCTTGGTGCGCTTCGAGGCCGCTGGCATCGCCAAGCCCCACCCGTTCGCGGCCGAAAACGTCACGGAGGGCGATAGCAAGTGATAACGACGATGCCAAAACACGGCTTCGTCGTCGTCGGCGGTAAGTTGGGGCAACGGCAGCGAGTAATCGCCGCCGTTGCCCTCGCCGGCTACGCCGCCTGCGACGAACACGCCGAAGTGGACAAGGAAGCTTATCTCTCCGCCTTCCAGTACGGCGACGACTTCATAGCGCACCTGAAAGCGACAACGGAGGGCTCGACGGCGGGCTATGACGGCGTGTGCTGGGCGCCGTGGCTCTGGTTCGACATCGACTTCGCCGCCGACCCGGAACGTGCCCTCGCCGACGCACGCAGGCTGACGACGCACCTGTTGCACCGCTACCCCGTCCTCGACGAGGGCGACGTCCTCGCCTTCTTCAGCGGCGCCAAGGGGTATCACGTCGGCCTGCCGACGTTCTGGCACCCCGAGCCGTCCGTGACGTTCCATAAGGCGGCGCGGCGCTTCGCCGAGAAGATCGCGACCGACGCCGGCGTGACCATCGACGCCGGCGTTTACGACAAAGTACGCCTCTTTCGGGCGCCTAACAGCAAGCACCCAAAGACCGGGCTGCACAAGCGCCGGCTGAGCAACAAGGAACTGATGCACCTGACGCCGGGGCGGATCGCGGAACTCGCCGCCGCGCCCGAACCCTTCGGGGTGCCCGTGGTGACGGCGACCTGTCAGCGAGCCGCCGACGACTGGAGAGACGCCGCGCAAGCCGTCGCGGTCGTGACCGAGGCCAAGGCGCGCCGCCGCGTCGATACGTCGGGCTCGCCCCGATTGAACCGTTCGACTGTCGAATTCATCCGCGACGGCGCCGCCGAGGGCGACCGTCACCGTCTGCTCTTCAGCGCGGCCGCGAACCTCGCCGAGTTCCCGGACGTCGCGTCCTTGGCGCATGCCCTGCTCACGGAACCGGGGCTCGACTCCGGGCTGACGCCGAGCGATGTCAACCGACAGATCGAGTGCGGGTTGGCTCACACCGGGAAGGGGACCGCCCATGCCTGAGCCCCCCTTCCTGAGCGCCGCCGACGCCTTCGACGTCTGGCGCGACGACGTGCTGAGGGGCGCGCCGCCCGTGCTGTACCCCGTGGGCACGGGCGAGTTGTCGCGCATCCAGATCGGGCCGGGGTTGGTGACGCTGCTGGGCGGCGCCCCTGGAGCCGGCAAGACTGCCTTCGCGATGCAATGCGTCCTCGACGCGCTGCGATTATCGCCCGACCTGCGCGCCGTCGTCTGCAACGTCGAGATGACGCCGGCCGTGTTGCTCGACCGGCAACTCGCCCGCCTGTCGGGAGTAGACCTTTCCACGATCCGACATCGCCGGCTCGGGGAGGAACACGCCGAGCGGATCGAGTCGGCGATGGACACGCTGAAGCCGCTGGCCGAGCGCCTGGCCTTCGTCCCCCCTCCCTTCGACCTGAAGCACGTCGCGGACGCGGCGGACGGCTTCGGGGCGAAGTTGCTCTTGCTCGACTACATCCAGCGGATCGCGCCGCCGGGGGAACACGCCGACAAGCGCGGCTCGGTCAACGCCACGATGGACCACTTGCGGCGGTTCGTGGACGCCGGCTATGCGGTCGTCGTCGTCAGCGCCGTGGGGCGGACGAGGGACAAGCACGGCCGCTCCTCCTACGCGGGCGACGGGCTCAACCTCGCCTCGTTCCGCGAATCGTCGGAGTTGGAATTCGGTTGCGACGACGCTTTCATTCTGATCCCCGACGAGGCGGGGGAGGCCGTGACGCTGCGGCACCTGAAGAGCCGCCACGGCGACCCGAGGGACTTGGCCCTGTCGTTCGACCGCACGTTGCAGCGCTTCGCCCCTGCGGCGAAATCCGTGGGGAAGGGCGCGTCGAAAGCCGGGGCCGCGAAGATCAAGTCGGAGATCGCCGCCCTCTGGAACAAGACCGCACCCGCCAGCGAAGACGAGAAGGAGAGTGAAGCATGAGCGACCCGCGCATCATCGCCGTTGGGGAAGAGCCGCCGCCGATGCGTGCCGATCCCGCGCCGCCGCCCGAGCGGCCCGAGCGGCCCGAGCGGCCCGACCCGCCCGCACCCCAACGGCCGAAGGGGAAGCGTAAAGGGCGGTTCCAGACCATCAACGTCTTTATCGATGTGACAATGGCAGAATTGACCGCCGCCGAGCGGGCCGTCTGGCTGATCCTCTGGCGGGACACCAAGGCAGACACCGGCCTGGCGAGGACGTCGCAGGGGAACCTCGCCGACCGCGCCGGCGTCACCGACCGGGCCGTGAGGAAGGCGCTCGTTCGACTGGCGGAGCGGGGACTGTTGACCGTGGTGCGGCGAGGGAGCCAGCGCCGGGGGGCATCCGTCTACCGCGTCCGCCCGGCCGTCCCGACGACGTCTTAACCGGAACTCCGGTTCCGCTGGCTAACCGGAACTGGCGCGCCCGTTCTTGCGGAACCGGGGTTCCTCCTTCCCAGAAAGGGACCATTAGCGCGGTCCCCTTTGCTCTTCGAGCAGTGACCGCGCAACAAAACAACGGCGGCACCTTGAAGCGGGCGGGGCTCTGGGATAATGATAGCAGGGGAGGCGGTCATGCCGAAAGCGGAGACGACCATGTCAGATGTGTTGAGGCGTGTGATCGCCGAGAGCGGGCAGGCGTACATCGCGATTGAGCGCGCCACCGGCGTCAAGCGTGCCAGCGTGGCGCGGTTCCTGCGCGGGCAGACGTCGTTGCGGCTCGACATCGCGGACCGGCTCGCCACCCACTTCGGGTTGGAGCTACGCCGCCGTGGCAAACGCTGACAAGACCGCCCCGTAAAGGGCTCTGGCGTCGTACCCGTCCCCTTCGGGGGGTGTGTGGTGTCGGGCGGGGGGCGAGGAACTTCCGGGGGCCGTGGCGGGCTCCCTGGCACGAATGAGAGGATAGGCGAGCATGGGCACCGTGTTCAAGAAGCAGACGACGCGGCCGGTCCCTTCGGGGGCGGAGATCGTCGTCCGCAAGGGCGAGCGATTCGCCCGCTGGAAGGACCGCAAGGGCAAGTCGCGCATGGCTCCCCTGACGACCGGCCAGGACGGCAGCGACCGCGTCGTCATCGAGTCGCCCTACTACGTCGCCAAGTACCGCGACGGGGCCGGCGTCGTGCAAGTCGAGGCGACGGGCTGCAAGGACGAAACCGCCGCCCGCCGAGTGCTGGCCGGCCTCGAACGCCGCGCCGAGTTGGTGAAGTCCGGCGTCATGAGTAACGCCGAAGCCGCCATCGGGGATCACCAAGGGACGCCGCTGGCCGGTCACTTCGACGCCTACCTGTCGTACCTCGAAGCGAAGGGCGCTTGCGAGGAACACCGGGCGGAACGCAAGCGACAACTCGAACGGCTCGCCGAGGATTGCTCCTTCGCCGCCCTCGCCGACCTACGCCGCGAAGCCCTTGAAAGCCGGCTCACCGCGCAGACGCGGGCCGGCATGGGGGCGCGCACTCGCAACAGCTACTTGGGATCTCTCTTGGCGTTCTGCAACTGGTGCGTCGAAACGGCTCGGCTGTCCACGAATCCCTTCGACGCCGTGCCGAAGGCCAACGAGAAGGCGGACCCGCGCCGGCAGCGTCGCGCCATGACCGAGCCCGAGTTGGTCAAGTTGCTCGCCGTCGCCAGGGAACGGCCGGTGCTCGAAGCGCTGACCGTCCGCAAGGGACCGCGTAAGGGCGAGCGCTACGCCAACGTGCGCCCGGAAGTGCGCGACCGCCTCGACTGGCTCGGACGTGAGCGGGCGTTGATTTACAAGACGCTGGTGCTGACCGGGCTCCGTAAGGGCGAACTGTCCTCGCTCACCGTGGCTCACCTTCGCCTCGACGAGGCCGTGCCGTTCCTCAGCCTCGACGCGGCCGACGAGAAGAACCGGGAGGGGAGCGACCTCGCCGTGAGGGACGATCTCGCCGCCGACCTGCGCGACTGGCTCGCCGCCAAGCTGCGCCGGCTGCAAGACAAAGCCTTGGCGTCAGATGCTCCGATCCCCGCTCGGCTGCCACCGGATACGCCGCTCTTTGACGTGCCGGTCAAGCTGTCCAAGATCCTGAACCGCGACCTGAAGCTCGCCGGCATCGCCAAGCGCGACGACCGGGGCCGGACCCTGGACGTTCATGCCCTGCGGACGACCTTCGGCACGCTGCTGAGCAAGGGGGGCGTGATGCCCCGGACGGCTCAAGCGGCGATGCGTCACCGCAAGATCGACATGACGATGACCGTCTACACCGACCCGAGGTTGCTCGACGTGTGGGGAGCCCTCGACGCGCTGCCGACGCTCGCCCTGTACGCCACACCCCCCGAAGGGGAAGCCGTCCGGGCGACGGGGACGGACGGGGCACCGCGAACCGTTGCACCAGCGGTTGCACCAACTCCTGACAATCTGGTGCAACGGGAGACAATTCCTGTCAACATGGCAGGTAAGAGACAATGGCGGGAGGAAAGCGGGGACGTCGTCGTAAGTGGTTGTCCTGTCAAAGGAAAAGGACCGCTGACAAGTCCTGTCAGCGGTCCTCTTGGAGTGGGCGCTACAGGACTTGAACCTGTGACCCCCAGCGTGTCGAGCTGGTGCTCTAGCCAACTGAGCTAAGCGCCCGTGCGAATGGAAAGATAGGGCAGCGCCGGAACCTCGTCAAGGCCAAAACGCAGACGAGGCCGTGAACCGACGGCCACGACGGCGAGGTGCCCTTCAAACGCCCCCCGGTTTCATGCCGACCAACTCGCGCACCCGCGTCATGGTCTGCCGCGCCTCCGCGCGCGCCCGCGCCGCGCCTTGCCGCAGCACGCCCTCCACGTAGTCGAGGTTCGCCGCCAACTCCTTGCGCTTCGCCCGAGCCGCCCCGAACGCGGCGTTGATCTTCTCCAGCAACTCCTTCTTCGCCCCGCCGTAGCCGATCGTCCCCGCCCGGTAGCGCTCCGCCAGCGACGCCTTCTCCGCCTCCGACGCCATCAGGGCGTACAGCGCGAACACGTTGCACGTCTCCGGGTCGAGCGGCTCGCCCAGCGGCTTACTGTCGGTCTTGATCGACATCACCGTCTTCTTCAGCGGAGTGCCCTCCGCGAAGATCTCGATGGTGTTGCCGTACGACTTGCTCATCTTCTGCCCGTCGACGCCCGGCACCTTGGCGCCCCGGTCGAGGCGGTACGCCGGGATGGGGAAGACCTCGCCGTAGGCACGGTTGAACTTGCCGGCCATGTCGGCGGTCATCTCCAGGTGCTGCACCTGGTCGTGGCCGACCGGCACGACGTGCGAGCGGTAGACGAGGATGTCGGCGGCCATCAGCACCGGGTACGTGAACAGGCCGACGCTCGCCTCGATCCCCTTGTCGACCTTGTCCTTGTACGACACGGCCCGCTCCAGCAGGCCCATGTTCGTCACCGTCGACAAGATCCACGCCAGCTCGCACACCTCCGGCACGTCCGACTGGCGGAAGAAGACGGCCTTGTCCGGGTCGAGGCCGAGGGCAAGGTAGTCGAGGGCGACGTCGAGCGTGTTCTCGCGCAGCGTGGCGGCGAGTTCCTTCTTCTTGCCGCCGAGCGCCTCGGCGCGGCGCTGCGCGGCGTCGTCGAGCGTCGTCAGGGCGTGGTAGTCGGCGATGAAGTAGAACGCTTCCGCTTCGTGCTGCAATTCGAGATGCTGCTTGATGGCGCCGAAGTAGTTGCCCAGGTGCAGCTTGCCCGACGGCTGCACGCCGCTGAGGATGCGCTTCGGCTTCGGGGCAGGGGTGGTCATGGGTTCGTGCCCTTGTCATCCGGGGTCGTCGCGACGATGATGCCCGCATTATACGCGCGAGACGACACGCGGCGGCCGAGGAGTGTTCATGTCGGGAGTCCACGAGCCTTACGCGGTGCTGCGCCGGGGCGACTTCCGCCGCCTGCTCGCCGGCACCGTCCTCTCCGGCCTCGGCAGCGAGATGCTGCACGTCGCCGTCGGCTGGGACTTGTACCTGCGCACCGGCCGGGCCGGCGCCCTCGGGCTGGTCGGCCTGGCTCAGTTCCTGCCGGTCTTGCTGCTGTCGCTGCCGGCCGGGCACGCCGCGGATCGCTACAGCCGCAAGGGCCTGTACGCCGCCGCGCAAGGGTTGATCGTGAGCGCGGCGCTCGGGCTGGCGGCGCTGTCACTGACGGAGGGGCCGATCCTCCTCGTCTACTTCTGCCTGCTGCTCGTCGGCGTCGCCCGCGCCTTCGTTGCCCCGAGCCGCGCCTCGCTGGTGTCGCTGCTCGTGCCGGGGGAGATGCTGACCAGCGCCGTCGCCTGGAACACGAGCGGCTGGCAGCTCGCGGCGGTGACGGGGCCGGCGCTCGGCGGCTTCGTCGTCGCCGTCACCGGGAAGGCGGCCGTCGCTTACGCCCTGTCGGCGACGGCCGCCGGCGTCTGCGCCGCCCTGGTGCTGTCGATCCGTACGCCGGCGCCGGTCCGGAGGGGCGGCGCGGTCACGCTGGCCTCGTTGCTGGCCGGCATTCGCTTCGTCTGGGCGACGAAGCTGATCCTGGCGACGATCACGCTCGACCTGTTCGCCGTCCTCCTCGGCGGGGCGACGATGCTGCTGCCGATCTATGCCCGCGACATCCTCGACATCGGCGCCGGCGGGCTCGGCTGGCTGCGGGCGGCGCCGTCGCTGGGGGCGCTGGTGACGGCGTTCACGCTGGCGCACCGGCCGCCGCTGCGCCGCGCCGGGCGCGCGCTGCTGTTCTCCGTGGCCGGCTTCGGCGCCGCGACGATCGTCTTCGGCCTGTCGCGCAACGTGCCACTCTCCTTCGCGATGTTGGCGCTGACGGGCGCCTTCGACAACGTCAGCGTCGTCGTACGCCACACCCTGGTACAGAAGTTGACGCCCGACGAGATGCGCGGCCGCGTGTCGGCGGTCAATCTGATCTTCATCAGTTCGTCGAACGAGCTGGGCGGGTTCGAGTCGGGCGTGACGGCGGAGTTGTTCGGCCCGGCCGCCTCGGTGGTCGGCGGCGGCGTCGGCACGCTGCTCGTGGTGCTGATCGTGACGCGCGTCTGGCCGCGCGTGCTGCGACTGGGGCCGCTGCACGAGGTCGGACTGGACGCAAGGGCGGAAAAGCCGCAAGATGCCGCGTCGGCGAGGGACTGAGGACTGAGGACTGAGTACTGAGTACTCGGCCATCCAGGACAACGAGGAGCGTGGCATGGCGGCCGACCGAGTGACCGAAGCTCTGGCCGAGGCCCTCAAGCGCGGCCTGGCTCAGCAGGGGACATATCGCCTTTTCCGGAGCGGCAAACTCGACGGCCTCTTCCCCGGCCGCGGCGGCGTCAACGGCGAGGCGGCGGCCCGCGCCCTGCGCGAGGGGCTGATCGAAGTCGTCCGCAGCGAGACGAAGGGCAAGACGACCATCGACTGGGTGTGCGTCACGCCGCGCGCCGTCGACTTCCTGCACGACCATGAATCGCCGCTGCGGGCGCTCCAGGATTTGAGCCGCGAACTACGGGCGACGCGGGACGGCGTGCCGGCCTGGCAGGCGGAGATGCGTCAGGCCCTCAGCGCCCTCGCCGACAAGCTGGCCCAGGACGCGGAGCGGCTGGTGCGGCGCGTCGACGTCCTCGGCGGGCGCGTCGAGGAGGCGCTGGAACGCCTCGCCCTGCTTGGGCCGAACCTGCCCGACGGCGTCGCCGAGGCGGTGCCCTGGGCACAGGAGGCGCTGGAGTATTTGGGGCGCCGTAAGGAGGGAGGCGCGCCCGAGGCGTGTCCGCTGCCGGAACTGTTCGCGGCGCTGGCGGGGGCGCGCCCCGACTTTTCCATCGCTTCGTTTCACGACGGGCTGCGCCGGCTGCGCGAAAAGCGCCTCGTCGTGCTCCTGCCCGGCGCCGGCGACGAGATGGCGCAACCGGAATACGCCCTGCTCGACGGCGGGCAGGTCTTCTACGGCGTCAGTCGAAAATGACCGTCTTGCGCTCGTAGACGAGGATGCGGTGGTCGATGTGCCAGCGCAGCGCCCGCGACAGCACCAGCTTCTCCAGGTCGCGCCCCTTTTGCAGCAGGTCGTCCAGGCCGTCGCGGTGCGACACGCGGACCACGTCCTGCTCGATGATCGGCCCCTCGTCCAGCTCCGCCGTGACATAATGGCTCGTCGCCCCGATCAGCTTGACGCCGCGCTCGAACGCCCGGTGGTACGGCTTCGCCCCCGTGAACGCCGGCAGGAACGAGTGATGGACGTTGATGATCTTCTGAGGATACCGCGCCACGAATTCCGGCGAGAGGATTTGCATGTAGCGCGCCAGCACGACGAGGTCGATCTTGTTCTCGTCGAGCAGGGCGAACTGGCGCTTCTCGGCGGCGGCCTTGTCGCCGCCCTCGACGGGGACGTGTGCGAACGGCACGCCGTAGAAGTCGGCCCAGCGGCGGGCGTCGGGGTGGTTGCTGACGATCAGCGGGATCGCGCAGGGCAATTCGCCGGCCTGGTGGCGGTAGAGCAGGTCGGCGAGGCAGTGGTCGTACTTCGAGACGAACAGGGCCACGCGCGGCGGCCGCGCCGACTGCTCCAGCCGCCAGCGCATCTGAAAGCGCTCCGCGATGGGCGCGAACTGGCGGGCACACTGCTCCGTGTCGAGGTCGAAGTCGGTCAGGTCCCACTCGACGCGCATCAGGAACAGGCCGCGCTCGGCGTCCTGGTGCTCGTCGGCGTGGAGGATGTTGGCGCTGTGCCGGTACAGGAACTCGGCCGTCGCGGCGACGAGTCCCTTGCGGTCCGGGCAGTCGATCAGCAGGATGGCGGTATTTTTCATGGCACCTCGGAACTGTGTCTCAGTCGCGGATCGTCCGGGCGATGCGGAAGCCGAGGTCGGAGGCGCCGAGGACGTCGGCCCGCTGCCCGAGGCGGGTCGCCGAGCGCAGGTGCCAGCCGGCGTGGTGGTGCGCCCCGCCGCGGTAGATGCGCACCTCCGAGGGGACGACCGTGAGGACGTCGTCGGGCGCGTCATCGGCCGGCTTCAACCCCTTCCGCGGCGGGTAGCTCTTGCGCCGGTCCAGGCACCATTCCGCCGCGTTGCCGTGCATGTCGAACAGGCCGAAGTCGTTCGGCTTGAGCAGGCCCACCGGCTGGGCGCGGCCCGGCGTGTTGCCGGCGTGCCAGGCGTAGTGCCCGAGCATCTCCGGCGACGGCCCGAAGTGGTAGGTCGTGGCGGCGCCGGCCCGCGCGGCGTACTCCCACTCCGCCTCGGTCGGCAGGCGGTAGCCGGTTCGCTTGAGGTAATCCGGCTCCAGTCGGCACTCCCCCTTCTCCTCGTCTACCTGGAAACACCACTCGCTGTCGGGCAGGCCCTCGACGCGGCTAAGCTCGTTGCAGAACGCGGCCGCTTGCGTCCAGCTCACGTTGACCACCGGCCCGTCGGGGAACGTCGTCGCCCCCCGCCGGGGGGAATGGAAGGGGAAGAAGTCGCGGAACTGTTTGACCGTCACCTCCTTCGTGGCGATCGCGAACGAGCGCGGGATGACGCGCCGGTGGTGCGTCTCCCGCGCCTCCCGGTCCGCCTCGTCGGGCGGCGAGCCCATCGTGAACTCGACCGGGCCGCGCAGCACGACCAGCGTATGGCCCGACGTCCGCGTCACATACCAGGCGGCGTCCTTGCGCGGGCGGGAGGACCGGGCGGTCAGGTCGCGCTCGGCCGACCGGATCTCGTCGTCGTGCCCCCAGCGCCGCAGCAGCCACTCTGCCGCCGAGCGCAACCCCGGATCGCCGGCCCCGCGGAGGAGCTGGCTCAATCCCAGACGTTTCCCGAGGGCGTCGCGCTCCCCGGCCGGCAGGCGCTGCGGGGAGCACTCGCCGAGACTGAGCAACAGGGCGCGACGGCGGGCCGGGTCCGCCTCCTCGAGGAATCGGTCGGCCAGGCGCCCCGCGTCGAGGCCCTGGCGCCCCAGGCGATGGATCAGGGACGTCCGCAGCGCCACGGCCTCCGGAGCAGTGCCGCCGCCCAGCGCGGGCCAGGCGGCGCTCGGGGCGCCCAGCCGACACAAGGCGAGCGCCGCATTCGTCTGCCGCCGGGTCAGTGCGGCCGCGTCCCTCGGGCGGACGACGGGGCGGTGCCACACCGAAGCGGTGCGCAATGGGCGCTCGCCCTCCAGCCACGCGGCCGAGATCGCCACGGGGCGGTAGTCCCGCGCCGCCAGGTCCCGGCACCGGGCCAGGTGTTCTTCCGGCGTCAGGCCGCTCGCCTCCTCCGAGGTGAATCCTTCGACGCCGCGCCAGACGGCGGTGTAATCCTCCTCGGCGCGGCCGTTTTTCATGAACGCGACGAAATCGGGATGCGCTCGTACCGGGTCGAGGTCCGTCTCCTCCAGCAGTTCGCGGTAGCCGATCGTCAGCCGGTTGGAACTCCGGAGGCGCTCCAGCTCGATGGCCTCGCGGAGCAACGCCACGGTGCGCCGCGCCACCCGGTCGCGCTCCGGCCCGGCCGCGGGACAGGTCAGGGCGGTGGCGAGGGCGGCTTCCACGAACAGCGGAGGAGAGTCGTCGACGCGCCGCACGGCCTCGTCGACCAGGCGACGCGCCGCCGCGTGCTGGCCCATGTGAGCCAGGAGCATGGCGTCGTTGCAGTCCAGGTGGACCGCCACGCGCGGGTCCTGCCGCTTCGCCGCGTAGAGGCCCCGGAACTTCTCGAACGCCTCCGCGGCCTCTTTGGGCCTCTCCAACCGCGCCAGAGTCGCGGTCCGGAAGTACCACAGCACGTCGTCGAGGGGGAATTCCTTTTGGTAGGCGTCCAGGGCCGTCAACGCCTGATCGAGCTTCCCGAGGAGGAAGTGGGCCTGGACGAGTTCTCTGTGGGCCGTTCTCCTGCCGGGCTTGCCCGGCGGGGTCTGCCGCAAGGTCTTCAGAGAGTGGTCGCGCTGGGCGGCGAAGCGCTCGGCGTTCGCGGGCGGCGGCGGAGGGCCTTGCGCCAGCCGCACGTCGAGTTGCAGGTTGTCGCTGCCCAGATGGTAGGCGTACCACTGCCTCTCCTCGGGCTGCGTGGCGTAGATGAGGACGGGGGGAAGCGTCGCCGGCTGCCACCAGACGCCGCTGTAGAGGGATCGGCCGCCGTGAGCGAGCCACATTTGCGTTCGCGGCACGCAGTTCCGGTACGGGTCCCTCTTCACGTCATACAGTTCCCCCCCCCCCTGGCCCGGCTCCCCGGCGACAAGAAACGCCTTCTGAAAGCCGTCGTCTTCCGGGGCACGCTTCCGCACCCACACGGCCGCGTAATGGTCCGCCCCGCCGTCGCGGTACGCGGCCACGTCCACCGGCCAGTAGCCCTCGCCTTGATACTTCTTATCGAGAGCGCGTATTTCGCTCACGGACTTCCCCTCTTTCCACCGGGAGGGGCGCCCGTCGCGGACCCACGCCGCGGCGGTCAGGACGCCTTGAGGGGTCGCGTAAGGCCGGACACAGAGCGGCCGGTAGCCCGCCGCCTTGAGGACGGCGGCGGCGGCGCGGAAGGCGTCGCACGGGAGCGTCTGGCAGAAGGCAAACGCCTCGGTCACGAGCCCCTGTCCTTCTTGCTCGACGACGCGCCGCAGGGCCGGGTCGACGGCGGGTCCGTCGTCGGCGCGCGCGGCAGGCCACCGGGGCGACAATCGTCTGGTCAACTCGTTCTCCAGGGCGGCGACGACGTTCGTCCGCACCGGGAGCTTTGTCAGGGCCTGCAGTAGGATCTCGAACTGTTTCTCGTCGGCGTCCTTGACCAGTTCGACCAACTCGCCCTCGTCCCCGGCGGCGTAGTCGGCGAGGAGGCGCGCCGCCTGGAAGCGCTCCGCCGCAGGCCGGCCGGCGTCGCGGAAGATCGTCCCGAGCGGCGCGGCCAAGTCCGCCTTCTTCGGCCTCAGCCGGGCGGCCCAGCGGTCGATCAGCAGTTCGTTCTGGCCGACGAGCTGCGCCGCGACGTCGGCGGCGACAACCTTCCAGTCCGCCGGCGCCCGGCCCGAGGCGGCCAGCGCGCCCGCGGCACGGAAGCGGCGCCCCGGCGCTTCCGCGGCGTCCCGCGCGACGGCCCACAGCCGCCCGAGGTCGAAGACGTCGTGCCGCAGGAGCCCCTGGAGGATCACGTCAGCCTCCTCCGGGTCCGCGTCCGGCAGGGACTCGTGAAGGGGCTCCGCCTGCGCCGGGTCGACCGGCAGCAGGCCGAGCCGCGCGCGCAGGCGGTCGGCGGGCGTCGCGTCCGGGTCCGCCACGACCGCGTGCAGCCGGTGATTAAGCCGTTGGCGGTGCGGCTCCAATTGGACGACGATGTCGGGGACCTTCGTGATTTCGGCCTGGAGCAGCTGCGCGACCAGGCCGTCGGCGCGGGCCTCCCGGACGCGCTCGACGAAGAGGAGTCCGGCGGCCAGCGCGACGACAACCAGCCCGGCGGCGACGAGGGCCGCGTACCCGAGGTGTCGCCGGGCCGCCGCGGCCATCAGCTGGCGCTGCGGGGCGGTCCAGTCGCGCCGGCGCGTCAGCGCCCGGATGAACGCCCACTCCGTCCACGTCGGCAGCTGGCGCGGGTCGTGCCGGCCCTTCCAGCCGGCGGCCCGAGCGGCGAGGCGCAGCCCGGCCCGGCCGCGCCACCTCTTGCCCTTCTCCTTCGTCAGCCACTGCCGGAGGGCCGGGACGAGGTAGTCGTGCGTGAGCTGGTAGCACCGGGAGGAGGAATCCGGCGGCGCCTCCTGCCCCTCCTTTCCCTCGACGTCGGCGGGCGTGACCAGGCGCAGCTCGCCGTTGAGCAGGTCCAGGAGGCTTTCAAATTCCCGCGGCTGGCGGGCGTAACCCGACGCCGCGAGCAGTTCGTTATGAGTACGGAGGCGCCCTTTAATGTCGCTGTCGGACTCGGGCAGCAGCGCCTCGAGGACGTCGCGCGCCGCCCGCTGGTGGCGGCGGTGCTCGGGCGGCGCGGTCGCGGCGTCGAACGTCTCCTCCAGGAAGGTCGCGCCGGCGCCCCCGGCCCCGCCCAGCGCGCGCAAGGTCGCCGGCACCCACGGCCGGCCCTTGACCATCTCGGCGAACAGACTCAGGCGGACCGGCACCACCTTCCCGTCCTCGGCGAGCCCGGCGACGGCCTCGTCGAGGAAGCGTTCCTGTTCCCGCGACGGGGCCGAGGGCGGCAGCCGGTCGAAGGCGCGGCCGAAGGCGGCGAGCACCGCCCGGGTGTGGGCGGCGTCGAAGAGGTCGGCGGCCGCGCAGTTGTGCCCCTCGCGCAGCGGCACCTCCACCTCGCGCAGCAGGCGCGTCGTCGCCATCCAGAAGTCGTCGCGCACCAGAAGCAGCGCCTGGACCTTTTCGCCGTCACACTGGCCCAGCGCCTCGACCAGTTCCGACCCCGCCAGGTCCTGCCGGGCGTGCAGCCACTGTTCGAGCTGATCGACGACGAGCAGCACCTTCCGGCCCGCCTCCAGGTCGGTCCCGCGCCGCAGGCGGGCGAGCGCCTTTGTCAGCGTGGTGTCGCCGTCCGGCAGCCCCGGCAGGCGGCGGCGCAGCCCGCGCAGCAGCCGCGCTTCCGTCCCGTCCGCCGTCGCCTCGACGTAGACGGCGGCGACGTGGGCGCCGAGCTTCGGCAGCAGGCCGGCCTTGACGAGCGACGACTTGCCGCCGCCGGACGGGCCATACAGCACGCCGACGCGGAAGGTGCCGTCGGCGTCGGTCGACTCGGCGCGCTGCTTCCAGAAGCGCACGCTCTCGGGCAGGCCGTGGCGGTCGCGCGGGCCGGGCAGCAGTTCCAGAAAGAAGTCGGCGTCGCCGGCGTCGAACGAGCGCAGTCCCTTCGGGACAATCTTGACCGGCAATGTTGGCTGCGCCTTGACGTCCGTCGAGCCGGGGGCGTCCGCCCGCTGTTCGTGCGCCTTCAACGGCTCCTGCCGGGGCACTTCCCCCGGGGGCTGACGCCCTCCGCTCGGTGCGGCCAGCCAGTATTCGAGGTCCTCGGCGATGTCGAGGGCGGTGCTGTAGCGGTCGGCGGCGCGCTTGGCGAGGCATTTCAGGCAAATGCGGTCCAGCTCGCGGGGGATGGTGTCGTCGACCTGGCGCGGCGGCCGCGGTTCCATCGTCTTGATCTGCTCGCAGAGCAAGGGCCACTCCTCGGCGGGGAAGGGGAGGCGGCCGGTGAGCATCTCGTAAAAGACGACGCCGAGACTGAAGACGTCGGTGCGGGCGTCAACGCGGTGTCCCTCGCCGCGGACCTGTTCGGGGCTCATGTAGGCCGGCGTGCCGGCGCAGCGGACCCCGGTGCCGATGTCCTCCTCGCGCAGCGCCAGGCCGAAGTCGGCCACGAGGAGGCGCACGCCCTCGCGCGACCGGGGGTCGGGCTCCAGCAACAGGTTGGCCGGCTTGACGTCGCGGTGGAACAGGCGGCGCTGGTGGGCGTGGTGCAGGGCGCGCGCCGCCTGGGCGATGAGGTCGGCGGTCTCGGCCGGCGACGGGCGGCCTCGGCGGAGGCGCCCGCGCAGGTCGCCCCCCTCGACGAACTTCGAGACGAGGTAGCAGAGCCCGTCGGCGGTGCGGCCGACGTCGTACAGCGGCACGATGCCGGGGTGGTCGAGTCGGGCAAGGTTGCGCGCCTCGGCGATGTACGCTTCGGCGTCGGCCGGCGTGGCGACCAGACCGCGCTTCGGCACCTTGACGGCCACCGTGCGCTGGGCCTCGGGGTCGTAGGCGCGGTAGACGGCGCCGAACGCCCCTGCGGCGACGGGCAGCCGCCCCAGCACGCGGGAGCGGCCGAATGGCAATCCCACGACGGGCTCTCCGGCCGGCGCCCCTCCCTCGGGAGGGGCGGGGGGAGTCGTCGCGGGTTCTTCCGGCGCCGGCGGTTCCAGAAGCCGATTCACCGCCTTGAGCTGCCGCAGACGGCGGCGAAACTCGTCGAGCAAGTCCGGCCGGCCGGCGCACACGTGCTCGGGGGTGAGTTCCTGCCCGCGCGCGCGCGCCTCTTCCCAAATCCGCAACAGGTCGAGGAGGACATCTTCGACGGTCATGGCGATTCCCTTCCCTCGGCCCGCGTCTCTTCGCCGACCGGCGTCCGGGAGGCGAGTTTGAGGCGGGCGCTCAGCCAGAGCCGGCTGACGGCCTTCTCGTGGAGGCCGAGCAGGCGGGCCGTCTCCGCCTGCGACAGGCCGTGATACCAGTGCAGGTCGACGACGCCGCGCTCGTCCTCAGGCAGCCGGTCGACCTGCTCGTGAAACTCGGTCCACATGGCGAGGGCGACCGGGTCGCCGCTCGCGTCGTCGGCCGCTTCGCCCGGCGCGGCGCCGGAGTCGTCGGCCACGGGGGGCGGCGCCTCCGGGTCGCGCAGGGCGTGGCGCCGGGCCAGGTCGACGAGCGTGCGGCGGATCACGACCGCCGAGAAGCGGAAGAACTCCGCCGGCGTCTTCCAGCGCGTCTCCTCGTCCCGCGGCGGCTTCAGGCGGAGGAGGGCTTCGTGCAGGACGCTCTCCGTCTGGTGCCGCCGTGCCAGCCGGGCGAAGTCGTGGCGAAAGATGTGCCGGGCCAGGCGCAGCAGCCGGTCGTAGGCGTGGGTGAGCAGGTCGTTGAAAGCGGCCTCGTCCCCGCGGCCGGCGCGCTCGATCAGGGGGAGAAGATTGGCACTCGGGTCGGCGCTCATGACGGGTCGGGGCCTCCGAATTCGCGCGGGAACCGGGCGGGGCGAGACGACTCACTTTACCCTGCGGCGGATAGGCAATCACGAAGAAAAAAGGCGCGGGCCGACTTTTTTTGTCTGAAAAGGCCCCCTCGTGCGACCAGTAAGACAGAGGCCGTCCCCCGCGGCCCGACACGCCGCGGGGGACAGAAGCCTGGTGGTTTTCCCCGGCCAATTCCCGGGCGCCGCGAACGGACGGCAGACGAGCGGCGCCATTTCGCATTCTGCCGAACGAGGAGCCAGTCATGAAGGTCAAGAACGCATTTCGTCCCGGTTTCGAGGCTCTCGAGGACCGCCGCCTGATGACCGCGGGCGTGCTGTCGCCGCTGCCGTCGCGGTCGCTGCTCGCGGACGTGCCGCCGGCGGTGGTCGGCCCGGCCCTGCCCGGCCAGGCGGCCGCGAGTCGCGTGGCGATCGACATGGGCGCCGCCCTCGCCCCGGCGCCGCTGTCCTCCGCCCTGGCCGCGCCGCAAAAGCAGGCCGGCTCTCTGTTCATCCTCCCCATTCACTTCAACTTCGACCTGAAGGGGCGCCTGGGCGCGAGCCTGGAAAACGCCATCAAGAGCGTGCTGCCCGAGTTCAGCGTGTGGGGGGTGAAGTTGACCCGCGACGTGAACGTCAACTTCATGACCGCGGACGACGCCGGCAAGTTCGACGGCAAGGTGTCGATCGCCTACCACCTGACGGTCGGCTGGGGCTGGTTCTCGCACACCTTCGACCTGAACGCGAGCGTGAGCTGGAGCATGAACTTCCGCAACCCGACCGCGAGCAGCATCACCATCCAGGTCGGGCCGTTCTCGGTGTCGAGCGGCACGCTGGGCACCCTGGCGGGGTGGGCCACGGGCAAGATCCTGCACCTGCGCGACAGCGTCCTGCCGTGGGTCCACCAGGTCCAGGGGGACATCGAACGCATCGTCCACTGGGGTTGACCGGGAGAGCCGGACAAACCCCTCACCCCCGGCCCCTCTCCCCTGAGTACAGGGGCGAGGGGGGCTCATCGAACAGACTCTCTGTAGCATAATGAGGAGGCCGCCGTCCCTTCCCTGGCTCCTTCGTGGGAGTGCGCTCATGGCTCTGACCGCCGAACAGTTCGCCCGCCAGAAGAAACAGGCCGAAGAACTGCTCTTCTCCGGCCCGCAAACGCTCGGGTTCGCCAAGGGACTCTTCTTCGGCCACTTCAACGCCCCGCTGCTGTTCCCCTACCCGGAACTGAGCGCCGCCGAGCGCGACACCGTCGGCCGCGCCGTCGCCGAGGTGCGCCGCTTCGCCGACGAGAAGATCGACGCCGCCGCCATCGACCGCGACGCCGACATCCCGGCGGACGTCGTCGCCGGCCTGGCGGATCTCGGCGTCCTCGGCATGACGGCGCCGCCCGAGTACGGCGGACGTGGCTTCTCGCAGTTCGGCTACACGAAGGTGATGGAGGTCATCGGCGGCCACTGCGCCTCGACGGCGGTGTTCGTCAACGCCCACCACTCCATCGGCATCCGCGCCCTGGTGCTGTTCGGCACCGAGGAACAGAAGCGCCGCTGGCTGCCCGACATGGCCGCCGGCCGCAAGCTGGGCGCCTTCGCGCTCACCGAGCCGCTCGCCGGCTCCGACGCCGCCAACGTGCAGACGACGGCCACGCCGACGCCCGATGGGAGTGCTTACGTCCTCAATGGCGAGAAGCGCTACATCACCAACGGCGGCATCGCCGGCGTGCTGACGGTCATGGCGCGGACGCCGGTCCCCGGGAGTAGCGAGACGAAGGTGACGGCGTTCCTGGTGACGCCGGACATGCCCGGCTTCGAGGTGGTCGAGGCGCGCATGCCCAAGTGCGGCATCCGCGGCACGGCGACGGCGCGGCTCGCGTTCCGCGACATGCGCGTGCCGGCGGCGAACGTCCTCGGGGCGGTCGGCAAGGGGCTGCGTCTCGCCCTGACGGTCCTCGACTTCGGCCGCACGACGTTCGGCGCCTCCTGCACCGGCGTCGCCAAGGCGTGCGTCCGGGCCGCCGTCCGCCACGCGAAGCAGCGCCAGCAGTTCGGCCAGGCGCTCGCCGAGTTCGAGTTGGTCAAGAAGAAGATCGCGTACATGGCCGCCCACGCCTTCGCGATGGAGGCGACGACGGGCGAGTGCGCCTCGTTCATCGACCGCGGCTTCGAGGACTACATGCTCGAAACCGCCATGCTCAAGGTGTGGTCGACCGACGCCCTCTGGCAAATCGTCAACGACACCTTGCAGATTTACGGCGGCCAGGGCTACTTCAGCGACGAGCCCTACGAGCGCTGGATGCGCGACGCCCGCATCAACCTGATCGGCGAGGGGGCGAACGACGTGCTGCGTTCGTTCATCGCCGCCGTCGGCTCGCGGGCGGTCGGCGAGGGGTTGCTGGAAGTCCTCGGCGCGGCCAAAAATCCCTTCAAGGGGGCGGGCCGTCTGTGGCGCTTCGGCAAGGAGCAGCTATCGGCGCGGCTGACGGCGCCGGACGTGCCGGTGCGGAGTCCTTCGCTGAAGGCGGAGGCGCAGCGCCTCGGCCGGCGGGTGAAGGAATTCGGCCTGGCGGTGCAGTGGCTGCTGCGGGCGAGCGGGTCGGTCGAACGCTTCCTGGAGAGTCAGTACCAGCACGAGCGCCTCGCGGACGCGGCGTGCGAGTTGTACGCTTCGAGTTGTACGCTGAGCCGGTTGGACCACCTGCTGGCACTTGGCAACGGCGACGCGGCGGGGGCGGCGCAGGACGCGGAGGCGGGGCGCTACTTCCTGACGATCTCGGACCGTCGGGTGCGGCAGTGCCTGGCGGCGCTGTCGGAGAACGACGACGCGGCGACGACGCGGGCGGCGGACGTGGCGCTGGGGCGGCCGTGAGCGCGCCCAGGGGGCGCGGCAGTTCGTCCGCCCTCGCGATACCCGATCAAGGAGCGGGCGGCTCTTCGAGCAGGTTGCGGAGTTCCGCCGGCAGGACGTTCCAGGTCGTCTGGTAGGTTTCCTCCAGCGGGACCGAGACGTAGGTGTCGCCGTAGAGGAACAGCGGCATGTCCGGCAACGGATCGCCGACCGCGACCGGCTCGACGTAGGCCGTGCGGACCGGCTCGACCTGGTAAGCGGCCAGCGTGAGCCGCTTGTCCGGCGGCAGTTCAAACGGCTCGTCCGTGAACGCCTCCCAGATCGGCTTGTGAATCCCCTGCGGGTCGTGACGGCCGGGCGGGAACGGGTCGATGATAAGCAGGTTGACCTGCTGCTGAAGGAGATCGACGGCCTTCTCCACGAACGACCGGAGGGAGTGCTTTCGGTCCTTGTTGCCGGGCGAGACGAGTTCGATCACGGCGACGACCTCCCCCAGTTCGTGGCGGACGGCGATGCGGTTGGCCTTGCGGGCGTACCGCTCCTGGTCTTGGGGAGCCGGCAGCACGAACCGCGTCTTCGGCCGGGCGGGGACGACCGCCGCGCCGCCGGAAGGCGACGGGGGCTTCGAGCGCGAGGCGGTTTGCAGAGTGACCACGTCGGTTTCCGGCCGGCCGATGATCTGCTCGGCCATGGCGAAAAACCCCGACGGGAGCAGCCCGGCATTCAGCCGGTCCATGAGGGCGGCGAGCCAACGATAGTGGAAGTTGTGATAAATTCCGGACTTTACGCGGATCCAATCGTGGATCGGCATGGTTCGTCCCTCCGCGGGTGCTGATGACCGGGGACCATTATACCCGCGCGGGAGCGACTTCTTCGACGGCTCCTTGGCGGCAGTTCGGCCTCGGCGTGCATCTAGGGAATTAACGGGATAACCGTGATGTGGGCCGCGAATCGGTTGAAGTCCGCGACGTTGTGGGTCAATAATCGCTGGATTCCGTGGGCGAGCATGGTGGCCACGATATTCGCGTCGTGGACTTGCTTGCCGGCGCAGGGGATTACGGCCAGCAAGTTGAGAAGATACCCCGTGACGGCGGGTCCGTCTTCGGCGACGTGGAATTGCGCCTGAAACGCTCGCACATCGGACAAGAGCCCGGCCATCGGAATCGGTGCCGTCAGTCCGCCGGGACGAGACATTGCGGCCAGATATTCGCGCAAGATCTGCCGGCTGATCCAGAGCGGATGACCGGCGGATTCGAGGTCGAGCAGCTTTGCCGTCGCCCGCGCGTTGAACGGCGAGTGCGCCTGTTGGACGTAGATCAAATTGTTGGTATCCACGAACACCGGCTCAACGGCCGTCGTCGTCATACAGATCCTCCCTGCGATAAGTGCAAGCGGGATCGACGGGGCCGACCGGGTGCGGGTTGAACTTGATGGCGATTCGTTCTTGACGGACCTCCCGAGGGTCTTCAAACACGACGACAACCGTCCGCGGCCCCGGAGGAATGTCCGCCGGGACCTGGAGAGTCAGCGTATGGTCGGGGCGAACGACGGCTGTCGCGGTCAAGGCACGCATGGCAGGTTCCTTCAGTAACCCGGTTTCCGGCCGTATTCTAGCAAAGAAACTCAACGGTTGTCACTTCGGGGGCTCGCTCCTGTTCTTTTTCGCCTCCTCCCCCCTTCTTCCGCCCCGCGCCCGCCTTGTCCTCCTTCCCCCGGGCGTCGTAGAGCCGCGCCTCTCCCGGACTCCAATCCCTATAATTTCGCCAACCCACTCCCCCGCCTCGGGAGGCGTCCCCATGCGACGTCCGTTGCTCCTCTGCGTCACTCTCCTCCTGATTCTGGTGCCGACGATGTCCGCCGACGACAAGAAACCCGTCTACCCGCCTTCGCGGACCGCCGACGTCGTCGACACGCTCCACGGCGTCGCCGTCGCCGACCCGTACCGCTGGCTCGAAGACGGCGACAGTCCCGAGGCGCGCGCCTGGGTCGACGGGCAAAACGCTCTGACGCGCGCGACCCTCGACAAAGTTCCCGGCCGCGACGCGATCCGCCGGCGCCTCGGGCAACTCCTGGAGGTCGGCAGCGTCGGCACGCCCGCGCCGGTCAAGGGGCACTACTTCTACACGCGCCGCGACGGCAAGCAGAATCAGCCGATCCTCTACGTCCGCGAAGGGCTGCGCGGCGCCGGGCGGGCGCTGGTCGACCCGAACCGCCTCGCCGAGGACGGCACGGCCGCCCTCGACTGGTGGTATCCCAACCGCGATGGCAAACTCCTTGCCTACGGCCTGTCGCGCGGCGGCGACGAACAGTCGACGCTGCACGTCCGCGACGTCGCCACCGGGAAGGACCTGTTCGACGTCATCCCGCGCACGCGCTCCTGCTCCGTCGCCTGGCTGCCCGATTCGAGCGGCTTCTACTACACGCGCTACCCCGCCGGCGCGAAGAAGGGCGAGGAAAACTACCACCGGCACGTCCGCTTCCACAGGCTCGGCGCCGACCCGGCGGGCGACGAGAAGGTTTTCGGCGACGGCCGCGCCCCGGAAGACTGGCCCGACGCCCGCCTGTCGCCCGACGGCCGCTGGCTCGTCGTCACGGTACAGCAGGGCTGGGCCAAGTCGGAAATCTACTTCAAGGACCGCACGAAGGCCGAAGCCGCCTTCGCGCCGCTGGTCGAGGGGGTCGAGGCGCTCTTCTCGGCCGTGGTGCGAAACGACCGCTTCTACGTCCACACCAACCACGAGGCGCCGCGCTACCGCCTCTTTCGCGTCGACCCGCGCAAGCCCGGCCGCGCCGACTGGGAGGAAGTCATCGCCGAAGGGCCGGACGTCCTCGACGGCGTCGTCGCGGTCGGCGACTCGCTGGCGGCGCTGTCCATGCGCAAGGCGTCGTCGCGGCTGAAACTCCTCGACCGCGACGGCACGCCGCGCCGCGAGATCGAACTGCCGACGCTCGGCACGGTCGCCGGACTCGGCGCCGAGTGGGACGGCGCCGAACTGTTCTTCGGCTTCCAGTCGTTCACGGCGCCGCCGAGCATCTACCGCGTCGACCTGAAGACGGATAAAACAGAGCTATGGGAGCGCATAGAGGCCGACATCGACTTCGCTGCCTACGAGGTCGAACAGGTGACGTACCCGTCGGCCGACCGCGCGCGGACGCCGGTCACGATGTTCCTCGCCCACAAAAAGGACCTGAAGCCGGACGGTAAGACGCCGACGCTGTTGTACGGCTACGGCGGCTTCAACGTCAGCATGACGCCGGGCTTCGCCGCGTCGCGTTTCCTGTTCCTGGAGCGGGGTGGCCTGCTGGCGATCCCGAACCTGCGCGGCGGCGGCGAGTACGGCGAGGCGTGGCACAGGGCGGGGATGCTCGGCGACAAGCAGAACGTCTTCGACGACTTTCTCGGCGCCGCCGAGTGGCTCATCGCCAAGGGGTACACGAGTCGCGAGCGGCTGGCGATTCAGGGCGGCAGCAACGGCGGGCTGCTGGTCGGCGCGGCGCTGACGCAGCGGCCGGAGTTGTTCCGGGCGGTCGTGTGTCAGGTGCCGCTGCTCGACATGCTGCGCTACCAGCGCTTCCTGATTGGCCGACTGTGGATCCCCGAATACGGCTCGGCCGACGACGCCGAGGCGTTCCGCTGGCTGCACGCCTACTCGCCATATCATCGGGTCAAAGACGGGACGGCGTACCCGGCGGTGCTGCTGGCGACGGCGGAGGGCGATAGCCGCGTCGACGCCCTGCACGCGCGCAAGATGGCGGCGCGGCTACAGGCGGCGACGGCGTCGCCCCGGCCGGTCCTGCTGCGGCTGGAGAGCAAGGCCGGTCACGGGGCCGGCAAGCCAAGAGCAAAGGTGCTGGACGAGCTGACGGACGTGTGGGCGTTTCTGTTCTGGCAGCTAGGGATGTCCGTTTAATGGCTGACCGCGCGGCAGGCTCTCGTTGGTTTTTTGGACGGTTTGGGGTTGCCTCGTTCGCAAATTGCGAATAATATGTCATTGCCTTACCGCTCATGCTTGAGTCGGAAGATGCATATTATATCACGGAAGGCTCTGCGAATGTTCTCGGCGAAGCACGCCGACGCCCAGGCTCCCCTGACAGCATGGCGCCGGGGCGTGGCCGAAGCGAATTGGGAGTGTTTCGCCGACCTCCGTGCGGTCTACCCCCACGCCGACCAAGTCGGCCGCTTCACTGTGTTCAACATCGGCGGCAACAAGTACCGGCTCATCGCCGTCATCCATTACAACCGCCGCAAGGTGTACATTCGCCACATTTTGAGTCACGCCGAGTACGACCTCGGCAAGTGGAAGGGGGGCTGAACTTATGGCAGGCCGCAAAGGCAAGGCGACGGCAGTCCTGGCGCCGGCAACGTACCTTCAATTGGTGGCGCGGTTCCCCCTTCGCCCCGTTCGGTCGGAGGAGCAACTTGACCGGGCGACGGCGATGCTCCACGCCCTCCTGGACCGCGACAACCTGGATGAGGCCGAGCAGGATTACTTGGACGTACTCGGCGACCTGATCGAGAATTATGAATCGGAAGCATACCCGCTTGAGCCGGTTTCCGACGCGGACATGCTGGCTCACCTGATCGAGGCTCGCGACGTGCCGCAGGCGGAAGTGGCGCGGGCGACGGGGATTGCCGTTTCCACGATCTCCGCGGTGATTTCCGGCAAGCGCAAGCTCACGCGCGGGCACATCGCCAAGCTCGCCGCCTACTTCCACGTCGCCCCCGGCGTGTTCGACAACCCGTCGTAAGAAACCCCGCGGAGAGGTGTGTTCCGATGAGCACGCGGACGATGGCCTTGCTCGTCAGTGCGGTCCTTGTGGCCGGCGCCTTCGTGGGACTGGCGGTCGTCGGCCTTCTCGAGTCGGGCAAACCCGTTACGCCGGCCGTGCAGCCCCAGGTCATCCGGCTCGCCGACCTCATCGCGCGCGGCCACGGCGGCAACCCGAACGTCCGGGTGAAGGATTTTGAGTTCCTCGAAGGATACACTTACTACGGGATCAACGGCCACTGGGCCGACGTTTACCTCGCACTCGTCCTCCCCGAAGACATCGACGGCGACAGGGGGCCGATCGGGGGAAAGATCCGCTACCTCTTCGTGTCGGATAACGTGCGCGGCGAGGATGACCTCAACAGCGTCTATCAGTTGAACTTCGCCGATGGCGTGGTCGAGGACGGGTCGGCCGACTGGCGGATGAACCACTCGCTCAAGAGAGGCCTCGAAAAGTATTTTCCCGGCATCGACCTGACCCAATGTCACGTCATCCGCGAGCGTCAGTTCCGGCTCGCCGCCCCTTCCGCGGCGCGAGGCCCCGCCTTCGTGTTCGCGGTCGTGGTGGGCGGGACCGTGGGCCTCGTTCTGGGGGTCCTCGCCGCCGTTTCCTGGTTCGCGGACCGCCAGGTCGTCGAGACGCCGCGCCGGCGAGGAGTTCGCCCATGAAATCGCCCATGCTTCCGGCCGTGACGGTCTTGACGGCGGGCGTCCTCCTGCTCCTGGTCGGCCTGCTTTGCTGCTGTTTGCTGTGGTACGACTCCCGCGCGAACGCCGGCGTGTCGGGGACGCCGCAGGTCGTCAAACTCGCCGACCTGATGGCGAAAGGGTCCGGCGGCAACCGCCACGTCGTCGTGACCGACTTCGTCTGGGGCGACGACTATTGCTTCACGACGAAGGACGACCGATGGGCGTGGGTCTGGCTCACCCTACGGCCGGCGGCGGATGCCGGGCGCCGGCCGGGGACGATGCCGGCTCTCTTCGTCACGTCGAGCCTCCACAACGATAAGGAGGTTCAGAGTTTTTGCCAGGGGCAGACGCTCCAGGGGGTCGTGGCGCGCCTCCGTCCGGAGCCGGGGTACTGGGTCAAGGCGAAACTCTGGGAGGAAGAGCCCGACCTCGATTTCTCCACCTGCGTCATCCTTCTGGACGGGGGGCCGGTCTCTTCGCGTTCGGCGCCCGTCGCGGCGGCGTTCGCCGTCGTCGGCCTGGCGGGCGGCGGCGCCCTCTGTGCCTTCGGGGTCCACCTCTGGCGCCGCGACTCCCTCCCGCCGCGCGCTCAGGCCGCGCCGCGGACGAAGCGCCGCCGGCCCGTTTCGTCCGAGGACGAGGACGAGGATCGAGATCGGTATCGGAGAAAGATCGACTGAGCCCTCTCAAGGAGCCGCGCTTGGACTGGTCCCCCTTCGACCTGCCGCTGACCGACCCGCGGCACCCGTTCCACCTGCACCACATGGCGATGGCCCTCGACGAGGCGGCGGCCGCCGCCGAGGAGGACGAGGTGCCCGTCGGCGCCGTCATCGTCTCCTTCCAACACGGCGTCGTCGCGCGCGGCCACAACCAGCGGGAACAGCTTTGCGACCCGACCGCCCACGCGGAGATGATCGCCATCACCCAGGCCGCCGAGGCGCTGCACTCCTGGCGCCTGGAGAACTGCGTCCTTTACGTCACCCTCGAGCCCTGTCCGATGTGCGCCGGCGCCATCGTCCAGGCCCGGTTGCCGCACGTCGTCTACGGCTGCGCCGACCCCAAGGCCGGCGCCTGCGACACGCTTTACCAGATCACCACCGACCCGCGCCTCAACCACCGCTGTCAGGTCGTCGGCGGCGTCATGGCCGACCGCTGCGCCGGCGTCCTCGGCGACTTCTTCGCCGCCAAGCGCCGCCTCGGCAAGAAGTAAGTCCGGCACCACCGGCGCCGCCGTCACGACCGCAACGGCCGCCCGCGCGCGGACGCGCCGCGCGCCTGGTGAGGCGCCCCGCCTCGTGTTAGAGTGGGAGAAGCCGTTCTCTCGACCCTCCTTCGCCGACCCTTTCGGGGAGACGATCATGACCCGACCCCTGGCCGCGGCGCTGGCGGCGACGCTCGCCTTCGCCGCCGGCGCCGCCGCCCAGCCCTCCGAGCGCCTTTACAGCACGCCCAACGTCCCGCCGCGCGAGGCCCTCGACCGCCTCAACCTCCGCGTCGCGTGGAGCAGCTTCGTCCCCGTCGACGGCCGCCGCGACGGCCTCTACACCGTGCAGATCGCCCCCAACGCGGCGAAGAACACTTACGAGATCTTCATCCAGACACGCAGCGGCCTGCTGACCGCCCTCGACGCCGAAAACGGGCAGGCGCTCTGGGCGACGCGCCTCGGCGCCGCCTACCGCGGCGCGCAGTCGGTCGCCTGGAACAGCGAGTCGGTCTTCGTCATCAACAACGTCGAACTGTTCGCCGTCGACCGCGCCACGGGGCGCCTGCAGTGGAAGACGGTCCTGAGCAGCGGCACCACCGGCCCGCCGGCCGCCGACGAGGAACGCCTCTACCTGCCGCTGTCGGCGCGCGGCCTGATGGTCTTCGAGTTGCCGTCGCTGCGCGTTTCCGAAACGGCCCCGGCCGGCGGGACGACGCCGTCCAACCCGCGCGGCCTCGCCGCCCAGGCCGTCAACGTCGCCTCGCTCGGCGCCTCGGTCCGCAGCGTCAGCGAGGCCAGCGCGGCCGACCAACTCGGCCCCCAGCCCCGCGAGTTGTTCAGCTACCCCCTCGGCTCGCGCGTCGAGCAGGCTCCCATCGTGGCAGGCCGGCGGCTCCTCGTCCCCGAGGCGCGCGGCACCATTCTCGCCGCCTTCGGCTCCGACCAGAAGGTGAATGCCCGCATTGCCACCCGCGGCGACATTCGCGTCACGTCGGGTTACAGCGACGAAACCGCTTACGTCGCCAGCGGCGATCTCAATTTGTACGCGGTCAACATCCTGTCCGGCCTGGTCGAGTGGCGCTTCCCCACCGGCACGGACGTCCTCTACCCCCCGGCGGCGCTCGCCGAGGACGTGTTCGTCACCGCCGCCGGCGCTGGCCTGTCCCGCCTCGACCGCACCGCCGGCGTCGAGTTGTGGCGCAACGACGAGGCCGACCGCTTCCTCGCCGCCAACGGCAAATTCGTCTACGCCTACGACCGCAGTAATCGCCTGCTCGTCCTCGACCGGGTGCGCGGCACCCTGCTCAGCACGTACCCGGCCACGCGCGACTTCGTCGTGCCGATCCCCAACGACTGGACCGACCGCCTGTACCTGGCCGCCAACAACGGCCTCGTCGTGGCCCTGCACGACAAGGACTACCCCAGGCCCCAGGCGATGAAGAAGGTGCCCGTGCCCGCGGCGCCGCCGGGTTCCGGCAAGCCGGGGCTCAAGGGCGCCGACGACGCCGGAGCCAAGCCGGCGCCTCCCCCGGAAAAGGAGAAAGAGAAGGAGAAGGAAGGGGACAAGCCCGCGCCGAAGGCGGAGGAGATGGACAAGAAGGAGCCGGAAAAGAAGGAATGAGTGCCGTTCGCGGTTCCGCGCCCGCGCCTTGTCGCGCGGGTGCGAAGCCGCGAGCGGCGGAGGGTGCGAAGCCGCAAGCGGCACGCTCACAACTCCACCCGCTGGCGACAGTGGCGGCAGTGATAAGCGACCCCCGCCCTGATGCGCCGCGCCTGCGTCGGCCCGACGCTCACCCCGTCCGGACAGGCGCAGCGTGCCTTCACCCGGCTCTGTTGGCGCCGGCGAACAATCGCCTCGCGGTCGACGGCGTGACAGCGCTTCGCGTCGGGGTAGCCGCACAGCATCATCATGTGCCGCCAGCCGTCGCCGTGCCCTTGATTGCGGCCGAACTTGAAGTCGGCGATGACGTGACACGCCTCATGAATGACCGTCTCGCGCCGCTCCGCTTCCGACGCCTTCGGCCACAGCGGCGCCGACAGCCGGATCAGCCCGGCCTTGCGGACGGCGTCCCAGCGGGCGTCGCCCATCCGCGCGGTGAAGCGGGCGCCCCACGCCACGCGAATCCGACCCAGCAACTCCGGCACGTCGCCCATGCGGCAGGCGAACGCGACCAGGTCGCGAATCTCCTCGTCCCTCATCGCCCGCGTCACTCCGCTTCGTGCGCCGCCGGCCGGAACTCCGCGCGCAGCCGCGCCCCGTCGGCGTCGAGGTCCGGCGCCGGCCGGCGCTGCGGCGCGTCGTCGAAGGCGCTCATCTTCACCGGGTTCCCCGGCATGCGCAGCCCGCCGGCGGTCACGACCATGTTCCGCGCCTTCACCTGCTCGCACTCGACGGCGTCGGCGACGTCGTGGATCGGGGCGCACGGCACGCCCGCCGCCTCGAACACGCCCGCCCAGTGCGCCGCCGTCTTCGCCATCAGCACCGCCTCCAACTCGTCCTTCAACTCCGTCGCGTGCCGGTTGCGGTCGCGGTTCGTCACGAAGCGCGGGTCCGACGCCAGCCCCGGCCGGCCGAGCGCCGCACACAATTTGACGAACAGCGCGTCGTTGCCGGCGGCGATCACCAGCGCTCGGTCGGCGGTCGCGAACGGCTCGAACGGCGCGATCGACGGGTGGCGGTTGCCCATCGGCCCCGGCGCCTGCCCCGTCACGGCGTAGCGCATGACGCCGCTCTCCAAAATGGCGATCTGGGCGTCGAGCATACTGACGTCGACCTTCATCCCCTCGCCGGTCACCGCCCGGTGGTAGAGGGCCGAGGCGACGCCGACGAGCGTGAACAACCCCCCGGTGATGTCGCCGACGGACGTGCCGGCCTTGGTCGCCGGGCCGCCGGGGTGGCCGGTGAGGCTCATCAGCCCGCCCAGCGCCTGCACGATCATGTCGTAGGCCGGCCGGCGGCTCCACGGCCCGCTGTGGCCGAAGCCCGACACCGCCGCGTACACCAGGCGCGGGTTGATCTCGCGCAGCCGCTCGTACCCCAACCCCAGGCGTTCGAGTGTTCCGGGACGATAATTCTCCGTGAGGACGTCGGCGCGGCGCGCCATCTCCAGGAAGACGGCGCGGTCGTCGTCCGCCTTGAGGTCGAGGGCGATACTCTCCTTACCTCGGTTGAGCGAAGCGAAGTAGGCGGAGCGCCCCTCGAAGAACGGGTCGAAGCCGCGCGAGTCGTCGCCGCCGCGCGGGTTCTCGACCTTGACGACGCGGGCGCCTAACTCGGCGAGCATCATGGTGCAGTACGGGCCGGCCAGCACGCGCGTCAGGTCGATCACCAACAAGCCGGAGAACGGGCCGCTCGGCATGGACGTGCCCTCGTCGTTGGGGGAACGGGTCAGCGCGCGCCGCGCAGGCGCCGGTAGAGACATACGGGGGCAACCACGGCGGCCGTCGGCAGCCACACCCAGACGATTTCACTGAGGAGCGTTCGGCCGCCCTCGGCGCTGAAAAAGCTCAGGCCGATGGGCGAAACGCGGATCGGCCGCCAGGGGAAAAAGTAGCGCGTGTTGTCGAACGGGCCGAAGAAGCCGACGCCCATGCCGCCGTCGGTGAAGCCGTCGAGCAGGCCGTGCGACGCCGTCACCAGGAAGAAGAAGCCGCACAGGTCGGCGAGTCCCCCGCCGAGGCGGCGGCGCAGCAGCAGGGCGGCGGTCACGCCGGCGACGAGGGCGAAGGCGAGCGAGTGCGACAGGCCGCGGTGGCCGAGCGGCGCCCCGTAAGGAATGCCGAGGCGGAAGGCCCAGACGTCGAGGTCGGGCAGCATCGCCAGGCTCGCCGTCGTCAGCCAGAACAGCAACGGCATCCGTCGCGGCGAAGCCAGGATGCCGAGGCCGCCGGCGACCAGGGCGTGCGTCATCACGGTGGGCATGGCGTCACTTCCCCGTTTGGCCGGCCCGCCCGCTGGGCGCGCTGTCGGCCCGCTGGGCGCGCTGCCGGCCCGCCGGGCGCGCTGCCGGCCCGCCGCCCTGCGGGCGTGCGGCTAAACTTACATCCGGCAGCACCCCGGCCCGCACGGCGGCGCCGTGGGGTCGCAGTTCGACATCGGCAGCGACGAGCCCTGCGTCACCTTGGGCCGGCCCGGCAGGCTGAGCAGCCGCTCGACCTTGTCGGCGTGACACTCGGGACACGCGACCGCCTCGCCGTTGAAGACCAGTTCCTCGAACGTGTGCTCGCACGTCTTGCAGGCGAATTCGTACAGGGGCATCGTCGTCCTCCTCCGTCTCAGGATCGCTGCTTGCGCTTGTAAACTTCGCTGGCGCGAACCAGGAATTGTTTCTCGCTCTCGGTGAGGCTGTCGCGGCCGCTGCGCGCGACCTTTTCGAGGACGGCGTCGACCTTGGCTTCCAGGTGTTCGTCCATTTCGGCGACCGGCGCGGACGCGGTCGGACGCGCCGCCGGCGCGCGTACCGGCGTCGGCGGGTCGTCGCGGTAGACGCTCAGGCGTGGCCGTCGGCGCGGCAACTTGAGGCGCGTCAGCGCCGACCACAGCGGCGCCAGCCGCCAGTTGAACTTGTAGTAAACGAGGCCGAACGCGGCTCCCGCCATGTGCGCCGTGACGGCGGTGCCCGTGTCGATGCTGCGGGCGAAGATGAACGTGTCCTGGGCCACCTGGAAGCCGACGAACAGCCAGATTGGTATCGGGAGTAAGAGCCACAGACGTATGACGCGCGTCGGGTAGTGGAAGGCGTACAGCACCATGACGCCGGTCACGCCGCCGGAGGCGCCGACGCACGGCCGCACGTCGTGCTGGCTGATCGCCCAGGCGACGTAGCCGACGCCGCCGAGCGCGACCGCCCCGAGGTAGAACATCAGGAATTCGCGGAAGCCGTACAACTCCTCCATCTCATGCCCGAACCACCACAGGAAGAGCATGTTGAAAAGGATGTGCATGACGCCGCCGCTGCCGGTGGCGTCGTGCAGGAAGCCGTAGGTGAGCAGCCGCCAGATTTGGCCGTGCAGCACGGACGGCCCGTCGAGTTGCAGCGCCTCCTGGACGACGCCGAAGCGGTCGCCGAACGTCGTCTCCCGCGCCGCCTCGTCCGGCATGAGGAGGACCGGCTGCCCGTCCTCGTCCCGCCCGACGCGCGGCAGGCGCGGCCGCGGCGCGGGCGGCGTCATCAGCTGGGCGACGAAAAAGATTACGTTGATCGCGATAAGCCACTTGCACGCCTTGCCCTGGCCGGTGAACGACGCGAGGAAGCCGGGGCCTTCCTTGCGGTAGTAGTCGCGGTCGTAAATGCCCATGGGCCAGTCCTCGCGGCGCGGCGGGTGCGGAACGCAACACTGCTTTCTACCACACCCGGGGGGGCGGAGGAAAGACCCCGTGCGCCGCGCCGTCTGCTATACTCGCCCTGACAGCGTCGGGACACGTTTGCCACGCGGGGTTATTTGGGAGCCACTCGATGGATTTCCGGGAAATCGCCGCCGAGGTCGTCCGGGTCGCGCGGGAGTACGAGCGGCGCTACGGCGTCGTCATCGATCAGGACTTCGCGGCGCTGAAACTCGCCGAGGAAGTCGGCGAGTTCACGCAGGCGCTGCTCATCGCGCGGCGCCAGTGCCGCCCGGACAAGGTCCGCCCCGAGGACGAGGCGCTCGCCGCGGCCGCCGCCGAACTGGCCGACGTCGTCGGCATGGCGATGGTCAACGCTCACCTCCTCGGCGTCGACCTGCAAGAAGCCCTCCTGGCGAAGTGGGTCCGCAAAGAGGTCTGAACCGGAGCCGCTTGCGGCTTGGCGAATGCGAAGCCGCAAGCGGCTTAGCGCGCCTCAAAGAACTCACCACAGAGAACACAGAGAACACAGAGAAAAGGCAAAGCAGAAGCGGGGCAACCGGGCACCTACCTTTCCTTTGTCTTTCCTCTGTGTTCTCTGTGTTCTCTGTGGTGAGTTCTTTGAGGCACTCTTACGACTTCTGCAACTGAAGCCGCACGCGGTTGAGGGCGAACTTCGCCGTGCGGCTCTGCACCTCGGCGCGCGTGCCGCCCCAGTTGAAGCTCTGCGACGAACACCCCCCGTCCCAGGCGAGGCCGACGTGGACCAGGCCAACCGGCTTATCTGCCGACCCGCCGTCCGGCCCGGCGATACCGACGGCGCTGACCGCCAAATCGGTGCCCAGGCGCGTGCGGCAGCCGACGGCCATCGCCTCCGCGACCTCCGCGCTGACGGCGCCGTGTTCGTCGAGGAGGCTTTGCGGCACGCCGAGCAGCTCCGTCTTGAGGCGGTTGTCGTAGGCGACAATGCCGCCGCGAAACCACTGGCTCGCGCCCGGCCGGCTCACCAGGCGCTGGGCGACGAGCCCGCCCGTCACGCTCTCGGCGGTCGCCAACGTCAACCGCCTCTGTCCTAATAACCGCAAGACGACGTCCTGCAATTCCTCCTCCTCCTCACCGAAGACGAGGTCGCCGAGGCGCTCGCGGATCGTTCGCTCGACCGGCGCGACGAGGGCGCGGGCGGCGTCGGCGTCGGGGGCCGTGGCGAGGATGCGGAGCGAGATGGTGGCGTCGGAGACGGTGATGCCGACTTCGGGGACGTGGCTGCGGCGCGTCACGTCGAGGAGCTTTTCCTCGACGGCCGACTCGCCGGCGCCGAAGCAGTTGATCTTGCGCTGCACCAGGACGCCGCCGCCGAGGCCGAGGCCAAGCAGGCGCGGCTTGACCTGCGTGTCGTACATCGCGAACATTTCGGAGGGGACGCCGGGCATGGCGGCGACGACGCTGTCGCCGACCTTCAGCCAGACGCCGGGGGCGGTGCCGTTGGCGTTGGGGATCGGCTCGGCGCCGGCGGGGAAGTACGCCTGCACCTTGTTGCGCTCGGGGAAGGAGCGGCCGCGGCGGGCGAACATTTGCCGGATCTGCCGCAGCGACTCCTCGTCGAGGACGAGGTCGACGCCGGCGAGGCGGGCGAGGGCCTCGCGCGTGAGGTCGTCCTGTGTCGGCCCGAGTCCGCCGGTGGCGAGGACGACGGCGGCGCGGCGCGTGGCGATGCGGAAGGCGTCGACGTTGGCGCCGAGGTCGTCGGCGACGGTGGTGTGCCAACCGACGCTGACGCCGATCTCGGCGAGGCGGCGGCTGAGCCACTGGCCGTTCGTGTCGAGGCACTGGCCGCTGGTGATCTCGCTGCCGATGGAGATGACTTCCGCCTTGTTCATGGGAAGGCCACCTGTGTCTACGGACGAGGTCGGACGCCGACGGCCATGTTACCAGCCGAGACGGCGGGGGCCAACGGCCAACTCACCGCGAAGGGTCCGGGTGCGACTCACACCGACTCACACCCCGACTCACACCCCCCGCGTCCTCATTTCTCTGCATTTTCCAGGCTTTTCGTCGGGGTGTGAGTCGTGAGCGCCTGTGAGTCGTTCCCGACACATGCTTCCCGTTCCCGCCCCCGACCCTACCCCCGTGCGGCGCGCGGGCCTCCCGCCGCGCCACCGCCCGATCTCCCTTGTACCTTCTCAATCCTCAATTCCTCATTCTCAATTTGCGACAGGCCTCCCCCGACGTCGCCGCCCGATTTCCATTCTACCCGCCCGCGCCGGGTCGGAAAAGATCCCGGATGGTGTCAGGAAGGGACATGGGGAAAGTGCCGCCGTCAGAAAAGAGGGGAGAAAATCAACGTGCCCGTCCGTCCCCTTTTCCCCACCTTTTCTTTCGGGAGTGAGCCGGGTACTCTGGGGGAGGAGGACACCGCCATGCTGAGCTACCCCATCCACAACGCCGCCCTGGACCTCAAAGGCAAGCCGCCCGACGAATTGCCGCACGGGCTCCTCTCGCCCCCGGAAACCGTCCGGGAACTCGTCGCCGCCGACAAGGCCAAGCACTCTCCCGAGGTCTACACCGAGGAGACGGAGCTGCGGATTCTCAACGACTGGACGGTCGACTGGCACTTCAACGGCCTCGGGCACGACGTGTTCTACCGCCCGACGCCGGAGGGCCCGGTGGTGCTGGCCGTGGGCTACGAGGAACGGCTCGCCCTCACCAGGAAGATGAGCCCCGAGGCGCGGCGCGAACTCAAGATCTGGATGGCCTGAGATGTCACGTCTCGAAGTCCCCGTCAGTCACCGCACGCTCTACGCCACCGGCGACATCCTCCTTCGCCTGGAGTTGGACCTTGAGGTGAAAACCGCCTCCGGGGCCTGGAGGCCGGAACTTTTCCTCGTGGACTCGGGCACGGAGATGACCACCTTCCTGGCCTGGCTGGCGAGGCAGGAGGGTTACCCGATGCCGCGGCTGGCCGCCAAGCGTGTCGTCCACGAGCAGACGGGCCTGGAAATCCGCTCCGGCATCCTCCGCTTCCGGATCGTCGGCATGGACCAGACGGAGTACGGCGTGCCCTGTTTCTTCCTGGGCGATCCCGCCGCCCGGCCGAGCGCCAACGCGCCCGCCGGGACGCTCCCCCGGAGACTCCTGCAGCCGCTCCACCTCCTTGACGTGCTCAAATTCTCGACCGAGAAGGACCCGGCGTCGGTCGCGGCGCCGCACGGGGAGCTGGTGATCGAGAAGAAATAGGGGGGATGACAGAGCTCGGATTGAACCGGGCGACCTAACGCTCAGCCAGAGTTGATCCGGTCGCCACCTTTGCGTATATCCTCCGTGGCCCCTATAATCGTGTAGCGACCGTGGCCGGAGCCGCACGGGCACCTGATCGTCAGTACATTAGTACGAAGGCTGCCATCACTCCTATGTAGCCTTGCTCGACAGGAGGAGACCTGTGTCGAAAGAAGCATACGCTCCCCCTGACCCGTCCGGCTGGTCAGCCCGTATACTGCGACTTGTTGCCTTCCCGATGGAACCGCAGCACAAAAATGCTCGGGATTGGTGGCAAGAGTTGACCGGGACCGAACCGGAGGAAGCCACACAGAGAAAAGATCAGGTTGAGCAGTCCGGTCCTCTTGATGAGGGCAAACGACTGACCGTGATCGTCGACCCGTTCAGGATCCAATGGTCGTACGACCCTCAGGTCACGTTGGAAAGCCTTGTCGAATCTCTGCCGACACTAGGAAAGCTCATCGAAGAGAAGGATCGGTTTCTCGACCTGATGAGATCATGGCTAACGAAGACGGTCCCTATCAAGCGCTTGGGGTTCTCCACACAACTCATGTACAAGGCCAATTCTCACCAGGAGATTTACCAAGTACTGGACGGGCTCTTGCCGTTCGTAGAGGTTGATCCTGATTCGACGGATTTTCTTTACAGAGTTAACCGCAAATATCTGTCTAAGGTTGATGCGTCTAGGGTGCTGATTAACCGCTTGGCGATGTGGGTCGGGATGAGGTTCGTCATGGACCTCTCAAAAGCCACAGTCGACGAGACAGAAAAGACGAGGGTGAATGGAGACTTTAGCAAAGTTAGTGCAGTGACTCAGGCTTGGAGCGCGCCTGATGCAGCGTCGTCAAGGTATGCCGGCGTCTGGGGGCCTGCTGTTCGCGGTGCATGTCCAGCGCCAGACGCTGCTCCAGATGCTCCTTGG